>JAJYDQ010000088.1 GCA_021777225.1 Deltaproteobacteria bacterium
ATCTTCCAATTTCAATCCGCCCTCGTGACAGATGGATCCCTTCAATGAGGGGGTACTATAAATTTGAAATCGATCCTAAAAAACTTCGTGCTAACAACCACTGAAACGGGTGATCATGACGCATATTCTGATATGAACTCCTCAGTCAATTCATATGCCTCGTCGTCCGTAAACTGCACCGGAGGTCTCTTCATAAAATACGCCGAAGGGCCCTCCAAAACACCCCCTATCCCTTTATCAAGGGCAAGCTTGCAACATCTGATAGCGTCTATCCCAACTCCGGCGGAATTGGGAGAATCTTCAACGGAAAGGCGTAACTCCAAATTTATGGGGATATTTCCAAATGTCCTTCCGTCAATTCTAATAAAGCATATCTTGTTGTCTTTGAGCCAAGGGACGTAATCACTAGGGCCAACGTGAATGTCGTCGTCATCCAATCGATCTTGGACTACTGACTGTACGGCCTCGGTTTTTGAAATTTTCTTTGATTTAAGTCTGTCTCGATTCATCATGTTGAGAAAATCAGTGTTTCCACCTACATTGAGCTGATATGTTCTATCTATTTTCACTCCCCTCTTCTGGAAAAGGTCCGATAAAACTCGATGAACAATTGTTGCTCCAAGTTGTGACTTAATATCGTCACCAATAATGGGTAATCCGGATTTCTTGAACCGGTCTGCCCATATATTTTCACTTGCTATGAAAACAGGGATATTATTTACAAAACCAAGATCAGCTTTCAGGGCGCACTCGGCATAAAATGCGGTGGCTAATTGTGAGCCGACAGGAAGATAATTTAGCATTATTTCTGTTCCTGATTCCTTGAGGATCGAGACAATATCTTCCTGGCACATCTCCCGCTCTTTAGACAGTTCGAAGGTCCGCACGGAGGGATATTCTTTCATATGGGATGAGAAGCCATCAAGAATAGACCCCATTCTAACAATAACGCCACTTTTGGGCGCCTGTTTGACGATATGCACACAACAGTTTGGATTACAAAAGACTGCATCTGAAAGGTCTTGGCCAACTTTTCTCGCGTCAATGTCGAAAGCCGCGGCCACTTCGATGTCGGAGGGACCATATTGGCCAATTTTAGGGTGCATCAGCCCAATTAAGTCCACCTTTTTTGAATCATAATAATGAATCCCTTGAATCAGAGCGCTTGCGCAGTTGCCGACACCTACGACAGCAACCTTGATTTTCTTCATCGAAACACCTTTTCCATCCTTTTACGAATAAAGGCAAAACTAACTCTTAATTATTTATGTAACACTTTCGCTAGACAGTCGTTAAAGTAATTTGATACTTTTAACATAACACAATTATTCTTGAATTCAATTGTTCGAATGTCGTAATCACATCCGTTAGTGAGGAAAATGAAATTGGCGACAGAATGGAAAACTAAGCCCACGGATCGTTTTGTACTTAGGTGGATCAAAACAAATCTCTCATCCCGGGTTACACAAGCGCTCCTCAAATATAGCGCCCTGAGACCCTGGATGATCACTTCATTTTCTATGGCTACCGGAATTCTTGCTGGAGTATTGTTTTCCTTTAACGTTGGCTTCTTAGGCGGCTTAATGGCAGCTGCGTCTCAAGTGTTTGATGGAGTGGACGGGCAATTTGCAAGGTTAACCGACCGAGTGGCAAATTCCGGAGCATTTCTTGATTCAGTCCTGGATAGATACTCGGATGGAGCCTTGGTAGTGGGTTTGATTATTTTTAATTTAAAAAATAATTCAGAATGGGGCACGGGCGTTTTAATCGCATTGGGGACACTTGCACTAATTGGAAGTAGCCTAATTAGTTATACAAGCGCTAGGGCGCAGAATTTGGGAATTAACTTTGGAAAGCCGACTTTAGCCAGCAAAGGAACTCGTACCACAATAGTTGCTATATCAGGACTTCTAAGCCCAATTAGTTCCTTGATTCCACTGTCGGCGTTAGCATATCTCGTTTGTCACACGAATGTAGTTGTTTTATTTCGAGTTTATAAAGCGGTAAGCCAGGATAAATATTGATTTTACAAAACAAAGACCTAAATTATTATAGCTGGCCGTCACAACATTGCGACAGCGCGGTTTCTGTTCAATTTCATCGACATCCTTTGCAGGTTATACTAAAGCATCTATCGACAATCTGGTTTTGAATCTTTTTAGTCCAAACTCACAGTTGGCGCGTTCTGTTTCATTTATTTCTGTAATCGGCCCAGCCAGGCATGGAGAGACATTGTGACGCATACTATTTCCCTTAGATCATTTTCTTTTGTTGTCCTGTTATGTGGCTTGTGGAGCTGCGCCGCTATCGACCCACAGACGAAAGAGAACATAGATTCCTCCCCTAAAGTTAAAGAAGAAGACATTACCAACAGGTCTAGCGGTCAAACAAATCAGTTTCCTCAGGACCTCAGTTCCCCCTCACCTTTCGGGCCTGGTCAACCTGGGAATACTCTTGCTCCACCATCGACAGACTCCGGAGGAGCTAAAAACCCTCGACGTTTTATTTGGAAGGATAGAAATTGAGGACCGCCCGGATTTAGGTCGCGTTTCACTTGCCCTCAAATTGCCCTCAAATTGTAAATTTCTCAGTGAACTCTTTAGGGCCGATTCCGTAAGTCGTTATCGGCATGTTGTTTTATGACATCGGAGCGTTTTTATGCGCAAATTTAGTGACATGGTTCTATTCCTTTTTTGGCCTACATGACAGAACTTATCACCAATAGCCGTTTCATAGTCCTTGCCGGTTCTAATTTCTTTCTCTTTCTCGTGGTATCGGCTTGGAGTTTCCTATCAATCTTCGTCTCTGACTTAGGCGCGAACACCGGAGATATTGGCATCTTGATGGCCTCTGCCGGAATAACTTCTCTGGGTGCTCTTCCATTCATCGCGCCCCTAATTGACCAGTACGGCCGTAAGAATTTTATGGTTTTTGGAGTCCTTAGTGTTGGGGTTTCAAATCTTGGTTTCATCCTTTTTCAAAGCTATTCGCAATGGATGTTGCTTATTAGACTATTCCAGGGATTAGCGTTTGCGGCTTGTTTCAACGCGTGCTCTACCGCTCTGGTTGATATGTTGCCATTCCACAAGAGGGTACAAGGGATAGGACTATACGGAATTTCCGGATCGCTTGCTGTAGCTATCGGCCCATATCTGGGTGAAACTGTTCTGATTCTCTACGGATTTAACGCATATTTTGTTCTGTTGGCCATTTTTGGTGTTTTGGGAGCATGCCTTGGCTCGACATTTACGGAACTTCCAAAGACTGATCAGTCCAGAGGGCCTCGCGTAAAGTTTTTTCCGACCGTTTTTCACGGAAGACATATTGCAATGATGGTTCTCGTCGCGGTATTCGGATCGGGATTCGCAGCGATGAATACGTTTTTTCCTCTTTTCGCCAAGAGCATTGGGATAAGAGCAGGGATTTTCTTCACATCTTACGGGGTGTTCTTGATCTTTGTAAGAGTGATTCTTGGTTCTTTACTGGATAGAATGGATCGCGATAAATTAATACTTGTTTGTCTTGTTGGTTTTGGGGCGCTTTTAGTTGCGACATCTCAAATACAGGCCCTTTGGCAGACGGTTTTTCTTGGCGGGCTTTTTGGCGTAACGCAGGGGATTTCCTATCCAGCTATGATGGCCCGAATGGTGGATCGTTCCACCGAAATCAATCGCGCAATTGTGGTGTCCCTTTTCACAGGGTCATTCGGTGTAGGAATTAACTTGTCCGTCTTGCTCTGGGGTTTTGTTGCAAAGTTTAAGAGTTTATCATTCATGTTCGTCTTTGGAGGTTGCTTGATGCTGCTTGCGGCCATTTTCTGCGTTCTCATGTTTCTGTTCAGCCAAAGCCCTTCAGTGCCGACAACTGAGACAGTACCACCTAAATTAAACTGAGCCCTGTTTTGGTTGCCTTATGTCTAGACTGTCCTTGTCCTGTAACCAGCATGCCGGTCGCGATTTACATTCGTCGGCTTTTTGGGAGTGGGAACTGCCGACATTTGCCGGTCTGCGGTGAGTTCCTACGAGATGTTGGACGGGTGGGGTTGCCCTGGATGGTAAATGAAATTTAATTGTACAAAGTAAAAGGGCCGGGAAGACCCGACCCTTTTAAGAGCATATAAGCCCTTTTGTTAGCTTACCAGCCTTTGGGACCGGTATAGATGTGAACCGGTGTGCACGGAACAGCGGCTGTGACATAAGCGGGACCATCTAATTCCAGCGGGCAGCAGTTGTTGCCAGGAGCAAGCTGACCAGTGAATATAGGAGTAGCGACTAGTCCCAAGGCTCTAAAAGGAATACTCAAGGCTGCATGCAACACTCCGGGAATCAAAGGCGGCTCGCAAGCGGGAGCCACAGGCCCCCTAAGAGTAACATCCTCCGGATTAACGCCAGCCAGACAAGACCCCCCGGGCAAAAAAGTTGTGTTCGGAATACCCGGAACCGGCCACGAACTCACTGTGTAACTCCAGGACATCCCCACGCCTAATGTTAGCATAGCCAGGATTCCAAGAGCTACAACGGATTTTCTAACCATACCCTCATCCTCCTTTCATTCAAGATGTTCCAGTTAACAAACCGGACATCAAGTTATATTTCGTCAAGTTTTAGCGCACAATTTACGCTATTTTTACCTTATGTTTAAAGGCTTGTCAAGGTTTTTTTGCTTCCCAAGCGGAACCCGCCTATCGGAAACTCGCTATGGAAAGCAAACGCCAAGTTTAGGAAACGGGACCGGATTCAGTAATCAGGATCCGGCCACGTTATAAACGCGTTCACAAGCGTGGTTCAGCCTACCAAAGAGCGCCGAAAAAGCTCGTTTCTCCGGACAGCATGGTGGCGCCTGAACCAAAGACCCCGGAAAGACCTCCAAGAAACGGAGAGCCACAGCCACGGCCACTGTCACAACCGCCGCCACCGCCGAAACATGTGTTACAACCATAGACGCCACCGAATCCACCAAAAATCCAATCAAACGGGGCGCCAACAACGCCAGCTAGGCAACACAGAATTCCGGGTCTTGGTCCTCTAAGATTGTTGCATGAAGAACCACAACCAGGCATAGGCGCAGGGCAAGGGCCCTCTATCTTGCATTCCCATGTCTTTACTATGGTCTTTGACACACCTGTATCGGGGCAATCAACCGGAACATAAAGCGGTGCGCACGAAGCGCCGCAGCCCCCACCCATAAAGCCGAAAGACGTCCCCGCCACCATCAGCGTCAGAGACAAAATACCGAGAACGACTAATGTTCTCTTAACCATACCCTCATCCTCCTTTCATCAATCCTTTCCAAAGGAAGCCTTAATACCAGATTTGGATAGCCTCCAAAAAAATATAGCTCTGGATGTGTTTTAACTTTATTACAGAAATCCGCAACGTTGTCAACCCTTTTTTTCGTGCCGCCAAAACTCATATTTACAAAAACCGTAATAGCTGGGTGACTCATGTACCTTATCTAGCCTTTCGGTTTATTGTCAAGTCAAAAAATCCCTCCTTGGTGATATTGAACCACCTACAGTGAATCGGTGAAATGTCACTTCACTTTTTTGACAGCGCCACACCTTTTAGGAATATGCTTGTTGACTCTTTGGAAAAAACGGTAATAAAGATCCTCATGAGTTTTTTTACTTGGGAACAATTTACAACGAACCCATTGCCTATTTTTTGGAAAATGGTGGATTATGTTTTCCTAAATCTATTTAACACAGTGAAGGAGCCCAAATTTATGCCCCATGAATCATCGCCGCCCGTTTTTGAAGGCTCATCCAAGTATGTGCTCGACGAAGAACTGGCGAAAATAGTCAACATTTCAATCGCGTTGGAAATGCCGTTGCTTCTAAAAGGCGAGCCAGGCACTGGAAAGACAATGCTCGCTCACTCAATAGCCACGTCACAGAATATGCCTCTCATCGTGCTTAACGTAAAGTCAAGCCTTAAACTGGTTGACGCCTTGTATCAATACGATACTCTCACGCGTCTCAATGACAGTAGATTCGGAGATTCGAAGCGGGACGTGAGCAACATTGAGGAATACATTAGGATGGGTAAAATCGGCCGGGCTTTTGTAGCCGATAGCCGAGTCGTGCTTTTAATTGATGAAATTGACAAAGCCGACACCGATTTCCAGGACGACATGCTCGATGTCCTGGATCAGATGGAGTTCGACATTATTGAGATTGACAAAACTGTTAAGGCCAAAAATAGACCCGTTATCATCATAACGTCCAATGCAAAAAAGGATCTTTCAGATCCATTCCTTGGAAGGTGCAATTTTCATCATATCGCGTTTCCCGACCCGGACATGATGCGTCTGATCATAAAAGTTCATTTTCCGGAACTGGACAATGAGTTGCTGGATATGTCCGTGAAGACTTTTTACAAGCTGCGCGATTTTCAGGGAATAGAAAAGAAGCCAGCCACCAGAGAACTGATAAACTGGGTTAGGGCGTTGAAAAAGGACCCGGATTTCAGGCCAAAGGATTTAGTCCAGGGCAAAATACCTTATCTAGGAATTTTGTTTAAGAAAAGTTCTGACTATCAGTTATCTGTTCAACAGTCCAGAAGACTTCGCTCATAACGAAAACTACATGTGGCCTAGGTAAATTAAATGTTTGTAGATTTTTTTTATATTCTAAGGGAATCCGGAGTGCCGGTAGCGCCAACTTCGTTTCTTCGTCTCCACAAAGCATTGGCGCTGGGACTCGTAAGCGGTCTTAGCGATTTCTATACGGCTGCCAGGACCATTCTTGTCAAGAGTGAACGATATTTTGACATTTATGACAGGGTGTTCGCCCATTTTTTTCAGGGAGCGGAATTGCCGGATTTTAAAGGTGTTGACCTGGAAATTGCAGCCAAGGAGCTGCTTGAGGAATGGTTGAAGCATCCCGAGGACATGGCTAATGCGCTTGGAATTTCCAAGGAAAAAATGCAGTCGATGACACCTGAGGAATTACTCAAATACTTCCTTGACCGATTGAAGGATCAGACGGAGGCTCATCACGGGGGAAGTCGCTGGATTGGAACCGGCGGCACGTCCCCTGTAGGACATTCAGGCTATCATCCTGGCGGGATGAGAGTCGGCGGGCAATCCCTTCACAAAAGCGCCATCAAAGTGGCTATGGACAGAAGATTCAAGGATTATTCGCTAGAAGCCCCTTTGACCCAAGCTCAAATGGGAGAAGCATTGAAAAGACTTCGACGAATGGTCCCGGTTGGACCTAAAGATCAGATCAACATAGACGATACGATTCGGGCTACCACCAGAAACGCCGGGGAAATCGAGATCGTTTTTGACAGAAGCCTGCGGGACAGGCTTAGAGTAATACTTCTGGTTGACAATGGCGGGTGGTCCATGGATCCATACATAGACTTGGTCCAGACGCTGTTCAACTATGCCCGCGCTCAATTTAAGGATGTCAAGATCTTCTACTTCCACAACACAATTTATGATTTCGTATGGGAAGACCCTCCAAGACGCTATAAGCCCCAAAGAGTTCAGGACCTTGCGACCTGGGATAGACAATCAAGATTGGTTGTAGTGGGAGACGCGAGCATGGCGCCTTACGAGCTAATGGCAACGGATGGATCAATACATATTGAGGAAAGAAGCGGGTTGCCCAGCATTGACAGGTTAAACCTCCTGGCCCAGACGTTTCAGCGTTGCGTCTGGCTAAATCCTACAGCCCACAGATTGTGGTCCTTAACTCGAACCATAGGGGTAATCTCGTCAATTTTTCCCATGTTTGAACTGACCCTGGATGGTTTGGACCGCGCCGTAACTCATCTAATGTCCAAGAATTGATTTTTGACATGTGAACCGATCTGTCTTCAATTCTGAATCCAATGCAATGAGGGCGCTCAAATTTCCCCACGATCTCAAACGTTTTTAGATGTTAACGGCGTCGAAATGAGTCCCAGGTCCAAAAAGGCAGTTCGATTGTTTCTCAAAAAGACTTTCACTTATTCGGTGATTTGTCTGTTGGTCGCAACTGCGGTGATTGGTTCGATCATCATTTGGACTTTCGAAGTAAAATTGAAACGCTGGCCCGTGATGATATTCGGCGCCCCCACAACAATTAAAGCCGGAAACAGCTTAAAGGATATTCGGCTTATAACCCGTTTAACCCGGTTGGGTTATTTGCGAAATGATTCTCGGGACCCTGTGGTTGGCGAATGGCGACAAACTGGATCAGAGCTTAAAATTTTCCTTAGATATTGTCCATTTGCAGGAAACAAACTTATTGAGGGACCTGTAATAATATCATTGGATGACGAAATTGTTAAGTCGATACGGCTCATGCGATCGTCTCAGGATGTTAGGAGTTTTGAACTCGAGCCTGAGTTGTTGGGAATAGTACCGGCCAAAGGCAGATCTCCCGAGATATGTATTCCTATCAGACTTGATCAGGCCCCTCCCCTGCTTATAGATTCCATTTTGCTGACAGAGGACAATCGTTTTTATTCTCATAACGGAATTGACCTAATTTCCATATATAGGGCTCTTCTATCAAACCTGCAGGCTGGTCGGTACGTTCAGGGCGCCAGCACGATAACACAGCAACTAATCAGAATGACGCTGCTGAATCCCGAAAAAACGCTCTGGCGGAAGTCTGTTGAGATCGTTCTTTCTCTTGGCGCTGACGCCATTTACAGCAAGAATTCCATTTTGGAAGCATACTTGAATCGAGTTTATTTAGGGCAATTTGGGGCAATGCCGATCATTGGAGTTTCAGAGGGAGCGCGGAATTTTTTTGGCAAATCAGTTGACCAGATTGATGTCTCCGAGTGCGCGTTGATTGCAGCCATAATTCGCGCTCCAAATGTCATAAACCCATTCAAACATCCTGCACGGACTCAGGCCAGGCGGAATATGATTCTGGGATTGCTTTTCAAACACGGTAAAATTTCGAAAGATACATATGAAGAAGCAATCTCGAAACCGGTTCAAATGTTCAAACCCGGGACTCCTGTACCCAGGGTGGGATCATTTATCGAAATGGTGAAACAACAAATATTGAACGAAAAGACTTTGGACAACGCGCCGCGAAATTTTTTGGCCACATCGATGGATCCAGCCCTGCAAGCCGAGGTGGAACTGAAACTGCGAAAGTTGGGAGAAACCGGGCAGCAGGGTTACGCGGTTGTGGCTAATCCCAGGTCCGGATGTCTTCTGGCGTACGTGACCCCCTCTTCGGAGAAATGGGATGGCAGTGGCGGAGATATGGAACTGTTCTCTCCAATGGCTCTAGCGCCCGCCTTTACACCTCAACAAGTTAATGATCCCTTGTACACTCTTGCTTCTCAAATAACCACTCCTGGAACTGACAACAGAAGATTGGCGTTTGCAGAAGCTTTCAGGACTGATAGACGGGGACTTATTCGTAAGATCCTGGAAGTAATAGGAACAGAAAAGGTCATTAACGCGCTCGGAGAGTTTAAGATTGAGGCCAAGGTTGATGGTCCAAATATTCTTATAGCTCCTATGACTCCTTTGGAAGTAGTTCAGAGTTATAGCGCACTGGCAAACTTAGGCTCCGCAGGAACCATAAATTGCCGGAGACCGACAGCATTGGACAACACTGACCACGCTAGTCGCCATAAACAAATTGTCGTATCTATTCAACCGGCGGTCCTGTTTATAATCAACAGCCTCATTAGAGACCCTCAGGGGTTCAGAGACATGAATGACGGCCCACAAAAACTTCTGATGAACCCTTCATTGTTGTTTGCGTCGGACAACTTCGGCCTGTGGTCAATCGCCTATCACAGGACAGCGATATCTTTGATAAGAATTCCATCGTCAACTTTTTCGGCCAAGCACGCTCGAAAAGTTGCTCTGGAGATTTTGCCCGCGCCTGATATTGACCAGGGACGTGATTTCATGATTCCGCCGGGCCTTGTTTTCAGAAAACTTTGTGTAGAATCCGGCTTGAGGGCTACGTCAACATGTCCACACGTGAATTTACTTCCATTTCTCTCCGGCACACAGCCGGACGAATGGTGCACTCTCAGACACGAAGCTGATCATGACGTCAAACCGGTTGAAAAACCGTCAGTTCGGCCGAAATAGTTTTGAAACCGGAAGAGATGGGATTAATCTCAATCAAGGACAATGGAAAACGGACATAGAATTTCAAGGAGGTAAATCGTGGACGAATTTGTACAAAATCATCAGAAGATAGTTTTTGAAACAACGCTCAAAGCACTTGAGAAAAATGGTTTTACAGGAATTTTGGTTAGTTCCAAAGAAGAGGCGGCGGAAAAAATAATGGAAATCGCCAAGGACTGCTCCACTGTAGGGATAGCCGGGACTCATACTGTTCGCGCTCTTGGCGTTTTGCCTAAATTGGAACAGGCTGGAAAGGTGATGTCTGATCATTGGAAGTTCAAGCCAGGGACGCCCGAAGAGCTTGAATGCAGAAAAAATCAAGGTAGGGTCGATCTTTTTCTTATTTCTTCAAACGCGGTAACCATGAATGGAGAGATAGTCAATCGGGATGGGTGCGGTAACCGCGTCAACGCAATGACGTTCGGTCCCGGGAAGGTCGTCATAGTAATTGGCAAAAACAAGATAACACCGGACCTGGAATCCGCGCTAGCAAGGATTGAAGCAGTCGCTGCCCCGATTCGGGCCATGAGTTTGAATCGCAAGACACCGTGTGTCAAAACCGGATATTGTATGGATTGTGATTCACCTGAGCGAATCTGCAGAATAACAAGTATAATTCACAAGCGTCCTTTAATGACCGACATCACTGTTATCATTATTCCGGAAGATCTGGGTTACTAAAATGCGTGTAGAAGTCAGCGCTCCCAATCGGATCGATTTAGCGGGTGGAACAACCGATTTATATCCACTGTATATATTGATGCACGGTGGGTTTACCGTAAATGTGGCCATTAACGTGCCGAGCAGGGTTACGCTGACAACCAGGGACGACTGTTTTTTAAGGGTAGTTTCAGAAGATCTGGGACAGTCTTTCGAGTGCAAAGATCTGGACGATTTACCAATCACCGGACCACTTGGGCTCCCAGGCCTCATATTGAGGCAATTCCCTCCACCTAAAGGTCTGATTATCAAAACAAACAACTCCGCGCCGGTCGGCTCAGGCCTTGGGGCTTCGAGCGCACTGACTGTCGCATTGATCTCCGGGCTCCTGAGAATTCGTGAGGAAGAGTTGAGCTTGACGAAAATCATTCAGATCGCCGCTGACATCGAGACCGCTCTCATAGGGGTCCCAGCAGGTAAACAGGACCACATTGCGGCTTTATACGGAGGATTGTCCTTGATTCATTTCGGGTTTAAAGGATATGAGCGCAAGGATGTCGGCAGATCGGCATTCAATCTTGATAAACTTCACGACATGATGGTTTTGTCCTATACTGGGGCAGGTCGTTTTTCCGGAATGAACAATTGGGAAATCACCAAAAACTTTATTGATGGTGACCAGGCGACCAGAGCAAAGCTCCAGGAAATTAGGAGAATAACCATCAGGATTTGGGAGACAGTGGAGGCTGCTGACTGGGAAGCGTTGTGCCCGCTGGTTAATGAGGAGTGGCTCGTTCGACGTTCATTAGCTCCTGGGGTCAGCAATCCCACAATAGATTCCATGATTTCAGCGGCTAACGCTGCCGGGGCCGTCGCAGGAAAGATTTGCGGAGCAGGCGGTGGAGGTTGTATGATTACTCTAACACCCACTTCGAAAAGGTCCGCAGTTGAAAAAGCCCTAGCTGATCAGGGCGCTACTATTATGGACTATGACTTTGACTTTTGCGGGACAAAAATAAGAGGCCCTCTCCAAGTTTAATATAAAATTATTTTAGTTGTTGCAGATTAAAATGTTTCATGCTAGACGCTTTTCACAGTTATTTTAAAAAGATGGAGGCTAATAATGAACCGGAGCTTATTAAAAGTGTTTTTGGCGTTTGCGATGCTGCTGGCGTTTACGCTAGTCTCTGTTTCGGCATTCGCTGCTGAGAAAAAGTATTTCGTGGTTAAAGACGCCAAAGGTGTGTGCTCAGTGCGCCATTTAAAAGAAAAATCCGCTAAATCCATAGCAGGGCCGTTTGACAAGAAAGAAGACGCGGAAAAAAGCAAAAAGGAACTCTGTCCAAAAAAAGAAAAAAAGGAAAAATCCCAGGAAAAGAAACACTAGTTCTCCCAAAAGGCGCACTGGACAGGTTCGTAAGACAGAAAAACCGTTCATCTACACAAGGCGATGAACGGTTTTCTCACGTTTTGAAAGTTTGTCGATTCGTTCCCCAGGAAACTTTCAACAGGAACAGGCGCTCTCTCACAATTTAAAAAAGATCAAATATATCCCAAATCCGATAAACGTCTTCTGACGATTTCTTCTTCTTCGGCTGTAAGCCCTTGCATTCGGCATTAAGATTCACATCAAGTTCGTCCATTCTAGGGTTTTCCGCAAAGATCAAGCTTGTTTCAGGACTACCGCCAATAGTTATGGCCCTTCCAACAATGTCTTGGGGACACTTGAGACCATATTCGTTAAAAATAGTCGGAGCAATGTCTCGACATGAAGCAAAACTTACGTTCACATCCATTTTGACGCCTTTTCGCAAATCACTAAGCCTAGTAGCTATAAAAATCCCTTCATAGTCATGGTTGCAAGCGTCAAGACCAGCCACATTCCCTTTCACCAACAGATCATTCATACCGACATTTCCGACGGAACGTTTACTAAGGGAATCAAAATAAACGATCAGGTCAGGGGCGACTCCATTGACTGATCTGTAAAGTTCTTCAGGTTTTAATACAACATTTGTTGAACACTCGCCATTCAGTTCAGGCATTGCGACAAGCTCGTCACGCAAAGTGTCTCTGAATCTCTCGTAATCCGCCTTTTTTATAATTCCACGCGGCTCCCTTCCCTGAACATTCATGAAAATTCTTGCGTAATACCCACCCTCACTCCAAACATAGGTATTATCCCAGTCTATCATGTCTTCGGTCAATTTGGTTTCCTGAATGGGTTCCTCTTTCAAGGCAAGCAGGCCCTTTCTAATAAGCCATTCGTTGATACAAACTCCTCCGGTAGATTTTTTAGCGCCATGATCGGAAACTAAAATGACAGTGGTTTCGTCATCGAGGAGCGCAAGGATTCCGCCAATCTTGTCATCTAGATACTTGTAGAAGTCGGGGATCACACTTTTCCATCGAGCCTCAGCCGCATTTGGAGGGCTCTGTCGTTCATAATCTCCCCAAAACCCATGTTGGAGGCGGTCCGGAGCGATCTCCACCATCATAAAGAAATCCCACTGTTCCTTCAGTAAGAGTTCCTGAGCGACCCTAAACCTGAGATCCGCCATGCTGTACAGTCCCTGAAGCAGACTGTCCTTTGGCAGGGCCCGGAAATCCCTTATATCTGACAGGTATGGGTCATTCCCGAGACACGAAAGTTGTTTTAATAGATCGTGGGGATGTGTAAAATCAGGAGAATCCTCGATGGCCGGGAACCCTGCGATAGTCACTCCGGAATGGGGCTCAGCCGGAAATGTTTGGGGTATTCCTACTAGAATCGATCTTTTACCGTAGGCCTCAAGATGATCCCAGACCCTTGGATATGGTACATGCTTCGAGTTGACGGTAACCACGTTATAGTGATCACGAGTTAACCGGTTCCTAAACCCGTACAAACCCAACTCACCGGGATCACGTCCCGTAGTGATTGTAGTCCATGCCGGAACAGTTATAGGTGGGTCGGTAGATTTCAGTGGTCCCCAGACCCCGTGCCGCATCAACGATTGGATGTTTGACAGTCTGCCGGATTGATCGAAAATAATACTCGGAGGGGCGCAATCCAGGCCAATCACCGCGACTTTTCGCGAATTACGGCCCCGACGTAGTTTGGGGATACTGGCGGCGCAGTATTCCGGAAATCGTTTTTCGAGAAAATTCACGACCTGGTCAACGGACTCTTTCAAATCGAATCGGTCAGTGTCAATTACAAAATCGGGGTGCTTCGGCGTCTGAAACGGGGCCGATATTCCCGTGAATTCGGGGATCAGTCCATGTCTCGCTTTAACGTAAAGCCCCTTTGGATCACGAGCTTCACAAACACACAAAGGACAATTCAAAAATATCTCAACAAAGTCGCCCGGCTGAAAAACTGATCTGACCGCTTTACGAAGATCTTCCATCGGGGTGATGAACGCTGCGAAAACCATGTTGCCAAGATCACTCAGAAGTTTGGCGATTTCACTGGCCCGTCGAATATTCTCGGAGCGGTCCAAGGCTGAAAAACCAAGGTCTCTGTTTAAGCCTGAGCGTAAGACGTCTCCATCCAAAAATGCGCAATGATGGCCTCTGGCTCCAAATACACTTATTAAAGCGCTAGCTAGCGTTGATTTTCCCGAGCCGGAAAGTCCTGTCAACCAAATTGTTTTTCCTGACATTTTACCAACTATTCTTGATTTTCTTATATTTTGGTCCGATGTTCGAGGGCCCTGCCCAAAGTCAGAGGATCAGCGTATTCCAGCGATCCCCCGACTGGGATACCGTAAGCGATTCTGGAAACAATAACCTTTGTGTCCTTTAGTCTGTCTTTTATGAAAGAGGCTGTCGCTTCACCTTCTACCGTTGGATTCAATGCGAGTATAACTTCCCCGATACGTTCCTGCTTGACTCTTTCCAGCAACTCGTTCAATCGTATTTCTCCCGGCCCTATACCGTCCAAAGGCGCCATCACCCCATGAAGGACATGATAAATTCCTTTGAACTGGCCGGATTTTTCGATGGCCAGCAGGTCGAGGGGGCTTTCAACAACGCAAAGTCGAGAAGCGTCGCGACGATTGTCTCTGCAAATGTTACACAGGTCTTCATCCGTCAGGTGAAAACATCTCGAACAAAGGCGTAAATCTCTCTTAACAATTTCTATTGATTCTAACAGGTCATCAATTTCCGAGCGGTCCGCATTCAAAATAAAAAACGCGTATCTAGTGGCCGTTTTCTCACCGACCCCAGGGAATTTTTTGAGTGAGTTTATAAGTTTTTCCAATGGGCTAGCCAACAAGTTCTCAAACCTTCCAAATAGAACGACTACTGTGTCACGTCAATCCAGGGATTCGTAATCCTCCGGATATCTTTGCTATTTCTTCAGCAGCCATCTGGCGGGATTTCTCCAAAGCATCGTTGACTGCGGCAACGATCAAATCTTCCAGGACTTCCTTATCATCAGAAGCAAGTAGTTCTTTTTCTATGAAAACTGAAAGAATTTCCTGGATTCCGTTGGCTTCAACTCTGACCATGTCTCCCCCTGAACTTCCTACTATGGAACGGTCAGCCAGTTGCTCCTGGACCTCCCTGATTTTAACTTGCACACCCTGGGCCTGTTGTAATAAATCCTTCAATCCTAACAACGGTCAAACCTCCAATTCGAGGACATGTGTTGAAAAACTCCATTTAGTGATTATCTTTGTCATTAAACTGTATTTATTAGTTCCAATACTGGTACGATGATATTTTTTAGCAACAACCTTTTCAAAATGAGCAGAGTCTGGCGCTCGATTTGTCAAGTCAAGGCTATTCTTAAACCAATAATTTTTAAAAAGGAAGTCTAGAGGCCGGGATTCAATGAAACGACCCAAAATTTTGTTGGTAAATCCCTGGATTCATGACTTCGCAGCCTATGACCTCTGGGCAAAACCTCTCGGCCTGTTAGTGCTGGGATCGATATTGCGTCTTCAGGGATGGGACCCTGTATTTGTAGACTGCCTGGATCCTCACCATTATTCACTCAGAAATTCACTCACAGCGGGACGGTCACGCGGTAAATTCCATAAAACCATGTTAAAAAACCGGAACCATTGGAGCTTGTTCCCAGAACTTTTTCACGATATGGGGTTCCGGTAGATCAAATCAGGCAAGATCTCGACAACCAGGAACGTCCTGAAGCAATACTCATGACCAGCTTGATGACATACTGGTATTCAGGCGTTACGGAAACAGCGGATTTGCTCCGCGAAGTATTTCCCGGCGTCCCTTTGATCCTGGGGGGCATATATGCTTCGCTTATGCCTGAACACGCTCTTGGAGCGACCAGGGTAGATGAAGTCGTCCAGGGTCCGGCTGAACACCGGCTGGCAGAAACACTATATCGATGGACATCTCTAAATCCTGGCACGGGCCATTCGAATCCGCCGATACAATTTACGCCCGATCTCGATTTGTTGAGTTCAGTACGGTTTCTTCCATTATTAACCTCTAGAGGCTGCCCTTACCGATGTGTTTATTGCGCTTCGAGGCTAGTGCAACCAAATTATCAGCGACGTGATCCGTTGGAGGTAGTTATAGCGTTTGCCAAAAATAATGTCCGATTGAACAGACGATTTTTCTCGCGTTTG
>JAJYDQ010000089.1 GCA_021777225.1 Deltaproteobacteria bacterium
CGATCTTACAGACACGCTTTAAAGGCGCTGGACGAGGGTAAAACCATAGTTGCGGTACCAGCCAGTTGCATGACCGTCTTACACGGCGTTTATCCGATAACTCCAGTGAAGGTGGTTTGTATCAACAATCCTTTCGCGGCCACAGGAGCTGCAGCGACTGGAATAGTATCAGGCCTCAAAGCCACGGGGAAATCCGGTTACACTGTGGTCGCGTTCGCTGGAGACGGAGGGACCTACGATATAGGCATACAGGCGTTATCGGGGGCATTGGAACGTAGGGTCAATTTCATATACATCTGTTATGATAACGAAGGTTATATGAATACGGGGACACAAAGATCCAGCGCCAGCCCCGTAGGCGCAGTGACGTCCACAACCCCGATTCTTGCAAAACTTCAACACAAGAAGGACATGACGAAAATTGTCGAAGCGCATAATCTCCCCTATATCGCTACAGGGTCGCCGGCTTTTCCTTTTGATCTTTTCGATAAAGTCAAATATGCCAAAGATGTTCAGGGATCAAGATATATTGAAGTCCACGCGCCTTGTCCTCCTGGCTGGGGTTTCCCCAATAAAGATCTTGTAAAAATGGGAAAACTAGCGGTTGAGTCGGGGATTCACGTTCTCTTCGAAATCAGGGAAGGCAGATTTAGTTTAACTTCCCGGTCGCTTGCCATGGCCAAAACTGGCAAAAAGAAGAGTGTATCCGACTATATTAAAGGTCAAACTCGCTTCAAAAGGATTTCCGGTGATCATCTGGCGCAACTTCAGGAGTTCACGGATAGGAAGTGGAATGAGTCATTAGAGAGGCATTTTAGGGACAACCCGTAAGATTGCCTTTGTCTCTCTCAAAGATTAATAACGGAATTAACTTTTTCGGTAGCTGTTTATGAATGCTATTTCGAATTTTAGTGATTTGCTGCTTGAGACCGACAGGATTCTGGCTAATACAGGCTATTTCGACAGGATCACCGTCCCGGCAAAGTCTTATGGGCACGCTACGGTTCCATCTTATTCCTTTACCAAAATCAGGGAGCTTTTAAGAAGGTCGCAGGGACTGGATGAAGATTTTGCTAAGCTGGGGCATCTTCTTTACGATAACTGGCTACCCAAACTGAGAGATTTGAAAAACGCGGCCCAAGCTCCTCAAGACCTTGAACTGTTTTCGAAATATCTGAACCGTATAGAGACAGGGCTGGATGATCTCAAGAATCAGAAAGAGATCGTAACCCCTTATGGCGAGTTGCTGTCGTTGTACATCACCAGTCTTTCACATAGCGCAACCATCGGCCATCAACATCCTCTGATTCGGATGATCCTGAAAAACGTGATTCGTAGGAAGGCCCCAGAACTTAGCAAACAGTTTGTATTTCGTGCGTTCGCCAAACTTCGCCGGACGATCACGATAGCGATAATTGCCAAGCGATATGCCGTTTACGTTCTCGCTGTGCAAGGTTTTTCAGTTTTGTTCCGGAGCGAAATAGACTTCAGGACTTATGGTGTTTCTCCAGAGGGACTTGCTCTACAGGTAATAAATATTCTCATAAAATACGGCGTAAAGCTTTCTGACGTCACCGATATTGTTTGTAGTGGCGGCGATCTAGGCCCGCTTCCGGATGGAATATTCGTACTCACCGAAAAGGTACGGGACGAATCCTGGAAAAGGTTGCATAACAGTTCACTTAACCGAGGAGCGCTTATAGCATGTGAATTGGTCCAACTTCTTCGGTCTCAAAAGGGACAAGCGACTGTCAATGCTTCGCTTTGTAGCCCACTTTCGTTTTCAACTCTTGCCTCACATGATTTGAATTTTCTCTTTAGACCTGAATCGAAAGCGTTGCAGCAAGGTTTAAAGGGTTACGTAAAAGTAACGCCATTGAAATCTGTGGCCGCAATCCTTTCTGAACTCAAAGGTGTCAAACAGGACGAACTCAACTTGTTGGTTCTTACACTCGACGAGTTATTTGCGTCCGTGGTACGCAAGATTGGCCCACGAATTGTTAGGGAGCTTCCGGCTCAGGACGCAAACAAAATCCTTATCAATTTTGATTTTTCCAAGATCGTTGATTATTTGAAACGGGAAAAATTCGTAATTCCTCCTCAATTTAGATTGGCCTCTCTCGACTTGGGAACGGGGGTACTGGAAGTATGCGAACTTTTGATGATTATCGAGTCCGGGAAAATTTCGAGGAAACTGGCCGACTCTCTCAACCATGTGGTTGACTCATATGCAAAAAGCACCGCTATGGCCCTTGAAATGTGTTCTTCCGGCTCCACATCAGAACGCCCTCAATTTATTGTGATCACGAGTATGAGAGCCAGCGATCCTTATTTTCACAAGCTTTTCGTAAAAATAAGGGACAGGATCGACAATCCCCTGACACCGGTTCTATGTCTGGATTCTCTCGAACACGAGTATCTTATAGCGAATCATCTTTTCGAGATGTACGTAAATCCTGCTGAGGGGGAAAGCCGCTTGAATTACGGTTTCGAGACCCGAAGCATGAAACAGGCGTTGCAAGTTCTGGAGTCTGCGGGATCTCTAGTAGAGACGTTTTCCTTTTCGTCGCTCCTTGACGACGTTACGGGTGAAATAAAAAGGGGGGCGCTAAAACCCGCAAATCTGGTTCTTGTGGGAGCAGACAATGAGGATGCGTTGCTTGCTGTGGCAAACGCCCGGGAATACGGCCTTATCCGGAACCTGGCTTTAATTGGGGATCAAAGTGACATCCTTTCAGCCATAGAAAGATCTAAAGCTCCCTTGTCTTTGGTAAATGATCCCGACATACAGGTGGTTCAAATTGATCCGCTAGCGGCAGACTACGATGAAAAGAAAAAGTCAATGGCGGAAGAATTCGGGAAATTCCTTGTCGACCATCCTGATTTCATAATAATGAAAGGGAGTATAGATACGGCCGCTATCCTCCGTGTAGCTTTATCAATCTACAAAAACGACCCCAAGCTAATTGAACTTAAGAATCCCATTAAGCACAAGCTTGCCACTTTCACCGGCTTGTTTGTATTCCCGGACAAGCGATTTCTCGCCCTGTCCGACGCTGCGGTAAACCCGGCTTTTACAAGTGCGTCCGCCTTGTTGGGAGCGATAGAGAACCAGCTTGATATTGTCAGACGCGTAGTAAATCCCAAGCTGCCTCTAAAACTTGCCATAATCACAGCGGTAGAAAAGGAGACATCCGCCATTCCTTCAACGTTGGTGGCTGCGGAAGCTGAGGCTTTGGCAAAAGACCTGGAACATAAGTATGGGCCATTGATTGTGGAAGGCCCGCTGTCATTTGATCTCGCCACTGCGCCTGAAGTGGCCCATGAAAAGCATTATGAGGGGAAAATATTGGGTGACGCGAATTGTTTGGTCGCTACCGAAATTAATACAGCGAACGTATTGTACAAAATGCTTTCAAAAACCATGGGAAGTCTAGGCCTCATGATTGATATAGGTGGAATAATCACGGCGGGGCCGGGCACTACTCCAATTGTTCTTACATCACGGGGAGATACGTCGCAAACGAAATTTAATTCGATTCTGCTGGCCCTGTCTTATTCGGCTTCGATTCGGGACAGACTTGGGCAGGATCAAGGAAAAAATATTGACGGAGCCAATGGCCCAATTTGATGAAAAAATTTCATGGCCCAAATATTTCAGGAACTTTGAGCTTGTATATACACTCATTTATTTGTAAAATCTAAAATTTTAGGGTCAACTCGTTTGATTTGAACAGTCCAAACTTCCACCGGAGGATCAAAATATGCACTGCGATACTGTTAGAAAAGGCGTTAATTGTTCGTTTATGACCAAAAAGGGTTGTAGTTTCACTGGCGGACGCTGTCTCACCGTCGTTGATAAATGTGAGGGATGTAACAGGACTTCTAGTTTCGAAGACGGAATTTATTGTCTAGTCGCTGCCAACCCAACTACCAAATGGATCAGGGGTGATTGTAATTTCGCAACTCATCTTGAAAGGAAAAAGATTGAAGAGAGTCAGAAAATCAACCCGTTGAAAGCATCCAAACGAGCCGCAGCCGCTAAGAAATAGTCCAGTTTTAATCCGGCGCTCTACAAGCGCCGGACTCCTCCCGCTGCAACATTTTGAAATAACTAAGAATGATTAGATTCAAGGTTCCTGTGCGGAAAAGTAGCCACAAAAGTGGTTCCTTGCGAAGGCCGAGACCGGAATGTAATGTTTCCACCGTGTTCTTTCATTATCTTCTGAGTCACCATGAGTCCAAGGCCTGTCCCCTTGTCTCCTTTGGAGGTAAAGAAGTCCTCGAAAACATGGTGTTTGAGATCTTTGTCAATACCCAATCCGTTATCGGCTACCTCGATGACGACTGAACCATCCAACCCCTTTCGAGTGCGAATCTCGAGCAAATGAGTGTCTTTCCACAAGTCCATCTTGCAGGCGTCCATAGCATTAGTTACAAGGTTGGTTAAAACCGTGTGGAGCCCTTCCGGGTCTACAAGGGTCTGACCCAGGGTAGGATCCAGGTCGAGACGAACATCTATCGAATACCTGGCGGCTAAATCTTTAAACAGATTATATACTTCCGTTACAACAGCGTTGGGACTTATAAGTTTAAAATTGGGCTCTCTATCTCTGGAACAATATAGTATATCTTTGACCAGATGGGAGAGTTTTTCAAAATTCAGTAAAACTATTTCCCATCCATCCTTGATCTCTTTCTGATCATTGGAGTTGATTCCACTGTTTACTATATATATACCTCCATCAAGACCCATCATTATGTTTTTAATACTGTGAGCCATACCTGCTACGGTTTGTCCCACCATTATGAGTTGTTTTTGAATTTCCTTCACAGACGTAATGTTGACTGAGGTCACTATCACCCCAACCAATCTGTTAAGATCATCATAGAAAGGTGACGAATGGGCGATTACACTTACTCGTGGCTGGTTCCTCGGGGTTAACATCAATTCCCGGCTATGGATTTTGCCATCCTCAAACGTTTTCCTTACAATGCATTCAGAGCATTGTGATGCTGAAATCTTATAAATTTTTCGGCAAGTCTTTTCTTTGGGTGGACCAAAATGCTGGCGATGAAGATTATTGCTCCACAAGATTCTGAGTTCTCGGTCCTGAAGCGTTACATAACAGGGCAGAGCGTCGAGCATACGTTTCCAATCATAGTTTGGAAGATCCGACATTTTAACTCTTCGTCCTCAAAACTGAACGGGGGATCGGTTTGGCAGACCAGTCCCCCCTGGAAGTCTATGTCGATAACAAATCGGGACTAAATTCGCGTGGAAAGTTATATAATAAATAAACTAAATAACCATTTCCCCCATTTCTTACTCATCCTATGGCTTTCTTGATCTCAACCAGCAAAGCGTCCCGATCAATGGGCTTATCAAACACGGCGAATGGTCTGGATACAGCCAGATGTTTTCCCGGGAGGCCACTTATAACTATGACAGGTAGAGTCTTGAAAGACTTATCTTTTGTCATGTTACGGTAAAAACGTGTGCCGGTTTCATTGGGCATTTGCAAATCCAATGTCACGAGGTCGGGGTTCTCTCTCTTTAACACTTCAAAAGCCTCCTCACCATTAGACGCGGAACAGGTGATATAACCAGAATCTTCGAGAAACGTGGTCAGGTATTTCACCAAGTGAGGTTCATCGTCCACTACTAGAATTTTCTTGGGCATGGAAGACTCCTCCGAAAACATCTTTTAGGGGTGTTCCGGTTCAAAATCCGGGTGTTCATGCAAAATAGGCATACGGTTTACAATAAAACGAAAAGTCAGTAAACCAATCGATATAATGGTTATTGTTATGACTACTTCCATCCAGCTTGGGACGTATCTATATTCCCATGGTAAGCCCCAATTGAAAGCAACAATAGTTATGTCTACCCTATTGAGAAGGACACCGATCGCTGCCGCAATGGCGGCGCCTCTCACCATAACGGGTCTGCTGTTCTGGACAGCGTAAATCATGACCAATGCCGGGATACCAACAAATCCCAAGACTTCGAACAAATACCAATATCCGTAAGGTGTCGCCAAATAACTCCATTTGTAACCGTGCGCCAGATCCAGGACTTTTAAACCCAGGTAAACAAAGAGCACCACAGCGGCAGCCTTCCCGAGGCCCAAAGTCAGCCTGTCAAAGCGACCAGGGTCGTCGCCGTGGAGTTGGTCGGCGAACACTCGATGAGATATCATACTTTCAATTATTACCATAGTAATTCCACCGTAAATAGCGGAAACATAAAAGAGTATGGAAAGATAATCAGAATACCAAAGAGGATGGACTTTGCTAGGCATAAGAAGGAACAGAGACCCGAGAGCAGACTGATGCCCTGTCGTTAAAAGTAATCCGGCTATTGAGAACCCTAGAGTCCCTCTTATCCACCATCGGCGAAGTTTTCTCAAGTTTAACCATTCAAATATGGCAGGACACCACTCAAAGAATTGGCAGTGAAGATACAATGCTACCGAAAGCGCTACCAGGAATAGAATAGAATTCGGTCCCGGAGACACAAAAAACGGGAAATATAGGCGGTAATATCGTCCGAGGTCAAATAGCAGACCTACGACTGCGAACAAATAACCAAGTGTACCAGCGACCAGGGCAGGACGAACCATAGATTCATACTCTTTCATGCCCATAATATGAACTGCCGTTGCAATACAAAAACCTCCGGAAGCTACTGAGATACCAGCCAACATGTCAAATCCGATCCATAACCCCCATGGATTGTAATCTGAGAGGTTTGTTGAAGGACCCAGGCCAAAGGCAATCCTATAAACCATAACTGGAATTCCTATGGCCAAGATAATTGCCATTACAGCGTTAAACGGAGTGAGATTACTTTTGAAATAGTCTCGCCAGTTCATTCCCAACAGGAGCTGCTCTTCAACCCAGGAGGGTTGTACGATCTCAACTTTTGCTTCCATTATTTGCCCTCCTTCTTTTTTAACGCTTCGGAGATTTCCTCTTTGCAAACGGCTTCACGGCGTTTGGCAAAAGTGTACAAACCTATGGCTAGAGCGGGGAAAACTATGTACATTGGAGACGCGACGGAAAGAAACGCCTTCGATAAGGTCGGTATAGGAGTGGTACCCAAATCCGTCCGAAATCCAATCCTATTGAACGGAACAGCGGACAGGTACATCCAACTCGTGCCGCCTACTTCATTTTCCCCATAAAGATGGTTTACATATCTTCCAGGATTGTCCCTGATTTTCTTGTGGGCCAAATCAATGAGGTCGGTTCGTTTGCCAAATGTCATTGTCTCAACCGGACACATCGCAACGCAAGCAGGCACTCCTCCTTCCGTTGAAATCCTGTCAAAACAAAATGTGCATTTAGTAACTTGTGGAGTCCAAGGATTGTAGTATTGATAAGCCGGAATTTCAAACGGACAGGCCGCCATACAATAACGACATCCCACACAAACTGCTGGATCATAAGTCACCGCTCCAATCTGTCTTTTGGTGAAAGCTTGAACAAAACAGGAGGATGCGCAAGCTGGCTCATAACAATGCATACATTGTTTCTTTACATAAATAGGTTTGGACGGATCCCTTGGGTTCTCAAAACGGTTTACTATTGTGTATGTGTCGGCGCTAGTGCGCCTAAATGTTTGGAATACATTCTGATCCTTTTGGTATTCTTTCAGATCCATCTGGTTAGGCAACTTATTCCATTCCTTACATGCCCATTCACACCTGCGGCACCCAATACACACAGTTGTATCTACCAGGACACCAAACTGGTTTGGTAATCCAGAAAGTTCATGCGTGTCAGCCCTAGCTATACCGGCGCCGCCGAGTGTAGCTGATAGACCAAGACCAGCCACGACCTTCATAAATTGTCTTCTACTTGTATCCATAGTTAACCATCTCCTTTTTGGTTCTGCTTTTCGTGGGCAACGCTCAGTGAACCTTTTAGTCCTTATCTTTGTATGTAAGAAATCTCCAAAAAGAGATGAGTAGGAAAAGATATGCGCCGATAACTATGTATTCGGTTCCCTTGGTAAGTGAGTACAAGTCAAGTAGGGTGTGTGGCATTTCATTCTCCTTTATGAACCGGGAAACCAGTATGGCTATCATTAATTCCAACAGGGGGTATCAAACGGTCTGTTTTTACGTCCTTCTTTTCGGCATGGCATTTGACGCATTCCAAAGCCAATGGTTTCCCGTGCATGGCCTCATGACAGCCGATGCATTGACGATGGTACGCTCCCAGGAGGCCCAATCGTCCAAGGTCCTTGGGGTCAAATGCGCGACTGTGGCAAGTAACACAAGGTGGAAATTTGGCAGGCACGCTTTGATTGAGTTCCACCCGGTGGTGACAACCAGAGCAAATTGCCATTTCACCTCTTCTGGCGTGAAAAGTCCTCGCTAACGTGCTCTCATTGCTTATTGTTGTAAGCTTATTGGCTATTTTAGCGTGAAGAAAATCAACGGGTTGGAATTCCTTCTCCAAGTTCTTTATAATAACCTTCTCCGGAAACTTTTCTTTGTCAGTGGTCAATGTAATGAGCGGAGCCTCTTTAAGTTTGCCTCCCGACGGACCAGTATGGCAGACCGGGCAAGAAGACTTAGGCAGTTCGGCAGGTATCCACTGATGGCACCCTGCGCATTTGTCCGTCTTTGTGGCTGTTACATGGCATCCTGCGCATGATTCCTTAGCTGTTACAAGGTGAAACGCCCTCTCATATGTGATTCCACCGCCCTTGGTCAAATCTCCGGTTGTTGTATGGCAGTTGGCGCATTTCTCTAATGAGTAATGATGACACGAGTTGCAGAACTGAACCCTTGGCTCATGAGATTTGTGATTAAAGGGGACAGCTTGCATCCTCGAGCCGGAACCGGGAGCGTTTTTAGTTTCAGCTTTTTCTATAGCGGGGAGGTCCATAATATCTTTCTGGCCGCGTTCCAGTCGGGGTATGGCAGCTATTTCCTTTAGAGGAATAATTTTATGCTCTCCATGACAGCCTTTGCAATCTGTTGGCCCTGCTTTTTTTAGTTTTTCCGTAGAGTTACTGTCTTGGAACAAGCTTTTGGGATCTTTTGAAAGTATTTTCGCGACCTTGATATGACATCCTATGCAGGCTGCGTGAGAAACATTGGCCATAGACCTTGCATTCTTCTCGTTAATTGATTTATGGCACGCTGAACACTCATTTTCCGTGTCGCTTTTGTAGTAAAGCTTTTTCAGTTTCTCATCATAAACATGATGGCATACCGCACAATTCTTGTTGGTTTCCTTTACTGTTCCTTGCACAGGAACGGCGCCGGCAATGTTAAAACTAACCGGATCTTTAAGCTTGTTGACTGTTTCTACGTGCTTGGCGTGGTCCTTATAATTGAATATCGGTTTCCATGTCCACGAAATTCTAGGTGGTGTAGCCCTTCGATCATGACACTTGCCGCACATGCCAATTTGAGGCCCGGTCTTTTTGCCTTCTGATCGCATCTTTTTGTGACAGCTTATGCACTCGTCATGATATCCGTACATGATAGCTGACTTGTCGTTCATATCGACAGTCTTCTTGGGAAACTTGAACACCTGGACTTCAGAATTTCCAAAAGATGGGTCCCTTTCCTTTACTACGTGGCACAAAGCGCAATTCTGTGGGTTGTCTTTAAGAAGGACCTTTGTATGAGTGTCGTGGTCAAATATTACGGGGGCACGATCGAGTTTAGGGGCCTTGCCCTTGTGGTCGATAATTATAGGGGTACTCAACGCCTGCTTAGGGCCGTCGACTTCCGGAGACTTGGAGTGGATAATTCTTGTCCCTCCGATAAAAATCGAGGCTCCAATCGCGAGCACAAACAAGGCTATTTTCAGGTTTCTCCTACTCATGAATCCACTCCCTTTTTTCGGGCATTTTGTGAATTGAAAGCAATTTATGAGTTAAGCTCTCAGTTCATCTGGAATTTCCATAACTTCCATAAGTATCTCGCTAAAAAATTTTACGTGCATGCCCAACTTGTAGCCACTGATGATGTCTTCAATGCCACTGTGGCAATTGTGGCAAGGCGTGATGATTATTTTGGCCTTAGTTTCAGCCAACTGTTTAGCTTTGACTTCGTTGCCTTTCACTCTCGATGTCTTCCATGGTGGGCCGCAGTTGATGACCCCTCCGCCCGCGCCACAACAATAATTGTGCTCGAAATCGGGATAAGGTGGCGTGAAGTCTTCACAGGTGGCGGCTATTATTTCTCTTAGCTTCTTTCCTAACCCCCTGCCTCTAACGATGTTGCACGGCTCCTGAACTGTGACTGGGGTTTTAAATTTTCTTGCGATCTTTATCCTGCCTGTCGTGATCAGTTCATGATAAAAATCAACAGCATGAATCAGCGGGATAGGGGGTTGTTTCCAACCAAGCCATTTAGGACCATCGTATGCCGCTCCCCTGAAAGCGTGTCCACATTCTCCCATCACAATCCTTCTCGCTTTCAGTTTTAGAGCCGCCTCGTGGTGATATCTTTCTACCCGGCCCATAGTTTCAAAATCGCCTGAATACATCGCCATATTGCTATTGTCCCATCCGTCAAAAGACGGCATGGTCCAGTCAACTTTTGCGACAGCCATAATTTGCGCAATGTTACCGATAAGCTGAGCAAGGATTTTGGGTTCAGGCGCTATGACCGAATAGAAAACGTCGGCCCCTTCCTTGTCCAGTGGAATGCGAGCGGTTTTTATTTCTCCTTTGGCTTCTTCCTCCTGCCACTGAAGCGTGTCAATCCATTCGTCCTGCTTGACCCACATCTGATTCATTGTTACGGAGTGGCTGTTCACTGTATCCTGAAGAAACTGCGGAACCATCTCCAGCTCACTGCAAATCCGTCGAACAACCATGAGCAGGTAGGCTATATCAATACCGAATGGACAATACATGCTGCATCTTCGGCACACATTGCATTCAGTATGAGCGATCCTGGAACATTCCTTTAGAAATGCGGGATCCAGGGAGTCTTTTCTCTTGATTATCTCCCAAAGAGTCTGTTTTACCTTGCCTACGGGAGAAAATCGTGGATCACGATCATTAGATAAAAACCAGTGGCAAGCGTCCGAGCACAAACCACAATGGACACAGGTTTTCATATAGACCTTGAATCTGGCGGCAGTTTCACTGTCGATTATTCTGTTGACAACCTTTGCTATCTTTTCCGGTGTGAGGCCCTTAACGGTTTCATCCAAACCGGGATCGCTAACTATCGGAATCGCTGGTAAACCCATGGGCTATGTCCTCCGTTTCAATCTCTTCTTACCAATCCCTGGCGTTGCGAACCGCGCCGAATTCAGACCCCATGTAAGCCCTCGTGAAGGGGAAGAAAAGCATGTGACTCAATCTCGTAAAAGGGATGAGCATAAGCATGACTGCTCCGGTAATAATGTGAACTATCACTGTGGTCTGGTAATCAAACCACTGTTGATTAGCGGCCAAACCAGTGATAAATGGGGCCGCTGCGATCGCTAACAACAAATAATCTGAGGGATCGGTTACAAATTGGATTTCTGGCATCATCAGTCGTCTGAGCAAGAGAAATAGGCTTGCTAAGATAACGACGATGGTCATGTACGTCCCGGCGACTTGAGACAAGGTTTGCCATTTGAAGCCCCACGCAAACGCGAACATGGCTATGTGGGCAAGTAGGAAAATCGGCCCCAAAATCAGGCAGATATGAAATAGAAATGTTACAATTGTAACCTCATATCTATCCCTCATATTCCTGGAAGCGAATGGGATCATCCAGTGAAACAATGACCTAAGGGAATATTTTAGACTCATATAAGGATAGATAACTTTGTCTTTCCGGGCTGATCTAAGCATGGTCACAAATTGATAGACCATCCCTGATACAAACACGATGAAGGCTATCCAAACCAGCGGGCCACTAACAAATTCGTACATGGCTATCTCCTGAATGTTCAGAGCAAATTCTTGAGAGGAACAATTTTTCTAAAATACCTACCAGCCTCTACAGTTTTCATAAGTAGTCTGGATCCATCGGGGCTGAACACAGGGGCACCCAGCTTAGAGAATTTCTGGTTAGAGTTCTTCCCGTCCACGACAACAAAGTAATCTGAACCTCTGGCCGCCTTTGCCGCTACATGCAGACCGTCCGGACTAAATGCCGGGTCCCAGATCATGTCAAAATTCTCAATCCAAGGAACATCATTAACTATTATGGTCCACTTTCCCGAATCCTTAGCCACGGCGGCTACTCTCTGTCCATCAGGACTGAAAACAGGCGCCAAAACGACTTCCCCGAAAGAATTTTTCCAGACATTCCCATCGACCCCAATCGTCCACCTGCCGAATTCCGGAGAAACAACCGCGGCGAGTTTAGCGCCGTTGGGGCTGAAAACCGTGTTCCATGCCTGATTGAATGATTTGTTCCAAAGAGATTTACCATTGACAAGAAGTCGCCAGCCATCAGTTGTCAAACACGGCGCTATCACGTCATGTCCGTCTGGGACAAATATTGGTCGCCACACGGCCTTGAACTCCTGATCCCACGGAATCCCGTCTACAGCAATAGTCTGGCGGCCTGAGACCAAGCGTACCTCTGCGGCTACTTTCGTTCCCTCCGTGCTGAAAACACAGTCCCATACATTGAGGAAGTTGGTGCCCCATAGTTCTCCGTCGACCGCAAGGCCCCACAGACCCTTTTTAAAACTGAATACATCTCCCTCCGCCAATGATGTCAGTTGAACGGTTCCCGCCGCTCTTTTCCCGTCAGGACTCACTTCTAGGCTTCTCATCTGTACGAATTTGCTGTCCCATGGATTGCCATTCAAAGCGACTCCGTAACCTTCTGATGTCCTGACGTTAACCCCCACTCCCGGACTTTCCGGGCTAAATTTCATGTTCCAAACATAATCAAACGAGTCTTCCCATGGTTTGTCTTCTTCGATTACGGTCCATTCATCATCATTCATCCCAATGCAGAAAAGACTTCCGTTGGGGCTGAATTTAAGAGACCAGGCCTTTTCAAATGTGTTGGTCCAGAGTTCGCCGTTTACGCAGACGGAAAATACGTCGTCTTCGGTCATGACAATTGCGGCGATTCTCTCTCCTTCCGGGCTGATCACAATTTCCTGTACTTCCGGAAAGGATGAAATCCAGTCACTTATGTTTGCGATCTCTTTAGTTGACGTTTCCCAATCCCAAGAATGCTTTTCAGGGTATGCTTTTAAATTCATTTGCGCCTCCAAAATGAGGAGTCTTTGAACAAATAACTAATGGTGAATTCGATCATTTGAGTGTAATCGAACCTCTATTTGGCCATGATGTTTTCGATTGCCGAAAAACGCTTTCTAGGCGACATTGTTTGCGTTGGCAGTAGTGTCTTTATCATCTCCATGGCCCGACGTGAGAGATGAGCTGGAACCATGGCCTAGGGGAATCCTGATTGTGAAGGTTGTCCCAACGTCTTGAACACTCTCAAAGAAAATCTCTCCGCCATGTTCCACCACGATCTTGCTGGTAACCAAAAGTCCCAGTCCAGTACCTCTACTACCTTTGGTTGAATAGAAACTTGAAAACAATTTTCTCTTTGTTTCGTCAGTCATACCCGAACCATTGTCGGAGACCTCGAAGATGATTCCGCCTTCTTGGTCCTCCATGGTCCGCATAATGATTTTGTGACTCGGTTTTTTCTTGTCTGCTTCACACGCGTCTATCGCATTGGAAATCAAGTTTGACAAACATGTATGAATTCCACGCTGATCCAGAAATACCTGGAACATTTTACTCAGGTTAGAATCGAATTGTCTCTCAATAACAATAGATTTTTCCTGGGCCTTTATTTCGAAAAGGTCGCAGACTTCCTCTGCCAGAGCGTTGGGATCTGTGGCCTCATATTCGGGAGCCCTTTCTTTTGAATATGTAAGGAGATCCTTCACAAGGTCCCCAATGCGGCGGATGTTGTTTTTGACCATATTCCACCCACGATCCATCAGCTTTGAATCGTTGTCCTCAATCGCCGTTTCAACTACATAGACGCCGCCTTCAAGCCCCTGAATAATGTTCTTGATGCCGTGAGCGAGTCCTGCGACCGTCTGGCCAACTACCGCAAGTCTATCCGACGCCTGCTTTTCACGTTCCAATCTCTTGAAGGTCCGCAGATCCTCCAGAAAACCGACGGAACCAATGGGCCTACCGTGGTCGAATAGAATCAGACCTGAAAATTTTACCGGTATGGATTCGCCGTCGCTAGAATCAATTACTGTTTCCAGTTCGACTAATCGGGAATCAGCAAGCGGCTTTCCAAGCTGGGAAGCCAGGATCATCTCGACAAACTGCCTCGGAAAATATTGTTGGATTTCCCTGTCTCCAATAACTTCCGCCGACTTATAACCGAGGAGCTTTTCAGCGGCCTGATTAAAAATTGCTATTCTCCCGTCTCTATCCGTAGCAATAATCCCGTGAATAGAGTTTTCGATAAGATTAGTTTGAAAATCTTTGGAAACCTGCAATTCATGTTCAAGTTTCACTCGATCACGTATGTCCACTGCTATAAGCATTGAGTAGACAACTTCGCCTTTTTCATTAAAGATTGGAGATGAATAACTCACATAGTTGGCGTCTTGACCTGAGACATCCAGGCCACAATGCTCCTTGATGTATTTTTGTCCTTCAGAGAAGGTCCGGATAGCGTGGCAATCCTCGCATCTTTCGTGCTTCTTTTTGAAGACTTCGTAGCAACGCATCCCTACACTGCCCTTGAATAGGCCGGTCATATGGGAATTTTGGCGGATAATTCGAAAATCCTTGTCGATTACACTAATGAAGCACGGTACCTGTTCAAAAAGGTTCTTGTATTCTAAACGGCTGCGCATGAGTTCCTGGGTCCGTCTTCTGATTTGATCCCGCATCAGATTGAATACCGCAGCCAATTGACCAAGCTGATCTTTAGATTCCACCAGGGTTTTGTATGAGAAATCACCTACTGCAACTTTCTGCGTAGCCACTTGCAGTCTGCTAACGGGTTTGTGAACTCTGAAAACGATATATAGTCCTATGGTTGCCAAAACGGCTACAAACGTCCCTAATCCCAATAAAACTACTTTCAGAACTAATGACCGGATATGAGAATCGAATCGTTTCAGGCTCATCTTCATGTCAAGCACGCCAAGGACCCTCTTATTCTCAGGGTGGACATGACAGGCTGCCGAGAAGCAATTTTTGTCGTTATAGATCGGTGTAATCATCCCCAGGATTCTGCCATCGTCTCGGTCTTGAATCCTGGTCCTTTTGTCAGTTACTACCTCGTTAAAAGGCTTGTCTTCAGAATGGCATGCCAAACACTCTTCAGATTTAATATTAACTATTTGTCCTATTTCATCGGGGTGATTGGAGAACTTTATTAGACCAGTATGGCTATAAATTCTGACGTCGGAGACTCCTTTTTGTTTACCAATCTCCCTGAGGAACAGTTTAGTGGCCTCTGGGTCCTCGTGAAGCATGTTGCTGTATGTTGAATTCAGAACAGCGGAACTGAATCTGGCAGCCTCACGAACTATCTGGTCGAGATAGAATCTCTGTTGGACGTCCAATATCAGGTAAATGAACACAACATAGGACGCCAACAGGACAAGACCAACGCTTAATGCGATTCTAAAACCCAATCCTCTTTGGAGATTGGTCCATTTTTCACCAATCTTGATCATGTGGGACCTCCGCTTTTCGCTGAGCCTTTGCGTCCCAGTGCGGAGACAGACGTCCGAAAATCATTCACCAACAACTTCCTTGACCGCTTTGAGAAACTCCTCCTTGTTTACAGGTTTCTCGATGTACCCCTCCGGAGCTGGTATGGAACGGTGGTGTATGAATTTCTTAAAATCCATATATCCAATTGGTGACGTTGAAAAACCGGTAACCATTATAACTGGGACATTTCTTAGCTTTTCGTCTTTCCTCATCTCACGATACATCTTGATCCCAGTCTTTTCAGGCATGAGCAAATCAAGGCACACCAAATCAGGTTTTTCGTCTATAACCTTTTTGAGTCCCTCAACCCCATCTTCAGCTTCGCAGACCTCGTAGCCGTTTTTTCTCAGCAGGGTCCCGAGAAAAATCAGGACATCGGGCTCGTCGTCTATCACCAGGATTTTTTTAGGCATGGTCCTTACCTCCTTAGGTTGGGGGCTGTTGGCTCCAGTTTTACCGAAAACTAATTGACTCATTCTCATTTCAGGAAGATCGTTTCCTGACTTGACCTTGTGATAAGCAAGCATCATGCCAATTGATGTTTTCGCAACCAAATAGAGGTTTAAGAGTGTAACTTG
>JAJYDQ010000012.1 GCA_021777225.1 Deltaproteobacteria bacterium
GTGTCTGGGGCCAATATCAGTAATTCTATCTTTCAACGGTTCGCTGGGATCGTAAGGCATCTTGTTGACCTCCCTTTACCTCTGATGTTTCGCTCGGAAAGCTTCGATGTCTCGGGTCCATCCACCCTCAACTTCTTCTTCTTTCCAGAAAATGTACGGATTGGATCTAGGCTCGTCGACCATTCTTGGATCAGGATCAAGTTCGCAGACCCTGAGGAATTCCTGGAAGGATTTCCTTTGAATCAATTCACCAAGACGTTCACGGTTCTTACCTTCTTCCATCCACCAATCCCAAACTTTCTCAACAAGATCTTTTGCTTCAGAGAAGGGAGACTCCATCGGCAGAAATGGAACGGTCAGAGTGGACATTTGGGCGCCTTCAAGGATAGGGGCTTTCGCACCGAAAAGAATAGACGCGCCCGTATCCAGGCCTCTTCTAAGGGCTCGAGGCATTACATTCAAGCAATGCATGCAGCGGACACATTCCTTATTGTTGATCTCGAGCTTGGATCCATCCCATCGCATACAACCTGTTGGGCAAAGGTCAATAACCTCTTTTTGGATGTCAAATTTGCCCCAATCTCTACCCGAATAAGCGCCGGCGTTCGGAGCAAATTCTCCGCCTACATACGCCTTAACTGCGGCTTGGTCTATACGGATGTCGTCTCTCCAAGTCCCGATAAAAGACATGTCGGAACGGGCGATAGACGCCACGCAACCGTTAGGACAACCGTCAAACTTGAATTTGAACTTGTAGGGAAACGCAGGACGATGAAGTTCATCCTGATATTCATGAGTAAGATTATCGCAGGCTTCCTGAGTGTCATAACATGCGAATTCACATCGGGATTGACCCAAACAGCACTCGGGGGTTCTCAGGTTAGACCCGGATCCGCCAAGATCCTGATGTAATTCATGGGTCATTTCGAAGAATAGAGGCTCAAGATGATCTGTGGTTGTGCCTAAGAATACGATGTCACCAGTGGATCCATGCATGTTGGTAAGACCGCTGCCATGGTGTTCCCAAAGATCACATAGGCTTCTCAGATATTTTGCGGTATAAAATTTACTTGATGGTTGATTGACCCGGACAGTATGAAAATGAGCCACACCGGGAAACGTTTTTGGTTGGTCACAATATCGTCCTATGATGCCACCGCCGTATCCAAATACGCCCACGATACCACCATGCTTCCAGTGAGTGACCTTGTCCATGTAAGATAATTCCATCACCCCTAATAAATCTTCAGGAGCGTCTTTGAGAATGTGTTTTCCGTTTTCCACCTGCTGCTTGATATCAGATACAAAGCTAGGCCACGGCCCCTTTTCTAATTCATCAAGCATAGGGGTATTGTGTTTTCCCATTAAAGGTTCCTCCTCTCTACTTAGGTCTTCTGCGATTCGAGCGATCGTGATCTATTCAAGTGACCGGAAACAAAAAACGCCGGTATACCCGACTGTTCAAGCTTTTTGAGCTGATTAGAATTTAGTCAAACCGGCGAATTTATTGAGCATGAATGAAAAAGGCCACCGAATTGAAGATTCTTAAAAATCTAATTCAAATGAGTAGCCCAAGTCAAGAAAAAAATCCCAAGAGTTTTAGTAAATAACATCTCTCTCAATTTATGACATACTTGAATTTTGTGACATTTTGTTGAGAGAATACTTTTTCTACTAAGTTAGGAACTCTGATGCGCACCATGATGCCGAAATTTCGTTTCCTGTATTCGACCCCAGACGGGAATCCCAAGATACTTGATTCAAAAAGCCTTGAAAGCAATATCCCCGTTACAAGGGACGAATCGCTTTCATCCGACCCAAAGCGTATAACTTATAGAAACTATATGGAATCTATACAAACTTTTCTGCTGGAGAATTTAAATGAATTTCATGATCTGGTTCTACAAGATAGTCGGGCCACTGAAGAAATAAAATCGATAGATTTGGTCGCGGAGAAAAGGGGAGCTGACTATTTTCCAGCGTCTGTGAGGGTTAGGACCGGGAAGGATGAAACCTGGTTTGTTGTAAACGTGGCGCTAACGGATAGAGGCTTATCCAGAATCAGACAGGATTATGATTTACTAAAATACCTTGGATCTCAAGATGAAAACAAATTTTTGCCTGCAATCTATTTCATTAATACTTTTCAGGACACTAGCGCATCAATGCTTGGCTCTCCCGTCCAAATGTTTTTAGCTGAATGGTTTAGGGGATATCACGAATTCCATGTCTCAAGTTCAGCAAAAAACAGCCAATCCGTCTTCAGTTTGTGGGATACTGACAATGGTTATAGCGAATTCCCTGAGTCTGTTGCACTTCAATTAATCGAGAAAGTTTCTTATATCCTGGGTTACTTTTTCAATCTGGAGACGTTTCAGGAGATATATCCTTGGCATCACGCCGCGGGTGATTTCATAGCCAGGTTGACCCCTTTCCCCGATGTGAAGTTAATAACAGTCAGACAATACGAAAGTCGGGTTTCGTTTCCCGATGATTCCCATGAAAATCTTAACGATGCGTTATTGATATTTTTGGCCAATCTGACCATTCGTGCAAGGATCGACAGAATAGGTGGCACAGGACAATTTGTGTGGCTTAGAGGGCAATTCGCAAAATCAATATTTATTGGGTTCCTGAAATCTATTATGACCAAAGAGCAGGAGAGGCGAGGGAGCTATGATTTTTTTAAAAAATTTATTAAAACTCTTTGGACGCGCACAATCGAAGATTGGTCTCAGCTTTTTATTCAAATAATTGAATCTTATGATCAGAGGGCTCCTGACTTTGAAATAATCAAAGAAAACTTGGTCGATCATATTTTTGATGTATACCAGAACTGTCGAGACCTGATGATAGAAAATAAAATCGATATCAATTAATGAGCATAAATTCCTGGCAATGAACATTCCCCGACTTCTTATAACCGCCCTTAAAGGTGGTTCCGGCAAGACGCTCATAACAGTGGGGCTGACCGCCGCCTTTCGTAAAAGAGGGTTGAGCCCGAGTGTTTTTAAAAAAGGACCGGATTATATAGATTCAGGTTGGTTGGGTGTAGCCGCAAACCGCCCGTGTTACAATCTGGACCAGTATCTTTTTCCCCGCGACATTATTCTCCATTCATTTGTACATAGATCTGCAAATTCCCGTATTGCAATAGTTGAAGGCAATAGGGGGCTTTTCGATGGAGTTGACAATCAGGGCTCGTTTAGCAGCGCGGAACTGTCGAAATGTTTGATGAGTCCGACAATACTGATAATCGATTGTGTGAAAATGACGGGGACGGCGGCAGCTCTTGTGAAAGGTTGCCTGGAATTTGATCCGGAACTTCATATTGCCGGTATAATTCTAAATAGAATTAAAGGCGCCAGACACGAGCACGTCGTTAGGCAATCTATTCAAAGAATTAGCGATATACCGGTATTGGGAGTTGTGCCCAGCATGAGGTTAAAGAATTTTCCGCAAAGACATCTTGGGTTGATACCTATTCAAGAACATCCGGCGTCCATGAGTTTTGTAGAGGAAGCGAGGATGATTGCGGAAAATAGTCTGGATTTGGACGAGATTGAAAAAGTTTCGCAACTCGCTGTGGATCTTCACGTTGTTTGTAGAGTTGTAGAAAATCCACAAATCGGCGGTTTGAGACAACGTGTGACAATAGGTATCCTACGTGATTCTGCCTTTCAGTTTTACTACCCCGAAAACATTGAAGCATTGCGTGTCAGGGGGGCTGAGATCATTGAAATAAACTCCCTTGAATCGAATAACCTACCGAATATAGACGCTCTATATATAGGCGGTGGATTTCCGGAGACCAATGCTGAAAGACTCGCCGAAGCCCGGCTTTTTAAAACTTCGGTGAAATCGTTCGTTGAATCAGGTGGCCCTGTTTATGCTGAATGTGGTGGTTTTATGTTTTTGGCCAGGGAGTTGGTTGTTGACCATAAAAAATTTCCGATGGTCGGTGTTTTTGCCGCCCTGTCCATCCTGCGCACAAGGCCACAAGGCTTGGGATATGTTGAACTTAGGGCTCGCAAAGATAACCCGTTTTTCGAAACTGGGCAAACGCTTCGAGGTCATGAATTCCATTATTCCACAATGGTATTGGACGGAGCCGGTTCCCATCACCGACCATTTGATATGTTAAGGGGTTATGGGCTAGATGGCGCTCATGACGGCCTTTGTGTAAAGAACGCGCTAGGATTATACTCGCATATTCATGCATTAGGGGAGCCCTCGTGGGCTGATGCGCTGATTCGAAAAGCTCAAGAATTTCGAATGAATAAAATACTGCAAAACGAAAACCTGAGAAATGCAAAAAATCCCGAGGCTCATGGTTGCCGCCCTGAAGGGCGGAGCTGGTAAAACTCTACTCACTATAGGGATAACAGCCGCTCTAACAAATCGCGGTTTATCCATAGTTACTTTCAAGAAAGGCCCTGATTACATTGACGCTGGTTGGCTTGGTAAAGCCGCTGGATGTCATTGTCGTAATCTCGATTCATACCTTTTTGACGCCGACACTCTTAAGACATCATTTTGCGCTGGAGCGAACAGGTGTGACATTGCCGTAATAGAGGGAAACAGGGGATTGTTTGACGGTGTCAGCGCCTCTGGCGAATATAGTTCGGCTGAGCTGGCAAAGCTTCTGAATTGTCCCGTCGCTCTCGTTGTTGACGCGTCAAAGATGACGCGTACCGCGGCCGCTTTGGTTCTCGGATGTAAATTGTTGGATCCTAGTGTTTCTATCAAAGCCGTAATCTTGAACAGGGTGGCGGGTTCCAGGCATGAGAAGACGCTTCGCGAGTCCATAGAAGACCATTGTTCCATACCAGTGATTGGATGTGTCAACAAGCTTTCGCTTGAAAATTTCCCCCAAAGGCACCTTGGCCTTTTGCCACTGTTCGAGCACGCTGGGGCTAACGAATTGATAGTTCAGGCCGCGCAGGTAGTTGAGCGCTCAATCGATCTGGATCGACTAGTAAGAATAGCAAATACTGCGGACCCTTTTAATTGCGATTATTCAGTCAATTTGGCGCTAAAACGTGACCCATCTCACGTGGACCTAAAAATTGGTGTACTGAGAGATTCGGCTTTCCAGTTTTATTACCCGGAAAACTTGTCTGCTTTATCTGCGACCGGAGCAAAATTGGTCGAAATTTCAGCGCTTGAATCCAAACCTATTCCAGAGTTGGACGCTCTTTATATCGGTGGTGGTTTTCCTGAGACACATGCCGAATGTTTAGCAAAAAACACGGTTTTCAAGAATTCTTTATTTGAAGCGGTTGAATCCGGTCTCCCAGTCTATGCGGAATGTGGTGGCTTGATGTATTTGGCGAGAGAACTGACTATAGATAATACTACCTACCCGATGGTTGGAGTTTTTGATGTTGGAACTGTCCTCGAAAGGATACCCCAAGGCCACGGTTACATGACTGTGGAGGTGGTGGTTCACAACCCATTCTTCCCGGTTGGGTCCGTTTTCAAAGGACACGAGTTTCACTATTCATATATACAATCTGAAAACGTCAGGCGAAGTTCGTATGCGTTCAAGGTAATTCGAGGGCACGGAATCAATGGCGCCTATGATGGCATTTTCCGAAACAATGCGTTAGGGACATATCTACATCTGCACGCATTAGGCGCGCAAGAATGGGCCCAACATATATTAAATCGGGCGGTTCAATATCATAGCGCCCAAAAGTCAGATTCGACCGTAAGACAATGGATCCCGGGGCCTAAAAGCAATCATCAAATATGACCGATCGGAACCATAACTTGAATAATTCGAAACATTCTTCGAGAGACAAAATTAAAGAAATTTTAGGACCCAATGGAATAGCATCGCGGACTATTCCGGGTTATGAATTCCGGGAACAGCAAATCATCATGGCTGAGTCCGTCCTAGATGCTCTGTTAGCGGAAGATACGTTGATAATTGAAGCCCCTACCGGGACGGGGAAAACCCTGGCCTACCTAGTTGCGGCGGCCCTCAGCGACAAGAAGATCGCCATCTCAACCGGCACAAAAAATCTGCAGGAGCAGCTTTTTTTAAAAGACATTCCTTTTGTTAGACAATCCATATTCCCCGGTCTGAAAGCGGCCCTTCTTAAGGGGCGAAGTAACTTCATTTGTCATCAGAGGTTCAAGAATTACCTTCGTCAACCTAGTTTCTATGAACAATGGGAAGAAAAGCTTCTTCAAAAGATTATTCAGTGGTATCAGACTACGTCTATTCGGGGAGAAGGAGATAGGGCAGAGATAGATAACCTGCCTGACGAAAGTCCTTTGTGGTCTGAAATATGTTCAACTGCCGAGACTTGTTTGGGACGAAGCTGTTTCGATTTTGAGCGATGTTTTATCCAGAAGATGAGATCCAGGGCTTCGGATGTCTCGTTGATGGTCATTAATCATAGTCTTCTAGCTTCTGATATGGTTGTTCGAGCTAGTGGCCGTGGAGAGGTAATCCCTCGTTTTGACGCATTGATTATAGACGAGGCCCATGCCTTCGAAGAAACAGTGACGCAACATTTTGGTTTCCATTCTAGCGTTTACAAGATCAGAAAATTCGCCAAAGACTGTAAGTTTCACCTTAATCAGGCCGAAGTAAATGAAGAAAAATTTGAGAAGGAGCTGCGGAGGTCAGAAGAACACGCAAAGAATTTATTTGGAATTTTTGAAGAGGACCCAGCTCAGAGAATCAGAATAGACCCCACCGACAGTCGTGTCAAAGAGGCCAGATCAAACCTGTCCCAGACCCTGAGCAGCGTTTTTTCAATGTTGGAAGCGCTTCCAAAGCATAGTGAAGAACTCAAGAATATTGTGCAACGCGCTCGGGATCTTCGCGTTGAAATAGATACCATATTTGGCCCGCTTTCTGGAAATGATTACGCCACCTGGGTTGAAAAAAGAGACAGAATGATCGCCGGCCACGCTTGTCCAATCAAAATTGGCCATTCCCTGCGATCCAGACTGTATGAGAAAGTGCCTGGGGTTGTTTTTACCTCTGCTACACTGGCTACCAGCGGATCTTTCAATTATTTTAAGTCCAGTGTTGGATTAAACGGAGGCTTGTCTTCCAGGGAACAAATCCTGGATAGCCCCTTTGATTACCAAAGACAAACGCTATTTTACATTCCCGAATCTGTTCCTGAACCTAATTCAAAGGAATTTGTTCCAATTCTGACCGAAAGAATTAGAGAAATTCTCTTGATAACCCAAGGTCGTGCCTTTGTACTTTTTACTTCTAACAGGAACATGGAAATGGTTTTCCAGAATTTGAGGGGAAGCTTGCCCTTTCCACTCATGTTGCAGGGCACAAAACCCAAAACAAAACTCATTGAAGAGTTCAAAAGTAACAATGGCGCAGTACTTTTTGGAACATCTTCTTTCTGGGAAGGAGTGGATGTTCAGGGGGAGGCATTATCATGCGTCATAATAGACAGATTACCTTTCGCTCCCCCGGATGATCCGATCCTGTCCACGAGGGTCGAACTGTTAAGGTCTGAAGGAAAGAACCCATTTTTCCTTTTGCAGGTCCCAATGGCCGCAATATCTTTGAAACAGGGTCTGGGGAGATTGATCAGAAACAGGACCGATCATGGGGCTTTGTGCGTTATGGATACCAGAATCGTGACCAAGAGCTATGGCAAGATCTTTTTCGAAAGTCTTCACAAAAGTCCCTTGACTAGATCGTTAAAAGCTGTGAAAGCCTTTTTTGATACTTTAAATTCATAACCCTTTTGAAATGAGCGCTACTTGTCGTCAAACCCGGCAATCTGATTTTGTGAGTCTGGTCGTTTCATGTTTCAAATTCAATATAAACAGAAGTCCTTTGATGAACTCCTGATACACATTGCCGGTAGTGTTTCAGTGGAGGACGCTGTTTCTGTAAATAATGAGTTACTGGAAATACTGGAATCCCAGCCGTTAAAAAATGTCCAGCTCGATCTTGGTGGCCTGAGCTATCTAGACGGGGCGGGGATGGCCGTAATTCGTAACTTTGCCCGTAGCTGTAATAAGCTGCGGAACAGTATTACCCTTTTGAACATACCTTCTTCCGCAAAACGTTTCCTGGATAGAGATCAATTCCCAATCTATAATGATAACAGTATCCTGGAAGGGATTGAGGATCCAGGCTTCGTTGAACAGATTGGCGAAGGGATGGTGAATCTCAAGCAAAATACTTATGACATCATAAGTTTTTTGGGGGGTATAGTTGACGCCTTTTCCTCAGGACTTCGCAGCCCAGGCTCTGTCAAATGGGAGGGATTTTTAAGACTGTTCGAAAAAGCGGGGGTCGACGCTGTACCGATTGTAGTCATTTTAAGCCTACTCATGGGCGCTATCCTTGCATTTCAAGCTGCTATACAATTACGAAAATTCGGTGCGAACATTTTTGTGGCTGACTTGGTAAGCCTTTCGATTTGCCTCGAAATGGGGCCTCTGCTGACGGCTTTGATAATATCCGGTCGTTCCGGCGCGGGGTATGCGGCCCACGTAGGCTCCATGCAGGTTGCCGAAGAGATAGACGCCTTACGCGTTCTAGGAATAGATCCGTTTTTGTACCTTGTTGCCCCCAGAATACTGGCAGTGGCTCTGGCTGCGCCATGCCTTACAATTCTCGCTGATATCATGGGTGTGATAGGCGGTTGCTTGGTGGCTGGTTTTTCACTGGACGTGACGCCGACCGCCTATTTCAACCAGGTCAAGAAGGTCCTGGAAATAAGCGACGTGCTTAAGGGCTTAATCAAGAGTCTGGTTTTTGGGGTGCAGATTGCCAGTATCGGTTGTCTCCGGGGATTTCAGGTCAGGGGTGGCGCTGAGAGCGTGGGTTCGGCGACTACCTCAGCAGTTGTAACGTGCATATTCGTCCTGACGGTAACCAACGCGTTGTTTGCTGTTCTGTTTTATTATTTCCCACGAATCTGGTCTTTTTAGATTTTGAAATAAAGTCAAGTTATGAATAAATGACCTTTACATAAAAATGCCATGTTAACCAACGACTTTTCTGTTGCAGCAATTTCCGTAAGGAATGTTTCTGCGGGTTATGCTGAAGAAATAGTAATCCACGATGTTTCGTTTGATGTTTTCAAAGGCGAAGTGTTTGCTGTAATGGGTCGTTCTGGATGTGGAAAAACCACACTATTCAGGGCAATGGTAGGTTTGTTAAAACCACTGACAGGGGAAATCTATTATGGCGCCGAAAAAATGGAACCAATATCAGAACAGCCACAGTTGCACATATTGAGAAAACTGGGCGTCCTTTTTCAGTCGGGAGCCTTGTTCAGCTCTATGACTGTTGCCGATAATGTAGCTTTGCCTCTCCGCCAGTTCACTTCTTTGCCCAAAAACGTCATAGGAGAGCTGGTTTACCTGAAGCTTGAACTGGTTGGTTTATCTGATTCTGCCAAGAAATTGCCTGAAGAATTGAGCGGTGGCATGCAGAAGAGAGTCGCTTTGGCTAGAGCTATGGCGCTGGACCCGGAAATCCTGTTTTTTGATGAGCCATCAGCCGGACTTGATCCTCTTACGAGCGCCGAACTTGATCAAACTATCCTTGGCATCAATTCATCTATCGGTACTACAATTGTGGTAATAACCCACGAACTTAGGAGCGCGTTTGCAATAGCTAACCGGGCGATTCTGCTGGATCCAGTAGAAAAAACAGTGATAGCGGAGGGACCTCCAAGGGAACTTAAGAACAGCGCTTCGGATCTAAGAATAAGAGCGTTTTTTAGGGGATACGCTGATTAAAACATAAAGTTTCAAGCGCATAGACAAGTATTGAGACTTAACAAAGTATCGAGGCTACTGATTTCTGAAAAATTCATTAACTATGAAGCTGAAACAATTCTCACAGTGTGCTAATTGACGCTCATAATTGTTTTATGCGATTCACCCCGCAAGATATGCAGCCAAGGTAAACCTCGGGAGAACAAAATGCGCAAGCAGTCAACAAAGTTTAAAATAGGCCTATTTCTCATTGCAATTTTGTTGTTGACTGTCGCCATTCTGATCTGGTTGGGAGCTTCTAGATATTTTGAAGATTCCCAGACAGTGGTGGCTTATTTTTCTGAAAGCGTCCAAGGCCTGGAATCGGACAGCCCTGTCAAATTCAGGGGCGTTCCTGTCGGTAGGGTAAAAAAAATCCGTATGGCGCCGGATGGTAGGCTGATTGAAGTTGTGATGGGACTTGACCGTAAATTTAAGGTCACTGATGACCTCGGAGTAAAAATGAATTTACTTGGGTTAACTGGTTTGAAATATCTGGAAATGGATTCTTTCAATAAAGATCAATATAAGGAACCGATTGAATTGGATTTCAAGCCTCGTTATAGAGTCATTCCTACTTATTCTTCCGACATCAAAGAAATAGGAGCCGCTCTGGAAAACGTCTTCCAAAAGCTCAAAGCCCTTGATATTGAAAGGATCTCAAACCATTTCTTGCGAGTTTCGTCCAAGCTTGACAAAATTCTATCAGATTCTAAAGTCGATAACATCGGCGCTGACGCAGCCGATGCAATACGTGAGATTAAAGACTCCGCCCGGAAACTTAACGATGACTTATCGAAGGCTCAATTAGGAAAGTCTTTGGCTAAAACAATTGAGAAAACGAATGAGTTCTTGCAAGCTGGAACGGAAACAATTCGAAACACAGACAGGATGATTCGGAGAACAGATAATAATATTAGCTTGTTGACTCAAAAATTAGATAGGAGTGCAGATAATTTGATTGATTTCACTAGAATGATCAAAAACAAGCCATCGAGTATAATCTTTGGTCCTGGAGAAAAAGGCAGCGAAGGTCGATAACGGAACCGCGTATTGATTCCCATTAATTGGGAGGTCAAGAAGAGCATATTGGAGTAAATTTCTTTTAACGCAATAAGTTTCAAAAACAGGCGCAATTCAAACGTTTTTAGCAGGTGACTTTTTTTTCTTGCTCGGATAGCCTGTGTATATGGTTCAACCTTGGTCGGAAAAAAAACTTGGGCTTAAACAATATTTCTCAGATTTTCCCTATGACAGGAAATGGCCCGTTCTTTTACTGTTCGCTTTTGTAATCCCGTTTTATGGTTGCGCATTATGGAGTAAAGACTCTGTCGTCTTTCACGCCATCAATTATCCAGCCCCCAAGCCGACCAACGAATCAACCATTCCTGAAACCATAATGGTATATCGTTTTTTAATGGATTCTTCTGTTGACACACACTATCTTCTCATTTCGGACCAGAATTCTAAGAGTAAAGTTCTTACCAACCATGCTTGGACTGAAGATCCATCGGTTATGCTGACGGCATTGGCGATCAGGGACTTGGAGTCTTCTGGAGCTTTTCAAAAGGCTGTTGATCAAACGAGTAATGTTCCCTATAGATACGCGTTGGAGGGAGCGATCAAGAAATTCGAGGGAGTTGTTAACAAGGCCAAAGGTTCAGGTTTAATAGAGGTGGAAGTTAAGTTAATAGACTTTGAGCCTAGGTCAGTTGGTAAAAACCAATTGATGAAAAAGGATTACGTCATAGAAACTCTAAGCGCTGACACAAGTCCAGAATCCTTGGTAAAAGCCCTAAAACAAGGCGCAAATGAATTGTCTGAAAAAATAAGGAATGATGTGAGAAAATCCGTAACGCAAGATTCGCAATGATTAATATGTTGTTTCATGCGAGAGGCGAAAAATGAAACGTATCCTTGTTGTTGATGACGAAAAACATATCTGTGAGCTTTACAAAATGGAACTCGAAGAGGAGGGCTATTCGGTTACTCTTGCCCACTCGGGCAAGGATGCCCTGAAACAGGTCGATGGCGCTCCCCCCGATTTGATTGTGCTGGATATTCAAATGCCCGGAATGGATGGGATCGAGACTCTGGAAAAGCTCCTGGGTAAAGACAAGGGGATCCCTATTATACTCAACACCGCTTACAGCCATTACAAAGACGATTTCACGACTTGGGGAGCTGACGCGTACGTAGTGAAATCGTCTGACACATCCAAACTGAAGGCTGAAATTAAAAGGTTGCTGCGCAAATGAATCTGAAAAACGAAATGAAGGGTACTCTGTGCATACTCATGGCTGGTGGGAAGGGAGAACGTCTTTATCCCCTGACCAAGGCCAAGGCCAAACCGTCAGTCAGATTTGGCGGCATATACAGGATAGTGGATTTTACGCTGTCGAACTGTCTGAATTCCGACATAAGAAGAATTTATGTCCTCACCCAATACCGCTCCGTTTCTTTGGACCGTCACATCCGATTGGGCTGGAACATTTTCAACCACGAACTGGGGGAATTCATTGAGTGTGTTCCTCCTCAACAAAGAAACGTCGACCGTTGGTACAGGGGAACAGCGGACAGCATTTACCAGAACATCTATATCCTTCAGAGAGAGCGTCCCAATAGGGTCCTAATTCTTTCCGGCGACCACGTTTACAAAATGAATTATAATGACATGCTGGCGTTTCACATAGAGAAGGGCGCTGATCTTACCGTAGCCGGAGTCGAAGCCCCTCGGGATGAAGCCAAAGCCTTTGGAGTAATTGGTTGTGATGATGATTTTCGTATTACGGACTGGGATGAGAAACCTGATAACCCCAAAGCTATTCCGGGGAAACCTGACAAATCTTTTGTATCTATGGGAGTCTACATTTTTAATACGGAAGCTTTGGTAAAAAATATCATGGAAGATGTTAAAGACCCCAGGTCTTCTCATGATTTTGGGAAAGACATAGTTCATAAAATGATATCATCAAATAAGGTGTATGTTCATAGTTTTAGAGAAGCAAACAACGAATCAGGAGCTTATTGGCGCGATATAGGAACATTGGACGCATATTGGCAGGCAAACATGGATCTGTGTTCGGAGTCACCATTGTGCAACCTTTACGATCAAAGTTGGCCCATAAGGACATACCAGGAACAGGTCCCGCCAGCGAAGATAGTGGCGTCTCAACCCGGCAGTCTTTGGGGTACCGGAGGGGCGCAGACAGTAAACTGCATAATATCAGGTGGTTGCATAGTTTCGGGAGCAAAGATTGTCCGATCGGCGCTTTCACATGGTGTAGTTGTCGAAGAAGGCAGCATGGTGGAAGATTCAGTTCTGTTGGACAAATGCCGTATAGGCAAAGAGGCCAAAGTGAAAAAGGCCATTATTGATCATGAGGTTTATGTCCCGGATGGATTTATGATTGGCTATGACCACAAACTGGACCGACAGCGTTTTACCATTTCGCCGGATGGGGTAGTGGTGGTCCCCAATGGCATGAGTCTAGCCTCATCGAATGAGCCACAAGTTGCTGAATAGGCGGTCCAATTACAGAATCGTAGCAAGGTAGTCAAAAGGTTTCTAAGGGTTGAATATGCCTAAATTAATCATACAAAATCGACGAATTGGATACGGAAGCAATCCTGTTGACTTTGACGCTTCCAAGACAACTTTGCTCTTTATTCCTGGTTCCGGTGGGGACAGGGAAGATTGGCGAGCCCAGATTGAGGGACTAAAAATGCCTGGCGCTGTCATGGCTTTAGAGCTTCCAGGGCATGGTAAGTCGGACCCACCGGGTGAAGATTCAGTTTCAATGTATGCCCATTGGGTGGAAATGTTTGTTGAAGGGTTAGGGCTCAAGAGCGTTATCGTCATGGGATGCTCTCTCGGTAGCGCTATCACTCAGTGGATAGCCCTACATCCTCAACCGTGGCTGGTCGCAATAGGGTTGATAGGTTCAGGGGCCCGATTACGCGTATATCCCCCTATGCTCGAAGGACTTCTTCAGGAACCCGCCAAGGAACTCCTAACGTTGGCTGACAAATGTCTTTCAACTTCCTGCCCGGATTCGTTACGTCGATCAATGAGAGAAAAATATGGGAAATCAGATCCCCTGATCATCCACGGAGATCTAAGCGCGTGCGACCATTTTGACGTAATGAACATTGTCCATCAAATATCTGTTCCTACCCTTATAGTAGTTGGGCAAGAAGATGTGCTTACGCCGGTAAAATATTCCAGGTTTTTGGCTGACAAGATCAAAAAATCAAATTTGGTCATAATTCCAAATGCTGGCCACTTGGTTATGATGGAACGTCCCGATGATTTTAACTCAACAGTACAACAATTTGTAAACGGTCTATAAAAGTTCGGACTTAGTACGGTTTTTAATATTTGAAGAAAATATACAATGAAAAGTAGGTCGAAGTTGAATTCAAGAAAGAAGTTCCCCCCCGAATTCAACTCTGTTCCTACCTAAATTTTTGGCTTTGTAAAGAGCCTCATCCGCCAGACCGATTATTGCGTCAGCATCCTGACTATCTTTTCCTCTTACCATAACAACTCCAAAACTCAGGGAAACGTTGAAGGACCCTTCTACGTTATTGATTGGGTTTTCCTGAAATGATCCCCGCAATCGTTCAGCGACATTTAATGCTTCCTGGGTGGAACAACTCGGCAGAACCAGAAGAAATTCTTCTCCGCCATACCTTCCCACCGCATCGTAAGGTCTTAACAAATGGGTCAACCTGTTTGCTGTTTGCCTCAAGACTTCGTCACCAGTCAGATGTCCATATGTATCGTTAATTTTCTTGAAGTGATCTATATCCGCCATGATAACCGATACAGGGTTCATTTCCCGGAACCCTCTCGCCAATTCCCTATGGAGGATCCCCAATATCGCGTATCTGTTCCAGAGACCGGTAAGCGCATCATGACTAGCCTGAAATTCAGACTTTTCCAACGCTTTTAACAGATCTTCCTGCAATTGAACAATCCTAGTCGCTGCCCGAATTCTGACGCGAAGTTCCTGTGGCTCGAAAGGTTTGATAATATAGTCATCGGCGCCGGCTTCCATACCATCAACAATGTCTTCTTTACTACTTCTTGCCGTCAATAATATTATGTAGGTATAAGGTTTGGTTTCAAGTTTACGAATTTCACGGCTTAACGTAAGCCCGTCCATGCCAGGCATCATCCAATCCAGCACTACAAGTTTAGGAGAGCCCGTTCTGTTAATTTGCTCCCATGCCTGCTGCCCATCAGAGCAAACTACGAGTTCATGACCCCAATTCTTGAGTTGAGCCGCAAGGAGACGACGAGTTATAATGTCGTCTTCAGCTATTAGAATTCTCAATTTGTCTGACTCCTTGTGACGAAGACCTTTGAGGCGCCGAATCGTGGCAAATATAAAATTAATGGAAAATTTTGAAAAAGCTCAGGTGGACAATGATTCGGTCTTGTCCGCCTGATTAAAATACTCCCTTATTTTAAGCACATCCCTTGAAGTAATTCCAGAAACATCTTCAAGCTGTTTGTCGGTGGCCTGCAAAACCCCTTTTAGACTTCCAAAAGTATTTAGTAGTAGAGTTCGCTTCTTTTGGCCAATCCCGGTAACATCATCGAGATTTGAACGTATCACTGATTTAGTCCTTCGTTTGGTATGGAAAGAATGGGCATATCTGTGAGATTCGTCCCGGATCTTCATGATGGCCAAGAGGCTGACATCTCCATTAGGTAGAGACAAGGGGTTCTTTCTGTTGTACGCGTATATTTTGTCACTTTCACCGGGGGCTCGACCTTTGGCGATAGAAATCACCGGGGGGCGACTTTCGGGAGCCAAATCTTTCAGGGCCGCCACTGCAGCGTTGAGTTGAGATTTTCCACCATCGATAACCAGCAAATCCCCCAGTATGTCTTCTTCCGAATGACTGACTCGTCTTGAAATAACCTGGTTAATCATTCCCGGGTCATTCTGATCTTTGAAGTCACGTATTTTGAATTTTCTATACGCCGACTTCAATGGTTTACCGTCTAGGAACGCTACCTTTACGCCTACCGGCTCTACTCCACTAATATTCGAGATGTCATAGCATTCTATCAGGTTAAGAGAAGTATCTAATCTCAGTTTAGCCGCTAGGCGATCTAATGCGTTTTCCGTGGATTTATTTTGTTTTTCGCGTTCTAATGACACACGGGCGTTTTTTAGCGCCAGTTCAATAAGCCTAGCCCTGGGACCTCGTATGCCAACCCTGATGCTTACCTTAGATCCTCTCAGATCGGATAGCCATGATTCTATTATTTCTTGCCGCTCCAAATTCTTTTGAACAATAATTTCCGCAGGTACCGACGTAGCGTTGTAATAGAATTGCTTGATTGATGAATTAAGAACTTCATGTTTATCAATTGTTGAATTTCTGATGATGAAGGATTCCTCAGCCAGGAGATTTCCTTTTCTAAAAGATAATATTTCAATAACGTATGTGTCACCAGGCTCCTCAAGGACCGCAAAAACATCCTGATCTTTAAAATGGAAAAAAGAAACATTCTGTTTTTGCAAAGTACGATCCACCGCATGAAGCCTGTCTCTTATTCGTGCGGCTTCTTCGAATCTGAGGTCCTCCGAGGCGTGCTCCATTTCCCTTTTAAGGGCTTTGGTCAACTCTTCGTTTTTCCCTTCAAGAAACAGGGAAACATTTTCAACCATTCTACGATATTCATTTTGGTCAAGATTGCCGGTACAGGGACATAAGCAACGATTAATCTGACAGTTAATGCAAGGCCTTTTTGTTGTCGCGATATGCCGGTCGGAACATTGTCTTAACGGGAAGATCTTCCGGATCAGGTTGAGAGTTATCCTTGCGTCACGGGCTGAAGAGTATGGGCCAAAATATTTGGCGCCGTCCGGTTTAATTTTCTGTGTCCTGATCAAGGTTAAGCGCGGATAAGGATGCGCAATATTTAGCCTCAAGGAAAAAAAAGATTTGTCATCGCGCAAATTGACGTTGTATTTAGGGCGATGCTCCTTGATAAGGTTATTCTCCAGTAGGAGAGCTTCCTTTTCTGTTTCAGTAAGAATTGTCCGGATTTTTGAGATATGTTGGACGAGGAATCTTACCTTCGGGCGTTCATCCCCACTCTTTGAAAAATAATTTCTGACCCTGTTCCTGAGATTGGCCGCCTTTCCTACGTAAATAATTTTTCCATTGCTGTCTTCCATGAGGTACACGCCGGGACTGGTAGGAAGATTCTTAAGAAAGGTTTCATCTATCGGCATACAGTTTAAACCATGTCATGCGAAATTGTGCGCGCAATTTGGATTTGAATGGTCCAAAGAAGGCGGCACGAGGCTTTTCTGATGAACCACCGAAAAAATATGAATAATGCGCATGAATTTTGAATAACTCTAAAACGCAAAAAAACAAACAACAAGATTGTAAAACTTAAAAAATTGAGAACATGGCGGCGCGAGGATCAAAAAAATATTAAATTGATAACAGAGGTCATTTTTTGATAATAATTAATATTTGGCATATGATAGCAGGTCTGAAAAAATGTCTTTGGGACCAACATGAAAAAAAATCAGGACCGAAGAAATGCTGAGAAAGCGTTTCTAAAAGATCGTGGAAGAATTACAAACAAGGAAATGGCAAAAAAACTGGGAGTGCATCCTGCTACCATCGCCCGTTGGAAAAAGGCTGATGAATGGGACTTGAAATTGATTCAAACCATAACCGACCAAACGAACGCTGAATCTGGTGAAGACGATTTCTTCAAAATCGACATAAAACATCTGAATTTACTAAATGAGCGGATTGAAGCTCATCTTCAAAAGAAAGAGTTATTAAGCTCTGAGATCCTGGAACTTTCACAGGCTAAACTTAATATCATCAGTTGTATCGAAATACTCAATGAGCAGTTTAAGTACTCTAATACTAGAGAAGGCCAACTACGTGAAGATTTGGAGTATGACTAAGAAGGAGACAGCATGATCGAGATGAGATTTCATGGCAGAGGGGGACAGGGCGCTGTAACATGCGCAGAGCTGGTCGCCCAGGCCGCTATTGGTGTTGGAAAATTCGCAACAGCTTTTCCAAGTTTTGGTCCGGAACGTCGAGGAGCGCCGGTCATAGCTTTCGCCCGTATCGATGACAAACCTATTAAACTTAGGTCCAAGGTTTACTGTCCCAATGTAGTAATTGTTCTTGATCCGTCACTGCTTGAAATAGCGAATCCCACGGAAGGCTTGGGTAAAGAAGGGATTCTAATTATTAACTCTTCAGAGAGTCCCGAAAATATTCGAAAACAGATTTCTTACGAAGGGCGGATGGCGTTGACGGATGCGACAAAAATTGCCAAGGAAGTCATAGGGTTGCCCATAACAAATACTACTATGGTAGGCGCTCTGGTTAAGGCGGCAGGCGTCGTCGCGGTAGATTCCTTGATAGAGCCTTTTAACAAACGCTTCGGCAAGATCGCTGCCAGAAATATTGAGGCTATGAAAAGAGCTTTTCAGGAAACGAATATTTTCGAGTAGTGATCGAGAGTGATCTTAACAAATAAATATGAATATTATCTATGTGTCTTTTAAGGGAGGCAATTGTGACCAAACCCATGGATCAAATAAGCTGGCGGGAAATAGATACCGGCGCGGTCATTACCGAACCGGGAAACGCTTCTTGTTATCATACCGGAACATGGCGCTCGCAAAGACCTAAATACGATAGCAACATTTGCATACGTTGCTGGAGATGTTTTGTGATGTGCCCCGACGCCGCTATCTCTCCAGATTTTGATAAAAATGTTTTTTCGTGGAATTACGACTACTGTAAGGGTTGTGGCATTTGTGCCCATGAATGCCCTGTTGAAGCCATAACCATGGAGGAGGATTAAAGATGGGCCGGAAAGTAGGTGTAGAAGTTTCAATCGCGGCGGCCGACGCTGTAGGACTTTGTGATGTTGATGTTGTTGCAGCCTATCCTATAACCCCTCAAACTCACGTGGTGGAGCACTTGTCAGAATTGTGCGCTTCTGGAAGTCTTGACGCGGAATTTGTACCTGTGGAGTCAGAACATTCGGCGATGAGTGTTTGTTGCGGTTCTGCGGCCGCGGGGGCCAGGACATTCACTGCTACATCATCCCAGGGCTTGGCTCTTATGGCTGAGATTGTTTTTATAGCCTCCTCCATGAGACTCCCAATAGTAATGTTTTTGGCGAATAGGGCGCTAAGCTCTCCTTTGTCAATCTGGAACGATCATTCAGATACCATGATGGTCAGGGATTCAGGGTGGATTCAAGTCTTCTGTGAAAACGGACAGGAAGTCTATGACGCCGTTTTTCACGCGTTCAGAGTTGCTGAGGATGCAAGGGTATCTCTGCCCGTGATGATTAACGTAGACGGTTTTAACCTAACCCATGTCATAGAGCCTATCGAATTCTGGACCAAAGAGATGACGCAGAAATATCTTCCGGAGTTTAAGCCCATTCACAGACTGCACCCCGACAAGGTCGTTACTATGGGCGCATTTGGAATGCCGGAAATTTATACCGAGGCCAAAATGGCCCAAAATGATGCCCTTTTGAAATCTTTTCCTGTGATTAAACAGGGTTGGGATGAGTTGGCGGACCTTACCGGGAGAAAATACTCGCCCGTTGAAACGTACAGGACCGAAGACGCTGAGACCATAATCCTGGGCATGGGTTCGATCTGTGAAACCGCTTCGTTGGCTGTCGATCAAATGAGAGAACGGGGCAAGAAAGCAGGCCTTGTGAAATTACGACTCTGGAGGCCTTTGCCTGTGGACGATATCAAGAAGGCGATTGCCAGAGCCAAGGATGTGCTGGTGCTCGATCGGGCTGTCTCCTTTGGCGCCGCCAACGCTCCAGTGACGTCCGAGATCAGGGCCATCATGTATCATGAATCAAATCGGCCCAACATACACAATGTGATTGCGGGACTGGGCGGTAGAGATGTTACGCCTGACCATGTAATAGAGATGTTGGAGATGGCTCTGGCGGATAAAACTCATGGGTACAACATTTTCGGTGTGCGAAGTTAAACGCCGCCTGATTGGAGATCAATATGGCTGAGACTGAAAAAAACAAGGTCATCAAACCTATAAAAAATTTCGCAATGCAAGAATACATAAGCTCCGGTCATCGCGCCTGCCAGGGATGTGCGGAGGTTTTAGCTGTTCGGCATGTGTTGAAGGCAATTGGTCCTGACATGATTTTGGCAATGGCCACCGGATGTATGGAGATAATTTCTTCCCCTTATCCACTGACATCATGGAATATTCCATGGATCCATGTCGCGTTCGAAAACGCCGCAGCGGTAGCTTCCGGTGTCGAATCCGGACTTAAGGCCCTGCGACGGAAAGGTCGGGTCCCAGACAGGGACGTGACAATAGTGGCAATGGGTGGTGACGGCGGTACTACAGATATCGGATTCCAGGCCCTCTCGGGAATGATGGAACGAGGTCACAGGGTTATATATGTATGTGTTGACAATGAAGCATACATGAATACAGGCATCCAAAGGTCTTCATCGACACCGTTCGGGGCTACCACAACTACATCTCCGGCCGGAAGAGTGAAGCCGGCTGGTGAAATGACATGGAAAAAGGATATGGTGGCCATAGCGGCCGCTCACGGTATACCTTATGCGGCTACGGCATGCCCGACATTTTTCACGGATTTGCAGAAGAAAATCCAGAAGGCAAAAGAAGTTGACGGCCCCTCATACATTCATATTTTATCCGTTTGCCCCACAGGCTGGAGAATTCCGCCAAATAAGGCCATAGAATATGGGCAACTCGCAGTTGATACTGGTGTATTTCCATTGTATGAAGTCGAAAAAGGGGTATGGAAGCTTAACAGAAAACCGAAGGAACTAAAACCCATATCTGAATATTTCAAAGGCCAAGGTCGTTATCGGCACCTCGATGAAAAATTCACATCGGAAATTCAGGATAAGATCACTGAAAAATGGAATAAACTTGTGAAGTTTTGCGAATAGCGAGAGCCAAAGCTTAAATAACCAAGAAAAAGGTCGGTTCATTCAAGAACCGACCTTTTTTGTTTTTTTTAGGATAATCTACATGTCGTCGTCATCATCTTCGCCCGGCCATTCCAGGAATGGCTTCTCCTGATCGACCATTGCGTTGACCATCAGTTCCACTAAGCCTGTGTACCATATACCTGTCTTCTCATAAACTTCATAGCTTTCCAGCATGTCCCTGATCTGACCTTTGCAGTTGGAGCATGGAGCACAAACCATCTTCTTTATAGATGGATCCATTTCTCCCTGAAAGGCGTTAAGAATTTGGGTCAATTTCTTCCTGCCGGATACAAGTCGTTTCCAATCAGTAAAGTTCCCGGAACTCATGATTGCAAAGCCCGAACCACCGCCACAACAATAGTTTTTTACACCATGCGGCTCCATTTCCCGGAACCTGCCAGGAGGAAATATTGCGTTAATGACCTCTCGCTGAGGTTTTACAATACCCATCAACCTAACTGCGTTGCATGGGTCATGCAGAGTTACAGGAAAGTCATTCTTGGTCGGGTCGAATTTTATCTTCCCGGATTTTACGATGTCATTGAGCAAAGTATAAGAACTCTCACGGGGAATCATCTGAGCGCCAGGTAGAAGTCTGTCCGCAATAACCGATAGGGCTTTATGAGCGTGTCCACATTCTCCAATGACAATTTTCTTGACCCCCAGGTTACGGGCTATTTCGATGTGTTTTAAGGCAACGCGGGCAAACTGAACGTCATCATACCAGAGACCATAATTAACAGCGTCATATCCGACTAGATCGGTAGACAATGTATAATCTATTCCAGCAGCGTCAAAAAGTATGGCGAAGGCCATGGGGTTTTCAGGCCAGGCCATGAATTCACCAGCGTTATGAATAAGAAGGATTTCCGCTCCCTTTTTATTCAAGGGTATCTTAATTCTTTTGCCTGTTTTTTCTTCAATATCGTCTTCGAGGTATTCAATGATGTCGGCGACGGCTGCTGTTGTCATCCCAGTACTAGAACCAAACTTAAGATGTTTAACAGAGCCCTTTTCGTGAATCTCTGGACCAGCGATTCCCATTTCCTGGCTGAAAAGCTTTCGTAATTCATGTGTTATCAAGCCGTTGTCAACCCCTACAGGGCATACTGAAGCGCAGCGTCGACATAGTGTGCATCTGTAAGCTAGTTCAGCCAATCTGGCTATGGTGTCCCAGTTCAGATCAATGTCGTGTCCACGGAAGCCGGCGAGGATCTTCCCACCTTTGCTCAAATACTTCTTGGCTATTTTTCGTAAAACGTCTGCCCTGAAAGTAGGCCTATATATGTCTTTACGACCACTAGCCTCAAAGGCGGGGCAAGCGTCCGCGCAAGTCTGACATTTTGCGCAATACTCCATGGACAACATAAGAGGCTGAAGAAAGGTCCAGTTGTTTTCCTTGGTCATCAGTTTTTCTAAACCACTCAGGAAGGCCTTGACCAATCGCTCCTCTTCTTCGGGAGTCTCGGGTTTTGGTAATGTAAGGGCGCTTACCCCATCCAGGGAATGTTCCCATTTTTTCTTCTGCTCTTCTTTTAGGGGAGTTATGGGTGTCTCTTCATATGTGTCATAAGGAAAAGGCAAAGGAGATAAGTCCTCGGGCTTTATTGTTACAAGCTGTTCTGTTTTTTTGGATATTTCTTCGGGTCTCATATTGGATCCTCCAATTATTTCTGTTCTTTGTTGTCCCAAGGATTAGTGGTGGCGATATCGGCCCATGTCTTTTTACCTCCCTGAGAGTCAATGTGGACAGCGGCCCAAGTAACCGGGTACGTGAGATACTTTTTAATTTTAGAATCCATGCCGGCGTCGCCTCTGTTGGGGTTGTCGTCCCATTTAACTTTATCCCACATGAAATATTTTGAAACCATGTGCGTCATTGGGGTAAAGGGGAAGTAAGCCCAGAAACCGATAAAAATGAGTAAATTAACAACGTGTATCGCACTCATCGGCTCTTTCATCGGACCAAAGGTCAAAAGGCTCTGAAAAAAAGCTCGGGAAACGTTGAACCCTGGGTCCTGAAGCCACACGATGAAACCCGTAACGAACAGTAGACCTAGCCATATCAGGTTCATGAAATCAATTCCTGCTGTCACATCGGTCAGGTTCGAATCGGTTGTTCGTTTCACTATAAGACCAAGCGCCCCTATTGTCCCCAGAATATAACCTGGGACAGCAAACACGGTTGTCAACGATTGAAACAAGCTCGCTAGCGCTGAATTTTCAGGAACCATCCCAAAAATTTGCACAAATGCCCCAAATCCCAGGAAAACCAACCCACCAATACAGAGATAGAGGCCCATGTGAAAAGGAAATGACCAGTACCACAAAGGCTTGTTATCTTCATGCAGGGCCCGGATAAAAAGTATTTCCGGTACCATGAATCTGTACTGAGCCATGTGGTCCTTGTGACGGACCTTTTTCCAATGGTCTATTTCCTCATAAAAAGAACCACCCCATTCCTTGCCCTCATGGGGTATTGGATAAAGTTCCCATCGCACATGCATCGGCATCGTCGCATACTTCAACAATTTTGCGCCAAATGCGATCACAAAAACCAGGCCACTTAAATAAGTTAAGATCTGCAAAAAGCCCATCTCAGCGCTCCTTTTTATGATGATGATTTAATCTTTGCCGGGTGACAGTTTAGAAAGACGTCAAACTTACTGATTAACACGTTCTCTATTATTCTGCTAGATGTTTCATATTAAGCCGTACAATTTTTGTGATGAATTTTCTACCTGGCCATTTTAAGACAAATTTTCAACAGGCGCTAATCCCGGGAAGCCGGAATTGAAAAAAACAAACAGGCTATCAAACATGAAGCCCTACTAATCTTAGTTCGTCGGAAATTTCTAACCCGACTCGCCCGCGTTAAGATCAACAACTTCACGCTCCAGATCTTCAAAATCATTTTCTTGATCACCTGAATCATCGCAAAGGTCGAATTCTGGCACAGGGTCATCGGCAAAATCAGCGCTGAAAAATTTTGATACCCACGAACGTCCCCACGGATCGTCTTCCAAAAAACATCGCAAATCACCAACACCCATTAGATTGCGCAATTCGACCCAACCGTCTTTTTCCTGTAGAAGAGTAAGTTCTTCCGGCGCGTTATCGGACCAGTCGATAAAATATGGAGAATGGGAACTCAAAAGTATTTGCTTGTCGGGATTTACCAATGCGTAGCGATGCATGAGACCATAGATCACTCTCAACCGATTTGGATTGAGATAGGTTTCAGGTTCCTCGATAAAAAATATTTTGGGTTGATCCGGTAAATTGAACAAAGTACAAACCGCCAGAAACACGAGAAACCCTTCCGATAATTGGGGCCCCACAAAATATCCTGTCTTATGCTTTTCTTCCACTCCAATGCCGACTTGTCCTGGGTCACCAAGATGTGGTGTAAAAATCCTCCTAATTTCTGGAATTGCCCGTTTTACTTCCTGGACAGTCCTGAAATAATTCTCTGGGTAGTTTCGTTCAAGAAAATGGATTACTGCCGCTAGGTTTTCCCCTGTATGGTCGAGCAAGTAAGAATCCTGAATTTGTGAAGGTTTTTTGATTAAGTCGGGAACAAACCTATACCGCTTTATTTTTGACAGATACTGGGCAACCGATCGGATCCTTTTCTCAGAATCGTTCCACGCGTGGCCTTTCCTCATTTGAGACATCTTCGATTCACGGGCCTTCACATCGTTTATAGTGAACAGTATTTCGCCTTGGATCTCCTGGAGGGTTTCTTCCTTAATAAGATACTCATTCCTTCTTATCTCAGTGAAAATCAGTCGGTATACATAATTGGTTTGTTCCACTTCCAGGGTCACTTCAAAATGCAGATCGAAATCCTGGTTGTCCGCCTGCTCTCGAGGTTTGCGACTCAACGTCTGACGAAATGTAAATGGGCCTGGCCCAAAAGCGCTATTAAAAGGGCCGGATGCCAGAAAACTCATCATGAGGAGGAAATTGCCCAAGTTTGACTTGCCCGTTCCATTTGGCCCAATAAAAATATTTAGGGGCTTGACGTCAAAATCGGCTTCTTTGAAATTCTTGAAATTCTTTATTCGAACACTCTTGATCATAACTGGAAAGGGCCTTTCTCAGAAAATCGTCCATTCCTCGATTAAACACGAGTTAACCTCGAAAAGTTCAGAACAACAAAATGATTATTCACGAAATTAACCTTGCAGCTTTTTCTGTTAAACAAGTCTGCAATAACGCGCCCTGCGCGGCAGTTTCCTGCTCGAAAAAAACGATAAGCTTCAAACGTTCACTGGCCTTTGAGTCTCCTGGAAAAATATGTGGCCAGTACTGCGCAAGAGCGGAATTTCTCCCCTGCCCCCGAGCAAAGTAACGGAATCTAACGACTGGGACACGCAGCGAATTACTTCTCTTCCAGACCGGAAGAAATCCAACTCATCATGGATCTTAGCTCTTGGCCCACTTTCTCGATCGGATGTTCGGCTCCCATTCTCTCTTTGGCCAGGAATACCGGCCGTCCGGCCGCGTTTTCAAGTATCCATTCCTTGGCAAATTCACCTGAACGAATCTCACTCAGGATCTTTTTCATTTCCTGTCGGGTTTGCTCAGTTATAATTCTTGGACCTCGCGTTAAATCGCCATATTCTGCGGTGTTGCTCACTGAATAGCGCATTCTTCCAATTCCACCTTCATAGATCAAATCAACAATCAATTTTAATTCATGCAGACACTCGAAATAGGCGATCTCGGGTTGATACCCCGCTTCCACAAGCGTTTCAAACCCAGCCTGTACCAATGCGGTAACTCCACCGCACAACACAGCCTGTTCGCCGAATAGGTCAGTTTCAGTCTCTTCTGCGAAAGTGGTTTCTATCAATCCTGCCCTAGTGGCGCCAAGAGCCCTGGCGTAGGCCATGCCGACCTCCCTGCAATTGCCACCGGGGTTTTGGTAAACGGCCAAAAGGGCCGGCACGCCAAAGCCGGTTTTGTACATGCGTCGCACCAAATGCCCTGGACCCTTGGGAGCAATCATAAAAACATCAACATCCTCATGCGGCTGTATCTGGTTAAAATGAATATTGAAACCATGAGCGAAAGCCAATGCTTTGCCCTTGCCCAGATGAGAACCAATTTTTTCGCGATATAGGTTACCCTGAATTTCATCAGGCACTAGAATCATCACTATGTCAGCCTGTTTTGTCGCGGCATCCACTTCCATGACTTCCAGGCCGTCCTGCATGACCTTGTCCCACCGTCGACTCGATCTCTGTAATCCGACAATTACTTTAACACCCGAATCTGAAAGATTGAGAGCATGAGCGTGCCCCTGACTCCCATAGCCGATGATTGCCACCGTTTTACCCTGCAAAAACGATGGATCCGCGTCGTGATCATAATAAATTTTTGGCAAAGTTCTTCTCCGAATTTCTGAAAAAGTATCAGCAATGACTTAATTCATCAATTTTAACAAAAACGTCGCTTATCATCAATACTGTGGAGCAATTTCTATGGAGTATTTTCCATATCGAGACTGAATCTCAAGTAGAAATGGTTATTTATTTTCCGCTGTCATCTTTGAAAACGTGGCGTGGCGGTTCTATCAAGACAGTTGTATCCGCGGGAACAGAAGATGTAAGCCAGACATTTCCACCTATGACCGACCGAGCGCCAATTATAGTTTCTCCGCCTAAGATTGTCGCCTGAGCATATATCGTGACGTCATCCTCTATAGTAGGATGTCTCTTGCGACCTCTCAAATAGTTTCCACCTTCCGACTCACGAGGGACAGATAATGCCCCCAATGTCACCCCCTGATATATTCGGACACGGTCTCCGATATTTGTGGTTTCTCCTATGACCACACCGGTTCCGTGGTCAATAAAGAATTCCTTTCCTATGGTAGCTCCGGGATTTATGTCGATCCCAGTTAAAGAATGAGCGTGTTCCGTCATTATCCTGGGCATCAGGGATATATTATTCACAAACAGTTCATGCGCCACTCTGTAAACGAAAATTGCATACAAACCCGGATACGAAAAAACAATTTCATCCAGACTTTTTGCCGCCGGATCACCGTCATAATGGGCTTTTACATCAAGGGCTAGGGCAAGTCTTAATGCGGGTAATTTCTCCATAAACAGGATGGCTTCCTCGCGTCCCTTTTGAACGCATTTCACGCAAAGACTGTCCATTCTTCGGCATTCATGCCTTATACTCCTGGATAGTTGAGCCGAAAGTGACTCGTACAGGTTTATCAATTCATTGCCGAGATGATATTCCAACGTTGAAGGACTTAACTCCTGTCTGCCGAAAAATCCTGGGAATAAAATGTCCTGTAACATCCCCAATATGTTTATGATCTCATCTTTTGAAGGTATCAGCGTCGCTCCGACATGGTCGATTGTCTTGTCGTCGTTACACGACCGGACCATAGCGGAGATCACTTCACGTATCCTGTTTTCCTGGGAAGGGATCAGTTGATCCTCCTTGAATTCACAGAAATCCGGAGGATAGTCATCATGAAAATTGGAGCGGTTCATATCATTGCACCTTCCTAAACCGGAACTTGGTCTCGGTAAGAATTTATCCTCTACTTCAATTGGGGAAACTGGTTTGTTGGGAGTCCCACGGGTACTACTTGGCAAATAATAGACTGGAGGCGCTATCGCCTCAGAACGGCAAACAGGACAACGGCTCGGAGAGGTAAGTCGATGTCGTTTCTTGAAATTGAAGCCACAGTCCAGACAACGCGCAGACTCTTGGATCACCCCGCCTGGTAATCGTAAAGATTTCTCAATATGCGAGAGGTGGTGATATACTTCTTTCTCAGGAATGCCCAAAGCTCGGGACAAATCTCGGGCTGTAGATGGGCTTTCTTTAAGCAATTGAGCCATTCGGAGCCTTATTGTCAGGGTGATCCTCCTTATTAGGACATGCTAACCCTTTGAGCTTGACAAGCGTGCTTCATTTCATAGAGGATAACCTTTCTGGTAAGCCTACGGCAATTTTTTTCCTGTGATTTTTACAAGGAGGGAGGCGATTATGGCCCAGAGGTCTTTAAATAAGGTGCTTCTTTTGGGAAACGTTGGGAAGGACCCTGAGGTTCGCTACACGGCGTCAGGTAGAGCGGTCGCTACGTTTTCTATCGCTACTTCACAAAGATGGAAAGACCAAGAGGGAAAAGATCAAGAAAAAACTGAATGGCATCGAATAGTGGCGTGGGGACGCCTTGGGGAAATCTGCGGGGAGTTCCTCAGCAAAGGTAAGCAAGTATACGTCGAAGGTCGCATACAGTCCAGAGAATGGGAAGACCAAGACGGTAACAAGAGACTGACAGTCGAAATAGTTGCAAATGACATCATATTGCTGGGCAATGTAGGCACGTCGAGTAGGAGCCAGGACGAAGGAGTAAAGCGAAACGTTCCGCCGTCAGGACAAAATGCTGGGGCCTTCAAGCCCCGTCCTGATGATAGGGGAGCATATTCCCCACCACCGCCAGATGATGACATTCCTTTTTAAGCATTTGACATTTTGATTTGTCCTAGCCTGGACTGAACAACAAGAGGCTGGATCATGCCCGTTTGGTTGAGCGGTAAAAAGTTGACTGGATCAATTCCTTTCACGTTGTTTTTTCTGTTAGTCTTCTGCTTAACTTGCGCCAATGCTTTCAATGAAGCCCCTGGTTTGTCCAAAGCAGTTAATGCGGGGATTCTCCCGTCTATAGAAAATCGTCTGCCGCCTCAACCCGTTTTAGTAACTCCTTTTGACAAGATCGGCTATTATGGAGGCGTTTGGCGTTGCGCTTATACCGGACTTTCAGATTTAGTCGGTGTCCGAAGGATACTCTACGAGCCTTTGGTCCGTTGGGACCCGCAATTTCAGGTTGTGCCCAACCTTGCAGAGAGTTGGGAAATGGACGAAACGGGGCAAACCTACACCTTCCACCTTGTCAAAGGCATAAAATGGTCCGATGGAGAACCGTTTACCGTTGATGACATAATGTTTTATTTTGAAGACATTCTCTTCAACAAGGAACTCACAACATCGATTCCAAACTGGTTATCTCCTGACGGAAATCCTCCAACAGTCGTCAAGGTTGACGAATATTCTTTCCGGATAGAATTCCCGAAGCCATACTCCATTTTTCTGCAGCAACTGGCTTGCCCATATGCCATGGAATTGGTCACCAAACCAAAACATTACCTCAAAAAGTTTCACAAAAAATACGCCGACCCAACTCAACTTGAACAGCTAATTAAAAAACGGCACGCAACTTCGTGGGTCAAACTTTTTCAAGATGTTTCGGGCCTTAGACACGCCATGTTCGTAAGTTCAAAATATCCCTCGCTTTGCGCTTGGATAACCAAAACTCCTGCTCCTTCAAAGCGTTTCGTGATGGAACGTAACCCTTACTACTGGAAGGTGGATCCGGAGGGAAACCAGCTCCCTTATATTGAAACCGTAGTCCACGAATTGGTCACGGACCCCAAGACAATAGTGCTCAAGGCTATTGCTGGTGAAATAGACATGCAGGGTCGGCATCTCGGGAGCATGCAGAACGCAGTGCTTTTGTTGGCCAGTGAAGCAAATGGTAAGTTCCGACTTGTTCCAAAGACGTTATCAGCATCGGTCGGAATTCTCCTAGCCCCCAATATCAATCATAAAGACCCAGTTATGAAAGCGATATTTTCTGACAAACGTTTTAGAATTGCCCTGTCTTACTCAGTGAATCGAAAAGAAATTAACAAAATTGTCTGTCGTGACAAGGGGATTCCAAGACAGGCGGCCCCTCTCAAAGACTCAGAGTTCTACAGCGCCTCTTATGAAAAGGCTTACACAGATTTTGATCCTGACAAGGCTAAAGCTCTCCTGGACGAAATGGGACTAAAGATATCTAGAGACGGTAAACGACTCCGACCTGATGGTGCTCCATTACAGATTTCGTTGGATGTTGTCGCGTCCATGTCGGGTTGGGTTGATACTGCGGAAATTGTAGCTTCCAGTTTGAAGAAAGTTGGCATTGACGCTGAAATCAAATCCGAGACAATGGAACTGTTCAGACAGCGGACCCAAAACTCAGCCCATGACATAGCCTTGTGGCCTGGAGACGGTGGCTTGGAGTGTTTGCTCGATCCGCGCTGGTATTTTCCTTACAGCTCGGAAAGTTTAAACGCTCCCTCGTTTGGTTTGTGGTTTCAAAGCAATGGATCCAGGGGTGATGCGCCTCCTCCTGAAATTAATGACCAGATGAAGACCTACGATAGTATTCTCGGAACGGTTTCCAACGAGAAACAGAGGGAACTGTTCAAAAAAATTATTGAGTCCGATGAAAAAAATTTGTGGGTCATTGGTCTTGTCCAAGACCCCCCAGACTACTATGTTGTTTCCAAAAGAATGTTTAATGTACCCAAGAAAGATATTCAAAGCTGGATATACCCGAATCCAGGGCCTATTCACCCTGAACAGTTTTCTTATGAACCAAAAGGATTCAGGGCAAAATGATGACATAAATTGATAGAGTGGTTCGAATTTGTACAAAACCAGTCGATTTTATTTCTTCTGCCTTCAATAAAGGGAAACCATCGTGCTTGCATACCTAATTCGTCGCATCATGATAATGATTCCTACCTTAATAGCTATTTCAATAATTTCTTTTACCATAATTCAGCTTCCCCCCGGTGATTTCCTGACCACTTATGTGGCTCAACTGACCGCCAGTGGTGAAACTGTAGACCAGGCTGAACTAGAATCTTTACGAACACGCTTTGGCCTGGATCAACCTATGTACATACAGTATCTAAAGTGGGCCTGGAACTTTATACATGGCGACTTTGGCCACTCATTCGAGTGGAATAAACCTGTTTCGGAATTAATTGGCGAACGTTTGGGTCTAACGGTTGTGATTTCAGTAAGCACGCTGCTTTTTACATGGGCCGTTTCTATTCCAATCGGGATTTATTCGGCGGTGCGTCAATACTCATGGCTCGATTATATCCTTACTGTCTTGGGTTTTATCGGCCTGGCTACCCCCAATTTTCTACTGGCCCTAGTCCTCCTTTGGGTGTCTTACGCATACTTCGGTTTAAGTATTGGCGGGCTGTTTTCTCCTCACTTTGCCGATGCTCCATGGAGTTTGGCGAAAGTAGTCGATCTGTTGGAACATGTTTGGATTCCGGTAATTATTGTGGGACTGGCGCACACGGCAAAATTCATAAGAATCATCAGAGGCAATTTGTTGGATGAATTGCGTAAGCCTTATGTAGTTACGGCGCGCGCCAAAGGGCTCTCTGAAACCCGCCTGATTTTGAAATACCCGGTCAGAGTGGCGATTAACCCCTTGGTTAGCACTATAGGCTGGACACTGCCCGAACTGATTTCTGGAATTGCGATTACCGCTGTGGTCTTGAATTTGCCCACCACAGGTCCGTTGCTCCTATGCGCGTTAATGAGTCAGGACATGCAGTTAGCCGGAACGTTCATAATGTTTTTAAGCTGCCTTACGGTAGTAGGAACATTGATTTCGGACATACTGTTGGCATGGGTGGACCCTCGAATAAGGTTTGGCGCACGCGAGGGCCTATGAAAGCAGATCACGCGAGCCAGAAGCAACTCAAATATCTCAACGCATCTACCCGGCGTCTAATTTGGTGGCGATACCGCAAACACACTCTTGCGATGATAGGTCTGGTTTCAATCTGCGGAATGTATTTCACAGCACTGTTTTGTGAGTTTTTAGCGCCCTATAACAAGGACACGATACATCTTGACGCAATTTACTCCCCGATTAGCAAGATTTATCTATTCGACAAAGACAACAATCTTTGTTGGCCCTTTGTGAAGGAATGCCGGCTTAAACTGGATCTGGAACACTATAAGGCTACCGTAATTGAGGTACCCGGAACACGTTTTCCAATAAAATTCTTTGTTAAAGGTGACCCTTATCATTTCTGGGGAGAATGGCTGTGGGACAGGCATCTGTTCGGAGTTGAAAAACCCGGAACACTTTTCCTGTTTGGAGCCGACCGTATGGGTCGTGATGTTTTTTCACGATGTCTTTACGGGACCCGGATATCATTGTCCATAGGAATGATAGGCGTGTTGATGAGTCTTTTGTTGGGGGTGACACTTGGAGGTGTTTCAGGATATTTCGGCGGATGGTCTGATGGGATAATTCAAAGGGTTATCGAAACGATCCGCTGCTTTCCAAGTATACCTCTCTGGATGGGCCTTTCCGCTGCCATGCCACCTCACTGGCCCGCATTGAAAGTTTATTTCGCCATCACAATTATACTATCGCTCGTGGGTTGGACGGACTTGGCCAGAATGGTTCGCGGGAAGCTCATGTCGCTACGGGAAGAAGAATTTGTCCTAGCCGCGAAATTCATTGGGGCTTCGGACGCCCGTATAATATTCAAACATCTTCTTCCATCTTTTATGAGCCATATTATCGTTTCCGTTACACTGGCCATACCTGGAATGATACTTGCCGAAACGGCGCTATCGTTCCTTGGTATCGGACTGCGACCGCCCATAACGAGTCTGGGGGTCCTTTTAAAGGAGGCCCAGAACGTTACCACAGTCGCACTTTATCCGTGGCTTCTTCTCCCAGTCTTTTTTGTAATAATTATTGTGCTGTCGTTCAATTTCGTCGGCGATGGTCTGCGTGACGCTGTCGATCCGTATTCCAGGTGATTTTTTAATGAGACCTATTCTAGAAGTAGAAAACTTGAAGGTTCATTTTTACCTTGAAGAGGGCGTTTCTCGTGCTGTTGACGGGGTAAGTTTTTCAGTGCAGCCTGGAAAGACCCTCGGCATAGTTGGTGAGTCGGGTAGTGGGAAAAGCGTCATAGGGCTTTCAATTTTGAGGATTGTCCCGTCTCCCGGTCGCATAGTGAACGGCAAGATCTGGCTGGACATGGAAGTGAAGGAGCAAAACGAGGCCCACAATCGTCTCGATCTGGTAACGCTCAAACCAAAAAGCTCAGCGGCACGAGGCATACGTGGTAAAGACATTTCCATGATTTTTCAGGAGCCAATGAATTCATTCAGCCCGGTTCATACAATTGGGTCTCAGATTATAGAGGCTCTTAAAATTCATGCCGATGTTTCAAGTCATGAAGCATACAAACGATCTGTAGAAATGTTGAAAAGGGTAGGGATCCCCCAACCGGAAAAAAGAATTGGCTCATATCCTCATCAGTTGTCCGGTGGTATGCGACAGCGCGCCATGATTGCAATGGCGTTAATTTGCAATCCTCGCATCCTCATAGCGGATGAGCCGACGACAGCCCTGGATGTGACTATACAGGCCCAGATATTGGCCCTGCTAAAAGATTTGCAGGAAGAATTCGGCATGGCCATTTTGTTTATTTCACACAACCTTGGAATAATATCCGATATAAGTGACGATGTGCTGGTTGTCTATTTTGGCAGGGTAATGGAGCAAGCGCCTGTTGATGTCATTTTTAGAAACCCAGTCCACCCCTACACAAGGGCGTTGCTCAGGTCAGTGCCGGGGATCGATACTCCGGTTGGGACCGAATTGGCGACTATTGAGGGGACACTTCCCGACCCGTTGACCGATATTTCAGGTTGTCCTTTTTGGGGGCGATGCGGTGAATGTGGAGGAGCGTCCTTGTGTCGCGACAATCCATATGAATTGAATCAAATCGAAGATAGACATTATGTGGCATGCCCAAGAGTCTGTGTAACCATGTGAGGTGACTTTTTGTCCGAAGCAGGACCTTTGCTCGAGATTAAAGACCTGAAACAGCATTTTCCTATCCATAGGGGTGTATTCCGAAAAGTTGTCGGACACGTCAAAGCGGTAGATGGAATAAGTTTCAAAATTGACCCCGGAGAGACACTGGGTCTGGCCGGAGAATCTGGGTGCGGAAAAACAACCGTTGGACGCTTGATAATGGGAGCGTATCGTTCAACAGCAGGAGAAATCTGGTTTCAGCCTCCTGACGGTTCCGACAGGGTCAATCTTGCGGCTTTGACCTCAGCGGAAATGAAACCTTACCGTCGCTACGTACAGATGGTTTTTCAGGACCCCTTTGCTTCGCTGAACCCGAGAATGACTGTTCGTGAAATCCTGGCTGAACCGCTTGTTGTAAACAAAATTGCCAGAGGAACAGAGCTTGAAGGTCGTGTGCGTGAACTTATTGAGATGGTAGGGTTAAAAGTCCAGTATCTGAAAAGATATCCACATGCTTTCTCTGGCGGACAAAGGCAGAGGATAAGCTTGGCCAGGGCCCTGGCTCTGTATCCGCGTTTACTGGTAGCCGATGAGCCCACATCAGCCCTTGATGTCTCGGTTCAGGCCCAGATTGTAAATCTTGCTATGGAAATTCAGCATAAAATGGGGATCGCCTATCTGTTCATATCGCATGACCTCGGGTTGATTAGACATATTAGTAAGAAGATACTCCTGATGTATGTTGGCAGAGTTGTAGAATACGCCCCTGCAGATATTCTGTTTAAACGCCCCAGACACCCGTACACTGAAGCTCTTATGTCAAATGTTCCAACTACTCGTCCGGAATTAGTTGGTCGCAAGATAATACTGAAAGGAGATCCCGCCGATCCCATCAATCCTCCTCCAGGATGCGCATTTCACCCGCGATGTATCTATTCAAAGGAGGTTTGCTCGTCGGAAAATCCCGAACTTCGAGAGATTAGTCCCACCCACTTTGTCGCGTGTCATTTTGCTGAATCTCTTGATCTGCGGGGTTGCGATGCGCTGGGTTGTGTGATCTAATCAAAAATACAGCTATAAGAATGTTGAGGACATTGTCGGTTGACTACGATATGATTCCACATCTTTGAGCGCCATCTGAATAGGACTCTATTGAAACAATGAACCATCATATCAAACGAATCCTCGTTTATACTCATAATTCAATAGGGGTAGGACATGCGTTCAGGACTTCAGCCGTTATAACCGGGATAAGGAAATGGCGACCGGATATTGATTTCCTCGTTGTGTCAGGAACCTCCGTACCCCAGGTCTTTTTCAGGGAGGGAGTTGAGGTAATCAAATTACCATCAGTAAAGCTAGATATCGATTCGAAAAACAATCCCTTACGCTCGCGCTACCTTTCCGGATTTGAGCTGGAAAATATCTTTGACTTTCGTCAACGCCTGATTCTCGCCAGTTTTGATTTTCTGCAGCCGGACGCGCTTATAATTGAACACAATATGACTGGCCAGATGAGTGAACTGATTCCGTTACTCATGAAGAAATGGATGAGGAAAGGTGGACCCGTTGATTTTGCTGTTGTCCACATATGTCGGGGCATAATGAAATGGATCCCTTTGCTCACAATACCCTATCAGAACCCTCGACACCGTTCTGAATCAATCAATATAGGTTCACTATATGACTTCATGTATGTGCTTGAAGACAGGGATGTTATTGATATTAACAAAGAATTTTTGGGGAACGACCCTGAGCTTGAGAAGAAGATCCATTATCTTGGCAAGATAACCAACAGAACACTTGATGAACTTCCTAACAGAAACCAGGCGCTGGAACGATGCGGACTCCCGGACAGGCCGCTGATAGTTGTGTCTCTTGGTCGTAATAGTAGGGTGCTCGATCTCTCCCTGCGAATTTTGGATTTCATAAACAGGTATGAGTTGCAATCCGGATATCAGATTGTAATGGTCCTTGATACTTATCTTGACACAAAGTCCAGCGAGACGTTGACGTCGCATCCTTCAGGAAAAGGAGTACGTTTTTTAAGCTTTACCATGGACCTCGTTGATCTGTTCAATCATGCTGATCTGGTTATATCCCGTGCAGGGTACAACACCATGAATGAAATTCTTTTAACCGGCGTGAGGGCAATAATTATTCCGGAGAGCCACGGATCCGGTGAACAGGAACAGCGGGCCCGAAGCAGTCAAGCCCAAAACATGGTTGTTCTAAACGAAGAAGAGGCCCTAAATACCGACTTCGGCGCCAAGATAATCAAATTTCTTGAAACAGGGTCTAGGGCTCCATCCCGAAACTTTAACAAGTACGCTACCGGTAAGCGTATCATTGAAGATCTCGAGAATTGGAGACCAATCCCCCGTGAATCATGTTGAACCCGACCCATAGCTATGGATAAATACCCCGAATCAGTGTTGCGTCTGATATCCTCTGAATCGCAAGAATTTGGGCTGCCTCTCTATTTGAAACCCTGAATTGTCCGGCCGCGCCCATTACGTTTTCAAACGCCTTGGCCATCAAGTATTGTAGTTTTAGGTTGATCTCTTCCACTGGCCAGAAAAAGGCCTGAAGGTCCTGAACCCACTCCAGATAACTGACAGTGACTCCTCCGGCGTTACATAAAATGTCGGGGATGATGAATACACCCTTTTGGTTCAGGATTTCATCAGCTTCAGGCGTGGTGGGACCATTGGCGCCTTCAGCCAAGATCTTTGCTTTAACCTTGTCGGCATTTTGTGAAGTGATTTGGTTTTCAACCGCCGCAGCAATCAAGACGTCGCACTCCAAGGTTAACAATTCCTCATTGGAAATAGACTCCGTTCCGGCAAAATTAGTTACACAACCTCCCTGTTCAAGGTGTCGGGTAACACTTGACGGATCAATGCCATCGCCACTATAAAGCCCACCTTTGGAACAACTGACCGCCACCAGCTTCATGCCCAGATCCTGAACCATTCTGGCGGCCACTGAGCCAACATTCCCGAATCCCTGAATTGCGACAGTAGCGTTTTTCTGATTTATACCCGTGAGCTTTAGAGCTTCGAGTACACAAAAAACCACGCCTCGTCCAGTCGCTTCAGTCCTTCCCAGCGATCCGCCTATCTCTACAGGCTTGCCTGTCACCACAGCGGGGATTGAAAATCCACGGTGCATGGAATATGTATCCATGATCCACGCCATTACCTGAGGATTGGTACCGACATCCGGAGCCGGTATATCACTTTCAGGCCCCATCAAGACACTAATCTCAGTAGAATATCTCCGAGTAAGACGCTCAAGCTCACGTGTGGACAAAAGCTTGGGGTTTACAACGACCCCTCCTTTTGCCCCACCATAAGGCAGGTTCATAAGGGCGCACTTCCAACTCATCCACATTGCAAGGGCTCGAACTTCGTCCAAAGTCACATTTGGCGAATACCTGATCCCACCTTTAGTCGGCCCTTTGGCGACAGAATGATGCACACGATAGCCTCGAAAAATTCTTATATCTCCGTTGTCCATCATCACAGGAAAGTTCACTGACAATTCCCGCTTTGGACAGCGAAGCATATCTATGACACCACGCTTTAAATTCAAGTGGGATACGGCCTTGTCGAATTGGGTTAGAGCGTTAATATAAGAATTATCTTCGCTGCGTCCCTTTGATGGTCCACCCTGCGCGCTGATTGCGCACGGCGATCCTGGGTTTTCCGATGCCCCCAGTTTTACTCCTTCATCCATTTAGTTCCCCTTGGCATACAAAAATCTTAGGCTGACAAAAAATTTCAGTGATTCAAATACATCCCTGAAAAATATTTTTGCGCCCGACTAGCAAATTCTGGGAAGTAACTCCCCCATGGGCTCTGAAAGGACCCTGGATCCGCCGATACGTGTTTTAATGATTACCCGATGTCCTTTTTCACCGATAACCGAACCGATAAAGGAAGCGCCGACCGCCTGCGGACAATCATTCAACAAATCAAAGGTCCTGTCCACGCTGCCTCTGTCGATCACGGCGACTATTTTCCCTTCATTAGCGGCCTCTAATGGATTAATACCCAGTAGCTCGGCTGCCGCTGAGACCTCTGGAGAAACCGGTATCATAGACTCATCGACAGAGACAGTGAACCCCGTAAGATTGGCGATCTCATTAAGAGTAGCGCTAAGTCCGCCTCTGGTGGGATCCCTCAAAAACTTCAGGCCGCTTTCCAGCGGTAATAATCTTTCAACAACAGGCCATATACCAGCAGAATCTGATTTTATATCAAAGTCAAAAGAAAATTCGGCCCGACTCAACATTACCGCCATACCATGATTGCCCACGGGACCACTAACAATTATGGCGTCACCGGGAGCAATACGAGTTGGAGTCAAATCAACGACGGAACGTACCTTGCCAATGCCGGTGGTATTGATAAAGATTCGGTCTGTGGCGCCTTTAGGAGTAACTTTTGTATCTCCTGTCACGATTTCTACCCCGCAAATGTCCGCAGCTTCAGACATCGAATCCAGCAATCTGGAGAGGTCTTCCATAGGAAACCCTTCTTCCAGGATTAGTCCAGCGGATAAAAAAACAGGCTCGGCGCCCGAACACGCCAAATCATTGCATGTTCCGTGAATGGACAATGATCCAATATTTCCACCCGGGAAAAAAATCGGTGAGACAACAAACGAATCAGTAGTAAAAGCAATTTTGTCACCGAGATTCGATAAAACCACCGAATCAGTGAGAGCGGCAAGCTTGCCCCGATTCAGTCGAGGAACAATTACGTCACGTATAAGTTTTCCGCTCATCTTCCCGCCACCGCCATGCGCAAGTGAAATGGAATTGACATGAACGCTAGGTGTCAAGGGTCCCTCCTCCATATTTGTAATACGCGGCGCAAGTACCTTCGGATGAAACCATACATGGGCCTACGGGGGCTTCAGGCACGCAGTCTCTTCCAAATAACCCGCACTGGTTTGGGGTAAGCTCTCCCGTCAATATTCGGGCGCACTTGCAGCGAGGGTCGTCCGGTGAAGCCAGAACTTCTATAGAGAAACGCTTTAGAGCATCGAAGGAATCGTAAGGTGATCTCAATTTCAAACCACTTCCTTGTATTACCCCAAGGCCGCGCCAGGAAGCGTCTGCAGGTTCGAAGACTTCATCAATCAAGGTCCTTGCGACAACATTGCCCTCTGGTTTGACGACAGTTCTGTATTCGTTCTTAATCTTTGCCTCACCGTTTACAGTCATCTCTACAAGGCCCCGGATGGCCAATAATATGTCCAAACCGTCGAAACCCGCTATCACCCCAGGCTTGTGATAATCCCGCGGAAGATAATCGTAAGAATTGGCGCCTATGATAGCCGAAACATGACCGGGCAATAGAAACCCAGACAGGTCTTTTTGGGAAGCCAGTATCTTCAACGGCCTGTGAATAGTCTTGAACGCAGGCAATACAAACAGGTTTTTAACATTCTGGGAAAGAGCCGCCTTTAACGTCACGGCGACAGTCGGGATCGTTGTCTCGAACCCAACTCCCAAAAAGACCGCAGGTTGAGGGGCCACTTGGGCGGCAATTGCTATAACGTCCATTGGAGAGTAAACAACCTTGACCGATCCGCCCTGAGACCTCAGGTCGGCAAGTGAACCTTCCGTGCCAGGTACTCTGACCAGATCTCCGAAAGTCACGAGGCAAGCCCCGAAATTCTTGCCAAGAAATATCGCCTGATCGATAAACAGCTTTTCAGTTACACAGACAGGACAACCAGGACCTGAAACCAAAACGAGTTTACTGGAAAAAAGACTCTTGATTCCCGAAGAATGTATTGCCATCGTGTGCGTGCCGCATACCTCCATGAATTTCATGGACGCCCTGTACCCCGACAGCATGGAATTTATATCTCCGGCCAATTTCTTTGCCGCCTGTTTTTCGATTTCGATTTTCAATCTAGGGCCTCGGTTGTGGTGGCTTCAGCCAGTTCCCTGAACAAATCAAGTCGTATCATGGCTTCTTCATGGTCAAGGACCTCAATTGCGAAACCGGCGTGAACAATCAGGTAATCACCCATTTTGGCGTCAGGCGCCATGGCAAGACTTATGTCCGCCTTTACTCCGCCGGCGTCCACTTTTCCTGCGCCAGACCCGGTTATTTCAACTAGTTTCATTGGAATAGCTAAACACATTGATCAATCCTTTATCCTGATCTTCATATTGTATGAGTCAGATAAAATTAATGGGCTACCGCTTTTTAAGAGTGATACTGAATCTGTCATTTGATCTCAACCAAATTTCCCGACCTACAACAGCCTGACCCACTGCGATGCCACCATCGTTCACAGGGACCATTTTATGGCATAAAACCCTTGACCCGAAACGTTCGAGGCGATCAACAGCAGTTTGAGTAAGATTTTTATTTTGGAAGCAACCTCCCGTTAATCCTACTATCCCGGAAACATTAAAAACGGCTAGCCTCTCTACAGTCTTTACAATTACGTCTGCGACCGAATTGTGAAAACGGGCGGCGAGTTTTTCCGGTTTTGTGCCGGCAAGAGCGTCATTTGCCATCAAAGACAACAATGAAGCTACGTCAGGCTCCAATATGCCTGTGTCCTGGATTGCAACAGGGTATGAAACATCTTCGGACCCATCCGCTATTGATTCAAGCCACATCGCCGCTTGGCCTTCAAAGGAAACCGGTCTCTGAAAACCTGCAATTGCGGCTGCAGCGTCAAATAGTCTTCCAGCGGAAGATGTCAAAGGCGTGTTCATACGTTTCTTCCATGCTTCCAGCCATAGATTGGTCCTGGAAACCGCGTCGCCGAAGAGCCGAAGAGCATCCTCGGGAATCGAGCCTCCGTTGGCCATTGCGAGTAAACCGGCTGCTATCCTCAGAGGCTCCCGAATGGCGGCTTCCGATCCTATAAGGGGGAATGGCCTCAATCGGGCCAGCCGTTTAAAACCGGTCCTGTCGGAAAGCAAAAATTCTCCACCCCAGATGGTCCCGTCATCACCATATCCGGTACCGTCAAAGACTACACAGAGGATGGGACCGCTCAAACTATTCTCGAGTAGCAGACTGACCGCGTGCGCATGGTGATGATAAACTGGAACAAGAAATTTGTCATTCTGTTTGGCAAGTTTTGAACTGAAGTAAGCCGGGTGGGGGTCGTAGGCTATTATCGACGGGTCGACATCCAGATAACTTTTAAGCATATCAATTGATTGGGAAAAATAATCCTGTGCCTCCGGCGATTCAAGGTCGCCGACATGAGGGCCGGGTGTGAGCCATTCTCCATCCAGTATAGCGGGCGCGTTCTTCAGATCAGCTCCTACCCCCAACACCGCAGGTGGTTTTCCCGGTGGGATCGGGACCAAGTTAACCGAATTGGATTTGTCATGACCTGCGGGGTTTAACGAAAACGGCCCGCCAAGTGGAAAGCTCAAAGGAACATAACCGCGTGAGCGTCGAAAGACCGTAGGCTCTTCCCTGATTATCCGGACAATCGAATCATCGGTCCTCAACACAATCTGGCGATTGTGAAGCAGAAAAACATCGGCGATAGTTCCAAGCCTTTCTAAGGCCTCGTCATTGTCTGCTGCAATCGGTTCATCAGAGCTATTGCCGGAAGTCATTACCAACTGGGAAATCGCGTCAGTTTCATTAAAATAGGGGTGTCTGAACAGAAGATGGTGAACTGGAGCATAAGGAAGCATTATTCCCAGTGTCCCTACGTGAGGAGCTACGCTCTGGGCGAGGCTTTTACCTCTGGCCCTGAGTAAAACTATTGGCGCAGCGCCTGACTTGAGTATCCCGGCTTCAATGGAACCAATTTCGCAGTATTGCCTCGCTTCTTCAATATCACGGCTCATTATTGCGAAAGGCTTTTCAGGCCTCCCCTTTAGATCACGCAATCTCCGAACAGCGTCATTGTTTAATGCGTCTACCGCTAGATGGAACCCGCCTAACCCCTTAATCGCAACTATTTGGCCTTGTTTGAGGCGTTTGATACACCCTATGATCGGGTCGCCTTGGACCGCTTTTCCAGCATCGTCCACCAAAGATATTTTTGGGCCGCAATTCGGACACGAGTTGGTTTGAGAATGAAACCGGCGATTGTCAGGGTTTTCATATTCAGTCGCACAGTCTTCGCACATCTCAAAATCAGCCATGCTTGTCCTTTCCCTATCGTAAGGGAATGATCTGACAACAGTGAAGCGAGGGCCGCAAAGCGTGCAGGTTATAAATGGAAATAAATATCTTCTGCCATTAGGATCAAAAAGTTCTGAAACGCATTCGGGACAAGTCGCTACATCGGGAGGGATTGGAGCAATCTCACGTTGAGTTTCCAGGCTAGTCTGTATACGAAACGACGTATCACCTATGGGTGGCTTTTCGAATATTTCAAACGCCAGTATTTGCCCTGGCGGTGGTGTGGCCTCAGGCAGTTCCGATATAAAATTCTCGCACCGGCTTAACGCTCCTTCTATTTCAATGCGGACGGCCTCTGTGGTGTTGATGACCCAACCGGCTAATCTATGCTTTCTGGCAAGCCGATAAACAGTGGGCCTGAATCCAATTCCTTGTAGGGTTCCCTTTAGAGTGATCTGTCTGCGAACGATCGGCATGAAAAATGTTACACCTAATATCTTCCCTGAAACCTCAACCAGGTGATGGCAATTACACTGGCAATATTAAATTAGGTTAGCCTGTTTTAATTGCGAATGGAAGAGAACTCGTTTTTACAAGCATTCCGCAAAAATCTATTGACATAATAGGCATTTTTCTGAGATATAAAAGAATTACACCGTAAACGGTAGGCTTGCTCTTCGCCGCCGCGGTCCAGTCTTGTGGAAGCTCTTTACAAAATGTGCAAAGCTCATATAGAAAGAGCAAAACCTAAAAGGAGCGATTAATGGCCAATCATCCGTCGGCTTTAAAAAGAATGAGACAAAACGAGAAGAAACGCCTCAGAAACATGTCATATAAATCTAAAGTCAAGACATCCGTGAAGAAATACCTTAAAGCAGCGGAAGAAAAGACTCCTGAAGCCGGAAATCTTTTGAACACCACTGTGTCCCTATTGAGTAAAGGTGTCACAAAGGGAATTTTTCACAAAAATACCGCATCCAGGACTATATCAAGGCTATCCAGGAAATTGGCCGTCTGAGCGAACGAGCGTCTAGCTCCCGAAGCCGCCGCGCTCAGAACTCACATGTAGACCAATTTCCACCCTGCCAATCCCTTCCCGAGTTTTATCTCTGCGGATCTCCGAGAAGGATCCAACCCGACCAGGAAGGTGGTTTTCCGTCAAAAGAGGAATCCATCCCGTTGGGTAGTTCTCGGGGAACATCCGCTAGCGCCTGGCCAGGTAATTCGTTGGCCGCGATTTTTTTGAGTACGCTTGTCAGAAAAGGTTGCTCAGATCCCCAATTTGGATCTGAATAATTTATGAGTGTAAGGCGAGACCCTGAATAAATTAAGGCCAAGTCCGTCAACAGAGCACCCTCGCCAGTGCAGTTTTCCGGATCACGAATTTCAAACCAAGAAATAGGCAGAACAGTAAGACCTGACGACATTGGGGTTGCAAAAAGGTCTTTGGTAGGGAAGCGTCGTTCGCCTGTTTTGTCTGGAGAGAAGAAGAAACAGGGCTGAGTTTCATCCGAAATGGTGTCCTGGACCCCTAACGGCACTGCTAGAATTGCGACATTATCCGACCGGGGTTTGAGCCCGACAAAACAATTGATAGTGGCTGTAGGCCCTACGAATACTGCAAAGTTCTTAAATATTTTCTGGACGCCAATAACTATGTCCGACGGTTTTGGATACACGCTGTTTGTCAAAATCAGTTTTTCAATCTTTTCGCCTTCCGTAAGTTTATTGGGGGCCTTCTTGCGAGATTTTTCCGATCCTGTTGCGTCACGAAGGCTCTCTTCAGAAACCCACGGAATCGATTCAAAGACCAGAAGATCATTTTTGGCCGTCAACTTTTGTTTGGTGTTTTCGCGGACTCTCATTGCCTTTAGTATATCCGCCGATGGAATCATGCTGATGAGCCTGTCCTGACCAAACGGACGGTCCTCGGAGTCTAGCATCAATGAGAATGGTGTATACCAAAGCGCCCTGTCTGGAATAATCAATATGGTCGTCATTTCGCGCGGGATCTGAGGCAATTTGCCTATCAAATGTCTAAAGACGCGGCGGCACGGTTCTTTCCAAGCGTGCCCCATAAAAGTCGATTGGTCCCCTGTAGAATATTCTCTGAGTTTGTCCTGAAGGTTTACTATGGCTTTATCAATTTCAGTCTTGTGAATTGGCGACTGGATGTAAAAAGCCTTTTCCCTTGATATCAAGCCAACTACAATGCGATCCGAAAGCAGGTTGAAATCCATTAGAAGTTCATGAGGCTGCAAGGTTTCGGTTTGTATTTCGGCCAGGGTTACCGGTAGCCCTTTCCGGAACAGATTCCAATTAGGCGAAGCTTTTCCTATTTTTTGTCTCAATTCGACCAAAGAATTTCGAAGGTCGTCCTCAGTTACCTGTGATTTATCAGAGACTCCTTTTTCTTTCAATCTCAAAAGCTGGTTGAGAATTTCTTCCTCTTGATTGATAAATTGTGGTGGCACGTCGTATGGTTGGATCAATCCAGCTTTTTTTATCGCAAGGTTTCTACGCGCAAGTCGTCTTTTTTCCATAAGATGGAATATCCTGGGTGAGTCCTCTTTTCTAATGTCAGAACTTATTGGTCCGAGAATTTTTGTGGCGATTTCCTCAAACACCGAAAATCTCTGTTCGAGATCATTAAGTATGGGATGAACCGCAGGGGTGTCATCAAGAATAAATTCATACTGATCAATTGCGTTCCTGTACTTGAGAACAGCGTTTTCAGTCTCACCGGCGAGATATAGCCTTCTCGCTTCCCTGACTTCCATGTCAAACTTTTCGAGGAGTTTCACACTATCGACGCTTGAATCGGATTGCTGTGACTGAGGTTGCTTGAAAAGCCATTGATATTTGTTTTTAGGCTCTTCTTTACTGCGGAGCATACGACTGGAAGAATTCGAAAATTGTTTTAACACCTCCGAAGCCCCTGGGGCGCCGGCCTCGCTTGGAGGCCATTCGTCGCCGTTTACCGTCAGTCCTTGAGCCAAACAGTAAGGAACACAGCAAAGTATTACCAGGAATGTGACAACCAAAAATATCTTAGGTTTGGACGTTAGAACTGAAATCCTGGTCATTTGGCTTTTCACCTTTTCACCACCTTCGACAAATTTTTATTCAGCATGCTTCGGTGAAATTCTCGAAAAGAACATTAAGTTAGTGTCTTAAGTCTATTTGTCGCTCAATTCGGGTTTCACGGCGTGCATCCGCCATTCATCCTCTTTGTCTTTAAACCACCATGCGGAAAAATCAGTATTCATTATACTACGGCACAATTGCTTGCCTTCTTCGGTGCGTAGTCTCTTGGTCACAGTCAGGATCCAATCCCTCGAATACGGATTGCCAAGGTCCCCAAGCTCCTTTAGTTGAAGTATCATCTCAATCTGGTCGGCGTCATTTGCAAGCTGGGATTCAAAGGTTGTTTTGGCGTTAAATTCTTCCGTCAATTTTCTGATTTCATCCCCGAAGGGCAGATTCTCGGTCATATCTTTTACGGCCGCTTCTTCATCAGCCTTCACGTACCGCTTGTTAACATAATTCAGATCGCCGGTCCGCGCTTCCACGAGATCATGGAAAAGACACATCAAAACGATTTTAGAAGTATTACCAATTTCGGACATTTTGGACAGGGTATAGCCTATGACCGCGCAACGCAGGCTATGCTCGGCAACAGTCTCTTTGCCCGTTCCCAAAAACTGGAAACCGGACCGAGGGGTGCGTTTGAGCATTCCCACTTCGAACAAAAAGTCAGCAATTGCTTTAAGCTCCAAGTCTAAGCTCCTAAAAAAGATGATATATAATTGACGAGTGTTTATCATGATTCATTAAACTAATCAAGGCGATCCGAATGAGATGGAATGGTAATATGTTGATAAACAAATGAAACTAAAATATTTTAATTCAACAAGTTCAGAGGCTATTTGTGACCGATGAGACCCACATGACTTCATCCCAAAACAATCAATTATCTCTGGAAATGATTGAAACGCGTTGTACCCTATGCGGTTCCTCAAACGATAAACTCCTGTTTGAAAAGGAAGGCTTCCGCCACGTATGTTGCCAGACATGCGGTTTGGTTTATGTTAACCCGAGATTGAAGTTTCACAAGGATTTTCAAACTGTTTCAGGGACAGGTTCAATGGGGGATGATCAGCTTTCACGTTTGCAGATACTGCGAATCTGTAAGGAATTATCAATGTTAGATAATTACAGGAAACTCAACCGGATCCTTGAAATAGGCCCGGGTAAAGGTTGGTTTCTTAGTATTGCCAAACTCGTCGGTTGGGAAACTTGGGCTATGGAAATAAATCTTGACGCGATAGAAAACTTAAAGCGCAAGAATATAAATAACATAATAACGTCAGGCTCAGTAATATCCGGCAGCGGTCATGAGTCATTTGATGTCATTAGGATGTGGGATGTGATCGAACACCTGGAATGGCCGAGAGCGCTCCTTGAGGAGATTTTTAACAGTCTTCGTTCTGGTGGCCTTCTTCGGCTATCAACCACGAACATCAATTCTCTTTCAAGGATGGTAAATGGCCCTGAGTGGGTTTATCTTAATGGATCTGACCATATTGTGCTTTTCGATCCAGTTACGATAGACAAACTCCTAAAGTTGGTTGGTTTCCGCAGAATTCGCATCAGGACAAGATCATTCAATCTTAGGAGAAAGCTGTATCACCCTGAAAGGGAAATCAAAGTTAAGTTTCATCCTCTGAGGCCATTTCGAAAAATAATTGATGAAACAATAAAATTCACCAATTTCGGGCATCAAATGATTGTTGACGCTGTAAAGGAAGCTTGAAAACACATAATTTTCGTTAGCATTTCTATTACTTCGTGGTAAAATAAAAATTTTAGCGTGATTTCGACGGCTAAGGATTTCCCTGCCGGCTACGCGCTCGAATCATTTTTGAGTCGAGTTATCGGATGAGAGCCTTAATATGACTACCCACAATGATTCGCAATTTGTGGCTCCTGCTTTGCGGGCCGGCATACTCGCCGAGGCGCTTCCATACATCAGGGCCTTTCGTGGAAAACGAATATTGATTAAGTATGGTGGCAGCGCCATGACAAACGATGCCCTCAAAAGGGATTTTGCCGAAGATGTGGCGCTTCTGAGTTTTATCGGGGTCAAACCAACAATAGTTCATGGTGGCGGGCCCCAAATAGGCGCACTACTAAAGAAACTCGGCAAGGAAAGCCGATTTGTTCAGGGGCTACGAGTGACCGATGAAGAAACGATGGATGTAGTTGAGATGGTGCTGGTCGCCAAGGTTAATAAAGACGTGGTTTCACTGATTAATTCTTATGGTGGAAGAGCTGTCGGAATATCTGGCCGTGACGGTGGATTGATCAGGGCCAAGAAAGCTAGGCCGGCCAAGTTGGCGGGAATTGATCAAGACTTGGGTTTGGTGGGTGAGGTAGAACGAATAAACCCAGATCTCATAGCCTCTCTGGAAGATCGGGGATTCATTCCTGTTGTCGCTCCAGTAGGGGCTGGCCCCCACGAAAAACCCTATAATATAAACGCTGACACAGCGGCTGGGGCCATGGCGTCCGCTTTGGGCGCCGAAAAATTCTTGCTGCTTACCGATGTTCCAGGGGTGCAAGACCCCAAAGACAGCTTGATTTCGAGCCTATCTGAAGAGCAGGTTGAAGAAATGATCGAGTCCGGGGCTATTTCAGGCGGAATGATACCTAAAGTCAAATGTTGTTTGTCCGCAATAAGAGGTGGTGTGCCAAAGGCGCACATAATTGACGGTCGGGTCCCCCATGCGCTTCTATTGGAAATTCTTACAGATGAGGGTATAGGGACCGAAATTGTTCGCGAAAAAGCGCCGGGACTTTAGTTTGTGATAACAGACGTTCCCGGGGCTTCCAAATAAAATTGCTTGTTTGGCGCTTACTGGAATTCAGTGTTCACCACCTATCATACGAAGAGTTCCAGGAACTCTTCAAGTCGAGAGATATAAAATGTCTAAAAGATCCTACGATTTTATTTCAGCAAATAAGGAATATGTTTTCAATACTTATGGCAGGTCTCCAGTCATGTTGGTCGAAGGGGCCGGAGTACGGGTAAAAGACAGTAATGGCAAAGATTATCTTGATTTTATAGGAGGGTTGGCCGCATGCCCCCTTGGACACGCTCATCCGGCGCTTGTAGAAGCCATATGCAAGCAGGCCGGCAAACTGATACACGTGTCCAACATTTTCCACATTGAGCCGCAAATTGAATTGGCGCGGCTTCTGACAGAGAATTCATTTGCGGACAAGGCGTTCTTTTGCAATTCAGGGGCTGAAGCAAATGAAGGCGCCATAAAGTTGGCCCGGAAGTTTTTCAGCGAAAAGGGCGACACCGATAGATATCATGTTATCACGATGCAAAATTCTTTTCATGGCCGGACGTTAGCCACGCTTGCGGCTACAGGCCAAACGAAGTACAGACAAGGTTTCGAACCAATAACACCGGGCTTCTCACATGTTCCGTTCGGAGATTATTTCACTCTGGCCGAGGCGGTTACGGAAACGACCGCAGCGATAATGATAGAGCCAATTCAAGGTGAGGGTGGCGTTCAGGTCCCGCCTGCCGACTATTTGCCTAAAGTACGGAAACTCTGTGACGACAAAGGTGTATTGCTGATCTTCGATGAAGTTCAAACCGGAATGGGCAGGACCGGTAAGTTGTTCGCGTACGAAAATTTCGGGGTTGAGCCGGACATAATGACATTGGCCAAAGGGCTTGCAGGCGGTGTTCCGATTGGCGCTATGGTCGCTACCGATCGCGTGGCTTCGGCGTTCAAGCCTGGAAACCACGCTTCCACATTTGGCGGTAATCCCCTCTCATCAGCCGCTGGAGTGGCTGTTATGAATGTAATTTTGTCCAATGGTTTTCTTGATCGGGTCAGAGTTATGGGGGGATATCTGAGGTCAAAACTCGAAGACGTCGCTGCAAAGCACAATATGGTCAAAGAAGTCCGGGGGCTTGGACTAATGCAAGCTTTAGACTTGAAAATGTCAGGCGCCAGCCTTGTTACTATCATGAGGGAAGCCGGTGTTTTGATAAATTGCACTTCCGATACGGTTATCAGGTTCTTGCCGCCTCTAGTGGTATCAGGCGCCGAGATCGATGAGATGATAATTATTCTGGATGCCTCGTTAACCAAAGTTACGGGTTAGAACCATGAAAAAGCTCCGCCATTTTTTGAGTCTCGCAGATTGCTCTAAAGAACAGATCCTCAGTTTGCTGCGTAGAGCAGCGGCAATCAAAAGAGGAGAACCGGGAAAAGGTCCCGAGTTGCCGCTTGAGGGCAAAAGTGTAGGTCTTCTTTTCGATAAGCCATCTACAAGGACAAGAGTATCATTTGATGTTGGTGTCTATCAACTGGGAGGGCACCCGATATTCCTCAATTCCAGAGATATTCAGCTTGGTCGTGGGGAGCCAATCAAGGATACGGCCCGTGTACTTTCGAGATATTTGGACGCTATTGTAATTAGGACGTTTGGTCAGGAAATAGTTGAGGAATTTGCGCACTGGTCTACAATCCCGGTAATAAACGCGCTAACAGACCGATCTCACCCCTGTCAGATATTGGGTGATCTGCTCACTTTGCAGGAAGCAGGACTGGACATTTTTACTATGAGGGCCGCCTGGATTGGCGACGGGAACAACATGGCCAACTCATGGATATTTGCGGCACAGAAACTTGGTTTTCCGTTTGTCCTGGCATGCCCTGAAGGTTATGACCCGGCGGTTAAATTTGATTGTGACAACATAAGGCTGACCCGTGATCCATTCGAAGCGGCCAAAGGAGCTAACGCCATATCAACAGACGTGTGGGCCTCGATGGGGCAGGAAAAGGAAACCTCGGCTCGCAGGAAGGCCTTTAATGGTTTTCAGTTAAACCATAAGGTCCTCGAACACGCAGGTGACCCGGTATATGCGCTTCATTGCCTGCCGGCGCATCGCGGAGAAGAGATTACTGAAGAACTTATGGAATCGAAATATTCTTTGATCTGGAATCAGGCCGAGAACAGGCTTCATGTTCAGAAGGCCCTACTGGAAGATCTACTCAGCCTGTAAGTAGAGATGCTTGGAGTGAACAGTTGGAGGAAAATTGAAACACAAAGACATAAAAAAAATAGTATTGGCTTATTCGGGTGGTCTTGACACTTCAGTGATCCTGCGGTGGCTCGTTGAAACATATGAATGCCCGGTAGTCGCATTTGTTGCAGACCTCGGACAAGGCGAAGAACTTGATTGTCTTGATGACAAAGCCGAGGCTTCAGGCGCTGAATCTCTATACGTAGTTGATCTTAAGGAAGACTTTGTCAAAGATTTTGTTTTTCCCATGTTCCGGGCAAACGCAATTTATGAAGGCTCATATCTCCTTGGCACCTCAATCGCCAGGCCTTGCATAGCGCAAGCCCAAATGAATATTGTTGCCAAGGAAAACGCCGACGCTGTCTGTCATGGGGCTACCGGCAAAGGAAATGACCAGGTAAGATTCGAACTTACTTACTATGCAATTAACCCTGAAATCAAAGTAATAGCCCCGTGGCGCACATGGTCGTTCAAATCCAGATCAGAACTTATCAACTACGCAAAAAAACATAACATTCCAGTAACCTCTACCGCAGCGAAACCATACAGCATGGATAGAAACCTGCTGCATCTGAGTTTCGAAGGAGGTATCCTCGAAGACCCATGGGCAGAACCTCCGTCAGATATGTTTGTTCTTACAGTTGACCCAAGAAAAGCCCCGGATAGGGCTCAAGAAATCACACTTACTTTTGAAGCGGGAGATCCTGTCGCCGTGGATGGTGTTCAGATGACGCCTTCGAACCTGTTGGATCATCTCAACAAACTTGGGGGTATGCACGGTGTGGGACGCGTAGATATGGTAGAAAACCGTTACGTAGGCATGAAAAGTCGCGGTGTTTACGAAACGCCCGGTGGCACGGTCATACACATCGCCAGGAGGGCAATCGAATCAATCACTCTGGATCGTGAAATTGCTAGGCTCAAGGATGAATGGGTCCCACGTTATGCCGGCCTCGTTTACAATGGATATTGGTTTTCGCCCGAAAGAAAGATGCTTCAAACAGCCATAGATACGACTTCGTCGGTGGTTTCAGGCGATGTAAGACTTCGGATCTACAAGGGGACTGTTACGGTCACTGGCCGGAAATCTGACAACTCACTCTACGATCAAAGGTTCGCAACCTTTGAAGAAGATGAAGTTTATTCTCAATCAGACGCTGAAGGATTCATAAGACTCAACGCTTTGAGACTACGGATCGGCTCCTTAATGGGTAAAACCGGGAAAAGCCGGCATACCGGGACATAAATCGACGACACATGGCCATTGAACAAACTTTAAATAATGGGAATAACTCAATTGAGTCGTCAGGCGTTAGAAAGGGTCGGTTTGCAGAGGGCATGGACCCTCTTTTTTCTAACTTCAACGCCTCAATTTCGTTTGATCGACGTCTTTTTCGGGAAGACATCCAAGGCAGCGTGGCTCATGTCAGAATGCTCGGCGCTCAGAAAATCATACCACTCGAGGATGCGGTCAAAATAGAAGAAGGACTAAAAGAGGTCCTCGATGACTTCGAAAACGGTCGCTTTGAATTCCGGGAAGACCTGGAAGATGTCCATATAAACATAGAAGACGCTCTGAGAAAAAAAATCGGCGATGTCTCGGGTAAACTTCATACCGCCAGGAGCAGAAATGACCAGGTTGCGCTGGATCTAAGGCTGTTCCTCAGAGACCAGTCCGGTTTGATCGAAGCCGCTTTACTCAATTTGGACTCCGCCCTGTTAGAAACAGCAAAGCGCAACATTGATATCATTCTCCCCGGTTACACTCATTTGCAAAGAGCCCAGCCAGTAAGACTTTCTCACCATCTAATGGCCTACTTTCAGATGTTTAGGCGTGACTGGGAACGCTTTACGGATTCCAAAAAGCGAATCGATGAAATGCCATTAGGTTCGGCCGCCCTTGCCGGAACTACCTTTGACATCAATCGTGACCTTGTAGCCGACCTTCTGAATTTCCCGCGAGTAAGCCGTAATTCTATGGACGCGGTTTCGGACAGGGATTTTGCTGTTGAGTTCACTTTCAATTGCTCTCTTGTGATGACCCATCTATCGCGATTGTCCGAAGAATTTATAATCTGGTCGTCGTCCGAATTTTCTTTTCTGGATCTACCTGATAGGTTCTGTTCTGGGTCAAGCATTATGCCGCAGAAAAAGAACCCTGACGCCTGTGAATTGATACGGGGCAAGACCGGTCGAGTATACGGAGACTTGATAACGCTTTTCACAATCCTCAAAGGACTCCCGTTGACATACAACAAGGACCTTCAGGAAGATAAGGAACCTGTTTTTGACGCTGTCGACACAGTGTTGAACAGCTTAAGGACAATGACAGGCGTGATCAAGGGAACGAAATTTAGGGCCGAAAGATTGCTGGACGCCGCTTCTGAGCCGTACCTTGCCGCAACAGATGTGGCGGACGCTTTGGCCAGACAGGGTGTACCGTTCAGGGAAGCGCACGCACGAGTTGGCGCTATTGTTCGTGGAGAGGCTTCTGGAACCGGTTATGTTCCTCCGACGCCGGAAGAAATGGTCGAATCAAGATGTCAGGAAGGCGCGACGGCGAAACAGAGTGTGATTCGACAGATGGAAGAGGGCGAGAAATTCCTTCTACAAAGTGGATGTACGCCCCGTGCGGACGGTTGAAAAGGAATGACGAAACAAGATTGAGGAAACTTCTTCTTCCGGCCCTTTTTCTCATGACCTTGAACTGTCTGTGTTCTTGCGGATACAAGACTAACCCTAGACCTACGACTGTAAGGGCGCCTGCGCCAACCAAGCTAATCACAGCGAGAGCTTTCCCTGATGATATCAAGCTTAACTGGAACGTGCCGGCGTCAAACTCGGACGGTTCCAGGTTGACTGATTTGTCCGGTTTCAAAATATATCGGGGCTCGAGAGGCGTGGATGAAGATTGCGAGAACTGTCAAGACAAGCGCAAGTTGTTGGCCAACATCGATTTCCAATCCCCATCCAATGCTGAAATTAAAAACGATGAAGTGATTTTTCAGGATAAAAATGTCACTCCTGGCAACGTGTATTCCTACGCAGTTGTAGCCTATAATCTCCGTGGTCGGGAAAGTGGAATAGGCGCCGCTGTAGAAGTTTATTATGAAACACCGCCGCCTGCGCCAACCGACCTTGTTGCTCGTCCTGAAGCGGGGCACATCAGACTCGAGTGGAAAGCGCCTGCCGACTCTAAAATCGATCGGTATCAGATCTTTAGGGGAACACAAGACGAAGCCGCCAAGATGAAATCTATTGGTACTGCGGCTTATCGGGAACCCTGGTTTGTAGACAAGGGAGTTGAGAAAGATTCCAAGTATTTCTATACGGTACGATCGGTGAAATCAAACAGGGGTACCCCGTTTGAATCGAATGCTTCGAACGTAGCCGGGGCCGTAGCGCCAAGTATTTACTGGGGCTCGCCTGAAAACGTAAATGTCGCCATGAGTAACCAGGGCATCAGGGTATACTGGGAACCAGTGAAAATGGAGAATGAAGAAACACGCTATAATGTTTATCGGTCAGAGTCAGGTCGTGGCTTTCAGAAAATTAATGCTGAACCTGTCAAGACTCCCTGGTTGTTGGATAACAAGGTCACCAGGGGTAGAATGTACAGATACGCGGTCACGGCGTTCCCCAAAAACCGACCAGAAGAGGAGTCCTCAAGGACAGCGTCGGAAGCCTTAAAATATACTTACTGATTCACGGGTAATCAAATGCATTATTTCAGTTATAAAGATAGAGAACTTTTTTGCGAACAGGTTCCTGTAAACCAAATAGTTGAGGAGTTTGGTACCCCACTTTTTGTTTACAGCAGTGGTACCTTGAAAAGACACTACAAAATATTCGAAGAGCCTTTTTCAAGCGCGCCACATGTAATTTGTTTCTCTATGAAGGCATGCTCCAACCTCGCAATCCTCAAAATTTTCTCAAATCTTGGAGGAGGGGTCGACATTGTTTCTGGGGGCGAGCTTTTCAGGGCTCTGAAAGCCGGAGTCCCTTCATCCAGGATAGTGTACTCCGGGGTGGGCAAAAAGTCTTATGAAATGGATGACGCTCTTAAATCCGATATTCTAATGTTTAACGTGGAATCGGAAGAAGAGCTGCAGCTTCTCAATCAAAGGGCGCTGGCGTTAGGCAAGAGCGCCAGGATAGCTTTGCGTGTAAATCCGGATGTCGACCCGCTGACACATCCTTACATTTCAACCGGACTGAAATCGAACAAGTTTGGGGTCCAGATAGAGCAGGCTCTGGAAATATATTTAAAGGCCAGGGACCTTCCTTGCCTGGAGCCAGTCGGCATTGATTGTCACATTGGGAGTCAGTTGACGGAACTTGGACCTTTCATGGAAGCTGTGTCGATACTCAGGAAACTGTTGAGTAAACTTAGGAGTAAAGGGATAGACATCAAGTATCTAGATATAGGCGGCGGGCTTGGTATCCCCTACGATCAGGAAACACCACCTGCGCCCGGAGATTATGGAGCGGCCATACTTGACCTGGTGTCGGACATGGATATTACCTTGATCATGGAGCCGGGACGTGTGCTTGCAGGTAACGCCGGCGTCATGATTACTCGTGTGCTTTACAAAAAAACTGGAGTGGAAAAAAACTTCGTCATCGTGGACGCCGCCATGAATGATCTCATCCGTCCAAGTCTCTATAAGGCTTACCACTCTATAATTAAAGTCAAGAAATCGCCTGATCAGGCGCCGAAATTCTTGGCCGACATAGTCGGCCCAATATGCGAGTCCGGCGATTTTCTTGCGAAAGGTCGGGAAATCGAAGAGCCATTTCCCGGCGACCTGCTTGCCGTCATGAGCGCAGGGGCATATGGTTTTACCATGTCGTCCAATTATAATTCCAGACCTCGTTGCGCAGAGGTTCTTGTTGATGGTTCTAATTACTACCTTATTAGACAGAGAGAAACCTATGAGGACCTCATCAGAGGTGAAAAGGTCCCCAGCCACATTCTCGAGGGTAAATAAAGGAGCGAGTCATGTTTTCCGGAGCGTTCACAGCAATTGTAACTCCGTTCAAAAACGGTCGGGTTGATGAAAAAGGCCTCAAAAACCTGATACGGTTCGGAATGGATGGTGGAGTCAGTGGTTTTATCCCATGCGGCACCACCGGCGAATCCCCAACACTTTCTCATGACGAACACAATCGTGTCGTAGAACTGACAGTCAAGGAAGTCGCCGGACAAGTCAAGGTTATAGCAGGTACAGGTTCAAACTGTACTGATGAAGCGATAAGTCTAACAAAACACGCGAAAGAGTTTGGAGCTGACGCTGCGCTTCTTGTTTCTCCTTACTATAACAAACCCACGCAGGAAGGTCTGTACAAACATTTCGCTGCCGTGGCGGCAGCCGTTGACATCCCATTGGTGCTCTACAATATTCAGGGAAGGACAGGAGTCAACATTGAAAACTCAACCGTTAAAAGGCTTTCAGAAATTCCCAATATAGTTGGCGTAAAGGAAGCTTCAGGCTCAATTTTACAGATGAGCGAGGTCATTCGGTTATGCAGCCCGGAGTTTGATGTGCTTTCGGGTGATGATCAGATGACTTTCCCGCTAATGGCTTTGGGCGGCAAAGGTGTAATCTCCGTTGTTACCAACATTATACCTGACAAGATGTCGGCATTGGTTAAACACATGCTGGCCGGCCAGATCGACAAGGCTAGGACCATACACTTTGAAATTTTCGAACTTTGCCAGACTATGTTTGTTGAAACCAATCCCATACCAATAAAGGCGGCTTTAGGTCTAATGGGAAAGATCGAGCCCGAATTCAGGCTACCACTGTGCGCTCCCTCTGCGGTCAGCCTGGAGAAGATCAGAACAGCCCTTGTTAAACTCAATTTGATATAGTTCAGGAGATACTATGATTAAGGTTGCGGTAAGCGGCGCGGCAGGCCGGATGGGAAAAAGAATTATAGCTCTATCCCATGAACATCCCAAACTTAAAGTTGTGGCGGCGCTGGATGCCCCGAAGAACCCAAGCATTGGGAAAGACGCGGGCGACATCGCCGGCATAGGTCATATCGGTGTCAAGGTAACCGATGACCATAGGGCGGCAATAGCCCTTTGCGATGTTCTGATAGATTTTTCCTCGCCTGAAGCGACCCTAAGAAATGTTGGAGAAGCTGTCAATAAAGGAAAGGCCGTGATTATTGGAACTACGGGCCTTTCGGATCAGCAGAAAATTACCGTCAGTGAGGCCGCTTCAAGCACTCCCTGCATGTTGGCCCCGAACATGAGCCTGGGTGTCAACCTTTTGTTCAACCTGGTCGAGAGGGTCGCTTCCAGTCTAGGTGATAATTATGATGTGGAAATAATAGAATCACATCACAATCAGAAAAAGGACGCTCCCAGCGGTACCGCCGCTAAGCTGGCCGAGATTATAGCCGGATCTTTGAACCGGGACCTGGACGAAGTGGGTATTTACGGACGTTATGGCATGGTTGGTGCCAGAAATCGAAAAGAAATAGGAATAATGTCCGTAAGAGCGGGAGACATCGTGGGTGAACACACAGTGATGTTTTGCACTAACGGCGAACGGATAGAGCTTACGCATAGAGCCCACAGTCGAGACGCTTTTGCAAAAGGCGCTGTTCAAGCGGCGGTCTGGATCATGAATGAGCCAGCAGGGCGTCTTTATGATATGCGAGATGTCCTTGGATTATAGGCGATGCGAGAATAGGGGAACAAAATGAAGCTAGTACGATTCCAATCTCAGCAGGAGATCTTTTCCGGGGTCGTTGCAGGAGATATCATCAGGCCCTGGGGACCTAATCCAGCTAATCGCGAATGCGCCATTTCGGATGTACGGTTATTGGCGCCTTGTCTGCCGTCAAAGGTAGTGGCGGTTGGCCTTAACTATCGTGATCATGCCCAAGAGCTTAAGATGAAGCTCCCTGAGGAGCCGCTTCTATTTCTGAAACCGTCTTCGAGCATAATCGGCCCCGGAGATACCATTTTAATGCCTCCGCAAAGCGCTCGGGTCGATTACGAAGCTGAGCTTGCGATCGTAATAGATAAGGAAGCTAAAAATGTCCCGGAAAAGGACGCGAAACAGGTTATTCTTGGTTTCACCTGCCTGAATGACGTGACCGCGCGTGACTTGCAGAATAGGGATGGCCAGTGGACAAGGGCTAAAGGCTTTGACACTTTTTGCCCTATAGGCCCCTGGATAGAAACAGATATTGATCCTTCGGACCTTAAAATCGACCTATTGCTAAACGGTCAGGCGAAACAGTCGTCTCGAACGTCTAATCTGATTTTTCACTCTTACAAGCTTATTGAGTACATCACAAGCGTGATGACACTGTATCCCGGTGATGTCATAGCCACCGGGACCACATCAGGTATTGGCCCGATGGCCGATGGCGATACAGTTCAGGTCGTGATTGAAGGTATAGGCTGTCTGTCAAACAGAGTCGAAAGCTGGAAGTAATGTGTTCGCTCGCATACATAGGTTTTGGAGCTAATCTTGGAGATCCGGAGGAAACCTTTTACAGGGCTGTAAAAGAGATTGGGGCTTTGAAACGGGTGTATCTTGGAAAAGTGTCAAGTCTTTACAAAACGGAACCAGTTGGTCTGAAAGACAATGGTCCGGAATTCCTGAACGCTGTCGTGGAAACGCGGGTCGAACTGTCTCCTTTTGATCTGATTTATAATCTGAGAAAAATAGAGAGGGTTTTGGGCAAGAATCGGAGTCACAGGAGTGATCGCTCCAGGAAGATAGATCTTGATCTGCTGCTGTTCGCTGATAAGGCATTTTCATCTGATACACTGGAAGTGCCGCATCCGCGAATGAAAACCAGAGGATTTGTTTTAGCGCCTCTAGCCGAGATTGCCCCGGATTTTATCCATCCTGGATTGAAATTAACTATAAGAGAACTTCTAAACAATCTGGACCCGGAAGAACTCAGGAAAGTACGTCTGTTTAAGGCTGTTAAACCTTTGGAAGGGATCTGAATTGACCAGGCTGCTGATTACCGTAATATGGATTTATGTAGTTTACAGGGTTCTGCGATGGGCCCTTGTAGCCATCGGAGCCGGTTTAAACAGAGGCTCTCTTGATGGAGATCACGAGCCGGTAAGTGTCAACCAGATGGTGAAAGACCCTGTCTGTGGCACTTACGTCCTTGCCCGAGACGCGACCCATTTAAGAATTCATGGAAAGACTTATTACTTTTGCTCTGAAGAGTGTCGTAAACGTTTTGTCAACAAATAGTTATGGTTTTTAAGAATGGCCCCAGGGCTCGATAATCCTAAAATACTGATCGCTGAAGATTCAAAGATCCTCAACAACATTCTCAAGGATGTCTTTGAGGAACGTGGATTCGAAGTATTCCAGGCTTTCGACGGATCTGAAGGTAAAAACCTTTTACTCAAGGAAAACCCGGATGTAGCTTTGATTGATGTTCACATGCCCAGAATCGATGGGTTTGAAACACTCCGCTTTGCAAAAGAAAAGTTACCTCGTTCTGTCGTGATAGTCATGTCCTCGGCGGACAATCCCCAGGTTGGCGTGAAAGCCATGAAGCTGGGAGCCGATGACTATCTTACCAAGCCTTTCGTTGCCGGGGATGTGGTGGATCTTGCGCTGAAGCTCCTTGAAAATCGGAAAGTTGGTGACGAAAACATCAGGCTCAAAAAGGAAATCCGAAGAAGTGAGAAATACCTGGCGCATCTAACTACCATCATAAACGAAGCGCTCATAACTACGGACTCGGGCGGGAACATTCAGTCAATTAACCGGGCGGCTTCCAAGCTATGGGGTTATTCCTTCGAAGAATTGAAAGACAGGGACATTCACTTCCTTGTGAGAGGCGAGGCCCGCACATTGCTCCACCGTGATCTTGTAAAAGACACATTGCGAGCCGGAAAAGTAGAAGGGGAATTTCATTTCAGGAAAAAGGACAACAGCACTTTCCCCGGTTATCTCTCCACATCAATAATCAAGGAAAATAATCGAGCGCGCGGCATAGTAATAGTTGTCGCTGAACTCACTCGTCTTTACGCTGTCGAACAAAGGTTAAAACAGTCGGAAAAACTGGCGTCTCTTGGCAAGGTTGTAGAAGGCGTCGCTCATGAGGTCAGGAATTGTCTCACCTCCCTCGGGGGCTTCGCTCTCAGGTTGCGCAAGATGTCCGAAGCGGATTCATCAACCTCGAAATATACGGAAATTATTCTAAACGATGTTGGTCGTCTCGAGAAGATGGTCAAGGATATTGAGGAATATGTCCGTTTTTCAAAATTCTATAAATTCAATTTTGTAAGAACCGATCTAATACCGTTAATTGCCCGTGCAAGAGACAAGGCGCTCAATGAAATTGCCGACGGTATGGCGGCAAAAAAAGTAAATTTTAGCATAGACGCTCATAAAACCTCACCAGCAGCGCAAGTTGACCCCGCCGCGATGGAAGAAGTTTTCTTCAACATTATTCGTAACGCCTACGAAGCCATGCCCAACGGAGGTCGATTGAAAGTGACCATAAGAGACCTGAAATCAGGTGTTTCGGTGGCGTTTACCGACACTGGAGTAGGTATACACAGCGAAGATGTTTCAGAAATATTCACCCCGTTTTTTACTTCTAAAACCGTGGGGGCGGGTATGGGGTTAAGCAAGGTACATCTTCTGCTGGAGGAGCATCGGGGAGCGGTGAAAGTATCATCAGAGCAGGGCAAAGGCTCTACCTTTGAAGTGTTTTTGCCGGTAGAACATTTGACAAGCAATATTTACCCATGGGAAACTGAGAGTCCTTTCAGACCTTCTCGTGGATTTAGTAAAAGATAATGAAAAGACATCTACCAAACTTCTTAACACTTGGGCGCCTGTTACTGGTCCCTCCGATAGTGGTTCTGCTGTTTTTCCCGGGGCGGTTCCCGTCCGCGTTGGCCGCGATTCTTTTCTTCATTGCTTCACTCACTGATTTCTTTGACGGGTTCATCGCCCGCCGGTTGAAGGTCGAGTCCTCATTTGGACGTTTTCTGGATCCGATAGCCGACAAGGTGCTTGTTACTTCCGCATTGATAATGTTGATTGCCCTGGACAGGGTGGACGCATGGATAGTCATGCTCATTATAAGCAGGGAAGTTGCGGTTAGCGCCTTGAGGGCGACATCAAGGTCATGGGATTCTACATTGAAACCAAGTCGCATAGGGAAATGGAAAGCGTTTTTTCAATTCGCGGCTGTCATCCCGTTAATGATTCATTACGATTATCATTTCATAGTGGACATAGATTTCAACGAGATTGGGACAATCCTGCTTTACATAGCCCTCGCGCTCACCTTGTGGTCCGGCGTGGATTATTTTGTAAAATTCTACAGGGAATACAGCTCAAAAGAATCAGTGAGCCTGGATTAGGATAATGGCGGAGGGAGAGGGATTCGAACCCCCGGATCTTTTGGATCAACGGTTTTCAAGACCGCCGCCTTAAACCACTCGGCCATCCCTCCGTTCGTATAATGACGAATCTAACGCAATCCCGCCACGCGTGTCAAGACGAGTGGCAAGCAATGACTTTGTGGTGGGTTCTTCCCCTCAGCCCATTTGACAGAATTGGGTTGGTTTAATATCTTTAAACCCACGGAAGAATCGTCATGGAACTCAAAATCGCTGATTCAAGAGGCAGAGTTAACCTAGGCAAAGAATTTGCCAACAAGACTTTCTTGATCGAAAAAACGGGGGATACGGAAATGAAGCTTGAATTAGCCGCCGTCATACCAGAACGTGAATTGTGGTTTCACAGGAATCCTGAAGTTCGAGCAACCGTTCTTGGGGCCATAGAAAAATTAAGAGCAGGACAATTCGCTGAAATGCCCCCCGATGTTGACGCCGAAGAACCCTGGATGAAAGAACTTGAGGATTAACTATGCCTTTTTTTCTCGTCTGGGACACAGAAGCAGCGAAGACGTACAACGAACTGAAAAAAAAGCCAGGAAATCGTTTGAGAATAGGAAGAAATCCAAAAGAACGAAGGCTTCAATAGAAGAAGGGATATTCAAACAAGTCAGAAAGAGTATCCATTTCCTGAAAAACAATCCAAGGCATCCGAGTTTGACGACACACGAGTATTCCGCTCTAACCAACCCGTACAACCCAAGACAAAAAGTCTTTGAGGCATATGCTCAACAGCACACTTCCGAGGCCTATCGAGTCTTCTGGTGCTATGGTCCCGACAAGGACCAGATTACGATTGTCGCGATAACTCCTCATCCATAAGCGTCATCAAACGAGCGTTCCTAACAGTTTCCTAACAATTCTTACATGAATGTTGTTTCAAGTTGAAACTATCACTGGAATTTACAAAAGTGTATTGTCTATTGTTTTGATTAAGTTTTTTAAACGGTTTTAAAATATTTTTTTAATTGACACCCCAATTCTTTTCTAATAACCTAAAAATAAAACAATCCTGTTAGATAAAATATCTTAATTTGCCTCAAGGCGTTTCTGCGAGATGGTAGTTGTCGCTGAGGGGCAAGCAGGGCTTTTTTACGCCAACTTCGGACGGGGGACCGTCTCCGTCCCCTTTTGTTTTGACAAGGGAGGACCTTATGTTTTGTCGTAGATTGTTAACCATAGCTCTCCTCCTTGGGCTCTCCGTGGTATCGGTCTCAGGACCGGCGAACGCATGGGAGTTCTCGATGGGTGGAGTTTTCACATGGCTGTATGAAGTTAGAGGCCAAAATGGTGTTAATGGTTTTTTTGGAACTTATGACCAAGCCCAGGCGTCGGGAGTCAACTCTGTCACCTATTCTTCACCCCCCCCTCCATACCTCAGTCCGTTATCTTCGACTTCCTTAAATGGCATCGGCATTGCGGCCCCATACAATTTTTACGTTGGGGGTTACCATAATGCGAATGTCAGTTCTGCGGGGGTCTGGAATGTCAGCCCAGCGTCTATGGGTGGAACGGCAAGCCGTAGAGCCGGTGGCGAGTCCATAGTTTCGGGGTCTGACGCGAATTGGATGATTTTTTACATGTCCACCGACATGAAAGTAACGATCAATCGGGCTATCAGTATAGAAGGAAACTATTATATCGGTTCGTGGAATTCTCCGAACTACAGCACGTCGGTAGGTTTAATGACTCCTTCGGGAGTATTGGATCAAGATTCCCCGGGTGTCCAACGATCGATATCTCCCGGTTACTGGCGGACCCTTTGGGTCTCTGCCCAACTGCCGTGGGGTAAGATCACTCTGGGAAAGAGACCCGCTGAATTTGGTATGGGGCTGCAATACGACGGATCAGATAACAGGTCTTTGGAATCTCTATCTTTTACTGGACCATTCGGTCCCCTTCAAATGGGAGGGTCCGTATATATTGCCCGTAGGGGTTACGCCACAGACGATTATGGAACCACTGCTGTATGGTACAACGAGCGTGCCGACAAAAATAACACACGCTCCTTTGACTTTATTTTCCCACGTGTGAAATATCACGCCGGCAGTGTCTCGGCTGGTTTTTTTTGTAGCTGGCAGTTCAAGCATTTTGGTGGTGAGGGTGTTCTTAATGATCCCAATAAATATGTCGCCGGAACAAGAGGTGTCCAGGCTAGAGACGTTGGGGAGCAGTGGGGCATCCTGTACTTTAAATACAATAACGGTCGTTTCTTTCTTAACACGGAATACGATTACGATCGAATTACCGAGAGGAGGAGTGGGAGTCTTCCTGCCGACGCCATTTCCCGTAACCAGGCTTTCCCGGTATTAGATACCCAGCATGATTCAGGCGCCGTTGAAATTGGCGCCCTTTACGGACCTGCCAAAATTTCGGTTTTAGGGGCATGGTTTACGGGAGATGATTATCGTTATACCCAACTGGCCCCTGGATCCTATTATAGGGTTGAAGTGACCTCGGGCAAGCAGTCGGATACGTGGTCTAACGTAACTGTTTTCAGGCCCTACAGCTACCTCATGATATATGGATACGGGCTCGGTACAAGTATTGCCCGTGATACTGGTGAAGGGTTTGTGCAGGACGCCAGTGTCTACGCCGCCAAGGTGGATTACGCTGTGGCTGCGAACCTGAACGTGTATGGCAGTTTCACGTGGGCAGAGAGATTTTCAAAGAGTGGAGACATCATGGGTTGTCTTCTCCCTAATCCAGGGCCTTTTGTCGCGCCATTTTCAGGAAGTGTTGTTTATATTAAGGGGTTCAACTCTGTTCGCGCCGAGCCTATTCCGACAATTCCCGATACGTCGCTAGGTTGGGAAATTGATAGTGGGTTTGAGTGGAAACTTCTTGAGGATCTTACGGCGATGGGCACAATAGGTTATTGGGTACCGGGGAAATGGTTTAGCTACGCTTGCGTAGACAAAAATATTCCAAATTGGGCCCTTCCTGCAAGCGGGGTTGCTCGAGGTCACTACAACGTCAACCCGGACAAAGCAATCGACCCGATATGGGGCACGGAATTTAAGGTAAAAGCTTCATTCTAAACTCAACAATCTATCCTAGCTTAACTGAAACGGAGGACCAATCTGCCCTCCGTTTTTATTTCATAGTAAGGCCAAGAGAAATCAGCTCATTGATTTTGGCAATTGTCTCCATAATTTTATTATGAGATAATTATTTGTGTGATGTCGGAGATTTGAGGACGTGACATGGACAAAACAATCGAAGAAAACAAAGAAGCGATCTTAAATATCGCCCGAAAATACGGTGTAAGGCGACTGAGCATTTTTGGATCACGTTCCAGAGAGGATTTTTCATCAAACAGTGACATTGATTTTTTAATCGAAGTTGACGGTCGTCCCACAGCGCCGTGGTTCCCTGGTGGGCTTGTGGCGGAACTGGAATCTCTATTAGGCCATCGAGTTGATGTTGTTGAAATTGACTCAATTAACCCCGGACTTCGTGAAAGTGTTATTCGAGAGGCTCAGCCGCTTTGAAAGACGATCAAGTTCACCTAAGACACCTTCTGGAATGCTTGAATGCTATTCAGAAGTATACGCGGCCCGGAAAAGAATTCTTTCTCAACGACAGGAAGACTCAAAAAGCCACGCTTCGGGAACTCCAGGAACTTAGTGAGTCAACCCAAAGATTGTCGTCAGCGCT
>JAJYDQ010000013.1 GCA_021777225.1 Deltaproteobacteria bacterium
ACCGGATAAATGAAATTCTTTATGCGCCATATTTTATCTGCCTTTGCGCATGCGCACTTATAAGTTTCATGAGATCGGACGCATTAAACTGGCCCAGGGCCCCTCTCAGACATTGCGATTCTCCAAAGCTTGTCACATCGGGATTAGCTCGAGTCATGCCAGGGGCCGACAAAATGAGAGGGACAGGATGCCAACTATGGGATTTCAACACCGAAGGAGTAGAGTGGTCACCGGTAATTACCAGGACGTCAGGATTCAGTTCCAGTATTTTTGGAATCATGGCGTCAACTTTTTCGATTTCTTTCACTTTTGCGTCAAAATTTCCGTCTTCACCTCTGCTGTCCGTATACTTGTGATGAACAAAAAAGAAATCGTAACTGTCCCAATTACGCCGAAGGGCGTCTAACTGGTCCTCGATGTTTTTGAGACCTTCAATCAGAGTCATCCCAACGAGACTCGCAAGTCCTTTGTACATAGGATATACGGCCATGGCAGCCGCCTTCATCTTGAAGACATCTTCAAACTTTGGGAGTCCTGGTTCGCTCGACCATCCTCGCAACGTGACCATATTTGCCGGATGTTGACTCCTTATAAGTTCTGAAACACGAGTTACCCATTCATTCACGAGGTCAGCGGTTTTACGTGCTTCAGGCGAGCCATCCAGAGGTCTGATCTTCAAGGGTTTTAATCCAACCTTTTGAGGATCTGTTTCATTCAGGGCCGAAGAAAGGCCAGGGCCTCTCAATATTAGGACAAAACGGTAATCCTGAACCGGTTTTACAACCACCTCGACTCCGGGGAGCGTAATGTCGTCAATCAGCGAGACCATTCTGGCGCATTCCTGTGTCAGAATACGGCCTGCGCGACGGTCGGTTATAAATCCTTCCTGATCCACTGTGCAGAAATTACCTCTAGCCGCGACATCCTGTTCTGTGAGCGCCAGTCCAATGCCAACCGCCTCTAGGACCCCTCTTCCTATAAGATGTTCCAGTGGGTCGTATCCAAAGAGCCCGAAATGTCCAGGGCCGCTTCCCGGCGTTATTCCAATGCCTACGGTGTTTACCAGTCCAACTGAACCCTCCCGCGCCAGTCTGTCCATGTTGGGAGTAAAAGCTGCTTCAAGTTCAGTAGGGCCACCAAGTTCTCGCGGCAATCCTCCAAGGCCGTCCATGACGAGTAATATGGCCTTTGTGGAGCCTGACTGCGTCAATGACTTCATAAAATCAATATTTGACATAATATTTCCTCTCACGGTTCAATGAGTTCCATTAAAATCTGGGAAATTACCCTCAAGATCAAAATAATTCACAGTGCAAGACCTAGACAAACCAAAAGTGTCTCCAGCCATGACATTTACTATTAAATCCTGTTGTGATAGTAAGCCTTGGAAGTGTTAGATCTGCTTTGGTCACAATTCTTCCGCCCTCGGATCATGAAAGATAGAACAATACTATGAAGTCGATAAGCCCATTAATTAAGCTCATAAGGCCAGGGCAGTGGATCAAAAACGGTTTTGTCCTTATGCCTCTAGTCTTTTCCGGTCGACTCTTCTGCCCTCATGATACACTAAAAACCCTTGGTGTTTTTGTTAGTTTTTGCCTGGCCGCTTCAGCAACTTACGTAATCAATGATTACATGGACATGGATCAGGACAGAATCCACCCCCTGAAGCGTAATCGGCCATTAGCGTCGGGAGTCATATCGCCGCAGATGGGGTTGATCCTGGCTGCAGGCCTGATATTGTTAATGTTTGTCAACACGCTGTTTTTTTATTTGCCGCTTTTTACGCTCGGGGTTTTAGTGGTCTACATAGTTTTGCACTGTCTTTATTCTTGGAAACTCAAAAATTTAGTAATCATTGATGTGCTCGTCATTTCTACTGGTTTCCTGCTACGCGTCCTGGCCGGAACTTCGGCTTTGAGTGTAGGTGTTTCCAGTTGGCTGGTGCTATGCACCTTCTCTGTCGCTATATTTCTTGCTCTGGGCAAACGAAGACACGAAGTCATGTTTTTAAATGGTGATGCGGTAAATCACCGGCCAGTGCTTGAAAGCTATAGCGTTGGTTTTCTGGACCAACTGCTTCAGGTTGTGACCACGTCTACTTTCATTTTCTACTGTCTATATTCTGTAAAGGCCGGTCCTGGTACTGATATCCAGTCCGAAAAAATGATGTTAACAATCCCCTTTGTTACATATGGAATTTTCCGATACCTGTACCTAATATACCACAAAGAACATGGAGGCTCTCCAACAGCCTTACTATTTACGGACCCTCCGCTACTAATATGTGTCACATTGTGGTTGATGGCATGCGTTTATGTAATTTATTGGTCTGTTTAGATTATCATGTGAGCGCGCTTATGGCCGCGCTAAAAAATATGCCGCTAGCGAGGAACTGTTAATGCTTCGTACAATGCTGTTTATATTGTATTTTGGGGTTCTTGCCGGACTAGGTATACTTTTGGGGTGTTTCATACACGCCCAAAGAGTTAATCAGACAACCGTGATGAGCGGAGTGGCATTGGTTCGTGAACTACCCTATGGGGAATGGCTTGTAGGGAATATTGAGACAACGGTCTTTTCATACCAGGAAAAAAAGGACCTTCAGGATTTCAAGGAAAAGTATAAGGGGAAAATCCATATTGATCCTGAGGTATTGAAGATGCACAAAGAACTGTACGGTGGGCAGCCAGGATCTAACCAATAAAATATACGTAGTGATTATGAGCTATTGTAAAAAAATATAAAACCAATACTTGACAATACCCGAAAGCCGTGGTACGCCCTTTTTAGACGCCGGTTTCCCCGGTCCAGTCAGTTAGCCCTCTAGATACTATATAATCATATACCAATGGAGCAGCCATGAGAGTGGACAAATCCGCCCAGGATATGGACCTGTCTTCTATTCCAGGAGAATTCCGTGAAAACTACAAGTTTCTGAGTGAACTCATAGACTGTAAAGAAAAGAACAACACAGCTTCAAAAGGGCTGGAATCGATGGTTGAGGAAAGATTGAAAGTCCTCAGAGGACGATTGAACCGCAGACAACTCAGGATACTTACCGATTATCTCGGCCAAATCGAGGAGGAAGACGATAATTTGCTAGCTCCTCCTGTCCCGGCCGAACTTGAGGCTTCTATAAGAATTAGAAAAAGGGCTACTTGGTTGCCATGGGAATCGGAGGCGATACGTAAGATTGAAAGATGGCGCGCCGATGTTGGTCACATTTCAGCGCTCTGGAATACGCACGATGGTATATCCAGATCTCCAGTATTGCTACGTTCCGCCATGGTCAAATTGGGTCCCGGCCGCAAGGTCAGGCCTTGAATTCAAAGCGCCTTTCCGTCCTTAACACTGCCTCCCTGAATTTTGCCGCCATCCGAGTCGCCTCTGGATGGCTTCTTAGTTCTTGCAACGTAAACTTTGTTTTTGTAACCCAATTAGGACGTTCTGTTGTGGTACCAGGAAGGTTCTGCTGGCGCGTATCCAATACGAGATCTTCCATGCTTACGATTGCAAGCAACGATGGAGTCTTCAAGATAAAATTCAGGGCCGCTGTATGTAATTCATCAGTTGGGATTTCAGATGTCCATGCGCCATGAGCGACTTCGGGAACCAGGCATCCGTCGTGAACCAGGCGTTCGATAATTTTAGCTTTCTGCTCCGCTCGTTCGGAAATGATGGTATGTTTTTCTTCCTGTTTGATACGGCCGATCTGAACCCTTTCTTCAATGTCGAGTCCCTGCCAGAAACCTGCGAAAGTCGGTAGATCGTGATTGGAAAGCGATACAATCGCTCGTTCAGGATAATCGCAAAATGAGATTTGATTGAGTTCTGCATCCCTTTCAAAGTAAAAAATCCTGTAGGAAAAGATCCCACGATCGATCAGCCTATCCCTGAAATTAAACGGCAAGGTTCCAAGGTCCTCGCCCACGACAATATTCCGGCTTCTCAAACTTTCCAGTGTCAGTACATTTAGCAGATCCTGTTCATCATCCTTGACATAAACACCGTTCTTCGGCTGCGATCCCGACGGTATCCAGAATAAATGATGAATTTGCATGACATGGTCAATCCTCAGCGCGCCGCCATGCTTGGAATTGGCGGCAATGCTTTTTCGAAAAGGAGTAAATCCCGATTTTTTGACCTGTCCGGAATCTGGAGGTTGGAAACCCCAATCCTGTCCATCGGGGGCAAACGCGTCAGGGGGCGCTCCAACCGTAAATCCACTCACGAAATATTCCGGTCTCGACCAACTGTCAGCGCCGTTTGGATCAACGGCCAGGGCGACATCATGATACAAACCAATTAACATTCCCTTCTCAACGGCGTGTTGCTGGGCTTCAGACAACTGTTTTTGAACTATCCATTGTAAAAAGCCATGAAACAGGACATCTACATTATGCTTCGCCCTAAATCTTTTTACTTCAGGAGATTCAGGATGACGGAAACCCTCGGGCCAGTTGCGCCACTTGTGAAGGTTGGGCGCGTTAAAAAGTAAATTTTCCCGAAGGACGCAAAAAGTGGCAAATCGATCAAGATCTTCACCTTCGGAGTTAACAAAATTTCTAAACTCTTCCCATAGCGATTTACAATCAGAAGTGTCTTTGTGAGTATAAACATGGTCAAAAACTTTACGGAGCGACCTGTTCTTGAGGGTTGCCACCCCTTCATAATCAACGTATCGTTCAGCTCGTAATCTTGATGTTTCGGCTGCAATTTGATGATCAGCCAACATCTCGTCCAACAACTCCCGAGAAATTGAACCGGCCGCTTTAAGAACGTCTATATATATATAATTGTAGAACATTCGACTCGAAGGCATGTAAGGGCTGCAATTGAAAGGGCTAGCGTTAAATAGAGCATGAAGAGGATTTAACCCAACGAAATGAACTCCAAGATCATCAAGGGCCCAATCTATAATTTCCACAAGATCTGTGAGATCACCAACGCCCCAATTATGTTCCGATCGTACGCCATATAAAGATATGGCAATTCCCGCTACCCGCTGACCCTTTTCAATCGGTTCAGGAGCGTAGGCTTTTTCCGGCGCTACAATAATTCTCAGTTCATTGGATATTACGGAATCATGGACCGTAATATCCAGATTGAAGCTGTAATAACCAGGCTTGAGATCGGCCGGAAGCGGAGCCATTATACGAGTGAGGCCTGTTTTTAGGTCAAAGTCCAATGATGTCTCAGGACCATCAAGATGGCGTGTTATAGGTTCAAATGTGAAACTTAAGTCGGTTAAATGGATCATTCCGTTTTTTAGGAGATGGTCACGTAAAGCCGACGGGACATCTATATAGACGGGAACGCACGACTCTACATTGTCAGTGCTGAAAGTCACAGTTTGAGGTGATGTGACCAGCAGCTCAGGATCAATTCGAGCCCCCTTTTTTTCGAGAATGTCGCGTAGAACGGATGATTGGGTTTGAAAAGTTTTACCCCAATTGTCAGTGTACTGAAGCTCGACGCCAAAAATCTTCGCTAATAGTTGCAACGCCTCGTATGAATTCATTGAAGCATGTTCCTTTGTAAGGATTTTTATGTCTGAAAAATTGGGGGTCTATGTGTGCGATTCGACGGATTCTTGGGCACGAACGCCAATCGTCCAACAAAGTGCACATTTGAGGTTAGCCACATCTGTTTTTATTTGACTCCACGGTCTGAAAATAGCTAATAATTGTATGGAATCCGTAGTCTATTTTATAATAGCTAATCTCATATAATATCATAGATCATCCCATTGGCCTAATACAGGGGCCGCAACAGTTAACGCGCAGAATCGCAGACGATCCACATTGGTGCTGAGATCATAAATTCACAATCCTGACGTTCCTGTGAAGCATAAATGACTCAAACCACTTTTCAGGAGATTTTTCATGGATTTTAAGCTTAATGATGAACAGCGACTTATACGCAAAGCCGCTCGCGACTTCGCAACCAAGGAGCTTGCCCCAAACGCAAGGGAATGGGAAGAGAGTCACACTTTTTCCAGAGAGGTTTTCAACAAGATGGGTCAGTTGGATTTTACAGGGCTCTACGTACCTGAGGAACATGGTGGAACCGCGGTAGGTAGGCTCACAGCGGCCCTGATTTTTGAAGAACTAGCCAAAGGATGTTTTGCCACCGCTGTTTACATGAGTGTTCACAACATGGTGGTGAACCTGATCTACCAATACGGGAATGAAGATCAGAGGCGGCGTTTTGTCAAACCTTTGGCGATGGGTGAGAAATTGGGAGCATATTCCTTGACAGAGGCGGATGCCGGGTCGGACGCCGCAAACCTTAATTGCATGGCCGTCAAGGTTGACGGAGGGTATCTCATAAATGGGACCAAGCTCTATGTTACCAGTGGAGGAGTTGCAGACCTTTATGCTGTTATGGTTCGAACCGATGAAGCTCAGAAACAAAAGGGTATTAGCGCCATTGTAGTAGAAAGAGGCACTCCGGGTTTTTCTTTTGGCCCTTATGAGCCGAAGATGGGCTTGAATGCGTCCCCAACTACTGAATTACATTTCCAGGATTGTTTTATTCCGGAAAACAATCGGATTGGCGAAGAGGGAAAGGGTTTCAACATGGCGCTGTCGGCCCTGAATGGTGGAAGGGTCGGGATTGGCGCATGCGCAGTCGGTTTAGCCCAACAGGCTTTTGACTATGCTCTGAATTACGCGCAGAAACGTGTTCAGTTTGGTCGTCCTATCGTGTCATTTCAGGGCCTGCAATTCCTAATTGCTGATCTGGCCGCTGAAATCGAAGCCTCCCGTCTAATGATCTACAGGGCGGCTTCTTTGATGGACCTTGGCGAACAGTGCGCTTTGGAAGCGGCCATGGGAAAACGTTTCGCGACGGATATGGCTATGCGGGTAACTACAGAAGCCGTCCAGATCCTTGGTGGGTATGGATACATGAGATCCTATCCAGTGGAAATGTATATGAGATCTGCGAAAATTGCCCAAATCTTCGAAGGCACCAACCAAGTTCAGCGAATCGTAATCGCGAGGGAATTGACCAAAACCAAGGGCGCTAAAAGGCCTGACCTGTATTAATTTCAGTTAACCCGACTCCGTCTGAGTCTGCAATATTTTCTATTGAGGGAGATCACCCATGGCAAGGAAGCCTGCTAAAGCTCTTAACGTAGGTGATAAAATCCGGCAGATGCGAGAAAAACTAAAGCTGGATTTTGATCAATTGGCTGAAAAAACCGGCTACCATGTAGAATATTTGAAGGAGATAGAATCTGGGATTGTTGTACCACCAGTAGGGACATTAATTCAGGTTTCTCGAGCGCTGGCCGTAGATTCATCATCTCTCCTTTCCGAGGACAGAAAGGCAGAACGACGGAAGAATTATTTGAAGAGGACCAAGGCCTATTCGTACAAAAGCCTTACGCCGGACGCCCAGGATAAACATCTATGGGCGTATCTGGTGACGCTCGACCCTGAGAAAGATCACGAGATGGTAGCGTACAAACATGAAGGGGAGGAGTTCATGTTCGTGATCGACGGACATGTGGAGGTGAAGGTCGGAGAAGATATTCACGAACTGAAGAAAGGGAGTAACCTGCATTTTGATTCAGGGAAAGCCCATCATCTTCGAAATTTGAGCCGGAAGACGTCCAAACTCCTCGTAGTTGTTTTTACGCCATAAATAAATTTTTTTGCACAGTTCGATTTTTTACAATTCTTTTTTCAAAAAAAGGAAAACTTTGGAACTTTTGTTGCATGCCAATGTCGCAATCATTAGGGGTTATGTGAGAAGCTAAGCCGGTTCATCAAAAAGATCCGCATATTGTACAGCCCGTGCGGAGATGTTCCGAAGCTACTAACGACACGATAACCCATATCCATACCTCCTTTCACGCCCTGAGAACTTCTCAGGGCTTTTTTTTTGGCCGCTTCTCTGATAAGTTTTACATGACAATCAGGTTTTAAACGACGATATCTTGTTTCCAGGAGGCATAATGAGACTTGCGGGAAGGGCGGCGGTTGTTACTGGCAGCAGCAGGGGTGTTGGACGAAACATCGCTTTGGCTTATGCCAAAGAAGGAGCTGACGTTCTTGTAAATTATACTTCGAGCGAGGCGTCGGCCCTTGAAGTAGTGAACCGCATAAAGGGTCTAGGGCGCAAATCAGTTGCGGTAAAGGCGGATGTTGCGGTAAAGGCCGAAGTTGAAAATATGATGGCTACTGCCAAGAAGGAATTTGGTCGTCTGGACATAGTTGTAAACAACGCCGGGTTTACCAGACCGGCGATGTTGATGAAAATGACCGAGGAGCAATGGGACGCCGTGGTGGACGCGCATCTAAAAGGACCATTTCTGTGCGTACAGGCAGCCTCCACGTATTTTAAGGAACAGCAATATGGCAAGGTTATTAACGTGAGTTCCGTCGCTGGATTGGTGGGGACAGTCGGTCAAGTCAATTATTCGGCGGCTAAGGGAGGCGTCTTAAGTTTTACTAAAAGCGTGGCGAGAGAGTTGGCGCGTTACAACGTTTGCGCAAATGTGATTTCTCTTGGAATTGTCGAAACAGACATGACGGAAAAAATCAGGAAGGATGAAAAGCTCAAGGAAATTTACATGAACCGGATACTGATGAAACGATTTGGGACAGCGGATGACATCAGCCCTGCATTTGTTTTTTTAGCGTCGACGGAGTCGGATTATGTCACCGGACAGTTGTTATGTGTAGACGGGGGTTATGGCATGATATAAGTCGGGTCGAGTTCCATATGGGGTTGACCCAAAAAAATCCTTGACTTAGTTCACAACCTCTGCTAAAAATCGTTAGCGTCAATAAACTCTTTATAAAAAGGTTTTAATGAAGGCGACCTACCTAAATGGTGGACATTAGTCGCGGACCCGTTCCGAATTCATGAAATTAGAATGGATGAGGAGTTTACGGGCATGATGGCTAGAGGCGTCGGGCAAAAAAATGCTTGACATTTGCTATCCGATTTGATACCAAAAATACATTCCGGAATATATCGGATTCTTATCCGGGAATGTTTTTACGGGTCTCCCGAACGGTTTTTTGGGAGGAACTGTTGAAAGGAGGATTGAGGGTATGGTTAAACGTTTGTTTCTTCTGAGCCTTTTGGTTCTCGCGCTGTGCGGCGCAAGCACGATTTCCTTTGCCGGCGGCCCCGCCGGAGGGTGCGCCTACATGCCGCCGCCACCGGGATTGCCACCGATGTGTGGTCCTGCCGCCACTAATTATTCTCAGGTAACGGAAGTGATTACCCCTGTTCCTGCGCAGTTGCGCAAAGTCAGGGTGGTTGCTCCTTATCTAGCAGGAATTGCGTGGCCGCGCACACCTCTAGCATTCTACGGAAACCCACAGGCTTTTCCGAATCCTATCGCCCCTGGCCGCTATGAGTGGCTAGTGCCGGTAACCGACATTAAGGTCGAACATTTTGATACTTCTCTGGACAAATGCTGCAAGCCGGTTAAAGTTCCGCGCTGCGTATACGTGAAGGCTAACTATATCAAAATGAAACCCGTTTGTGGTGTTCCGATGGCGCCTCCGCCTCCAATGCCTTGCAAGGTGAAAAAGTAGGCTTCGGTGTCCTTTAACATGACAACAGAGTTACAAAGATATAATGAGTGTTTCGAAAGGAGGATTAAGGGTATGGTTAAAAAGTTAGCGATTCTCGGTTTCATTCTGGTCGCCGTTGTATCGACGAGCGCAGTGTGGGCCGGGACAATTGCGGGCGCAGTCGCAGCGCCAGAGCCCATGGTAATGCCGGCTTCGGCTCCAGCATGCGGCGTGGGTGGATGTCCACCTCCTCCGGTTCCTAGAGTGGTTAACACCCCTTGTAATGTAGTGAAAACCCCTTGTAAACCGAAGAAGCTGACGACCGCCATCCAGGTGAAAATGCAGTATCCGGCCCCTCAGATGCCGGTATGCGCCCCCGTAAGCTGCGGCCCCCCCCCAATCCCTGTGGCCGTGCCAATGTGGAAGTTCATCGTGCCGTGGCCGCCGTTCGTATACTACCTGCCGGTTGAATAACATCAAACTGCAGTAAAACCGACAAAAAGGCCCCCTCAATCAGGGGGCTTTTTATTTGCGATAAATCAATAATGATAATAATCCCAGCAATAGACCTTAAGGCCGGAAAGTGTGTCCGCTTGAGACAAGGGCGGATGGAGCTTACAACTGTTTTCAACGACAATCCCCTAGATCAGGCCATGACATGGGAAAACCTGGGCGCAAAACGCATTCATATTGTCGATCTGGATGGCTCAATTGACGGAAAACCCGTAAATCTGCCAATAATTCGCGAGATCGCTAGAAATACAACCGTCCCGATTGAACTTGGTGGCGGCGTCAGAGACAAGACCACTGCTCAGATGTATCTGGATATCGGTGTCAGTATCGTCATCCTGGGAACTGTCGCTGCAAGGACTCCCGCTCTGGCCCGAGAATTGCTCCGGAATTTTCCTGGTAAAATTGCGATAGGGATAGACGCTCAGGCCGGAAGGGTGGCCGTTCAAGGATGGACCGAGCCCACAGATTATAGCGCCCGAGATCTGGCCCTGGTCTTTGATTCGGATTCCCCCATTTCTTTCATTTACACCGATATTGAGCGGGACGGAATGATGGTCGGTCCCAATTTCGCCGCAACCCGGGAATTCGCAATGGCAGTGAATACCCCTGTTATTCTTTCAGGTGGAGTGACGACCATTCAGGATGTGAAAAATGCTTTGACCCTTGAAAAAGATGGAGTTGCAGGTATTATAATCGGAAGGGCCCTTTACGAAGGCGCAGTAGACCTCAGAGAGGCAATTTCACTTACAGAGAGTTCGGATGTTAGCTAAGCGAATTATACCGTGTCTGGACGTAAATCAAGGGAGAGTGGTCAAAGGTGTTAATTTTGTGAATTTGCAGGACGCCGGAGACCCAGTGGAAAATGCCCGGTTTTATGATGAGGAAGGCGCAGATGAACTGGTTTTCCTTGATATAACAGCCTCCCATGAAAAACGTGACATAATACTGGATGTCGTCTCACGTACTGCAGAGCAGGTATTCATGCCACTCACTGTTGGTGGAGGAGTAAGGACTACCGCTGATATCAGGAGACTGCTAAATGCTGGGGCGGACAAGGTCTCGTTGAATACCGCCGCCGTTAAAGACCCAGGGATTATACGCGAATCGTCCTTGATGTTTGGCAGTCAATGCATAGTGGTCGCAATTGATGGAAAGAAGACCGGCTGCACTCAATCAGGTTTCGAAATATCTATTCATGGTGGACGCACGATGACAGGGATCGATCTCCTGGAATGGGCAGCAAAGATCGAGGACCTGGGAGCGGGTGAGATTTTGCTGACAAGTATGGATGCGGACGGTACCAAAAATGGTTATGATATACCTATGACCAGAGCTGTTACCGATATCGTAGGCATTCCGGTAATAGCCTCTGGAGGCGCAGGAACTGTTGAACATTTTAGAGAGGCAATAGTCGATGGTGGAGCCGACGCGGCTCTAGCCGCTTCTATATTCCACTATCGGGAGATACCTATTAATGAGCTGAAAAAGTATTTGGTGTCTGAGGGAGTCCCTGTTCGTCTGTAGTCCCAAATAATGAGCTGATGATTTCCAGGATAACCAGTGTGTTTTAAAAGGCCATGAATTATTCGATTTTGAATCTTCCAGCAACCTGCCAATTTTAGCAAATCGCAACTTGCAATGAGTCGAGGAATATATGTCAGATGTTGTTAATGACAGCATAAAGGCTCTGGAATTGCCCAGTGTTCTGGAAGAGGTATCTTCCCACGCCAGGTCCATCCCTGGCAAACTTTTGGTTCTGAACAGCTTCCCCCAGACTGATACTGCAATCATAGAGAAAAAGCTCAAAATGGCTGTCCAAATGAAAGAGGTCCTAAATCTTTACGGTGACTTCCACTTTTCGGGGTTGGTTCCTTTAGAAGGGGTCTTTGAAAAATTATCCGGAATTAGTTCAGTTCTGGACCCGGATGAAATGCTTGCTATACGCGATTTAATTGCAATCAGTTCTGCGGTCAGGAGGAAAATTGAAGATCTCGAGGAGCGATTCGAGCTGATTAAACTCTACTTTGACCGCCTGTTTCCACTTGGTCAACTTAGGGCGATTCTTAAGAGATCTCTGGATGACAATGGAGCGGTCAAACCAAATGCTAGCCCCGAACTGGTCTGTATCAGCGATGAGATTTCAGCCCTTAGGGGGCGGATCCACAAACGGCTGGACAAGATAGTCAGAGACCGGGAATTGGCGAGAGTTGTTCAGGAAGACTATGTGACGGTTCGCAATGATAGGTATGTCATCTTGCTACGGCCCGAGTTCAAGGGATTGATGAATGGAATTGTTCACGATCATTCAAGATCGGGCTCTTCTGTATACGTGGAACCTTTTGATGTCGTAGAACATAACAACCGGATGGCATCACTGGCTGATGAGGAAAGGGATGCCATATTGCAGGTATATAGACAGCTAACAGACGAAATAAGAGCTTCTCGGGATTACTTGATTAGAAATTTCGAAGTGTTGTCTGAACTGGACGCTTGTCAGGCAAAGGCGGAATATGCCATCAAGATGGACTGCAATTCGCCTGAACTGTGTGAAGACGGTTTTCGAATTGTAGGCGCGAGACACCCATTGTTGCAGGCGGCAGAAGGTGTAAATGTTATCCCTATGGATGTGATACAGGACTCCGATACACTGGTCACAATAATTAGCGGCGCCAACATGGGAGGGAAGACAGTTGCTCTCAAAATTGCCGGACTGTTTCCACTTATGACCGCCTGCGGTCTGTTGACTCCGGCTAAGGAAGGGACAAAGATCGGAATCTTTTCCAGGATTATGGTGGACATTGGGGATGAACAGGACATTAGGGGACGAGTTTCTTCCTTTTCCGGGCATCTTGTAAGGATAAAGACGATCTTGGAGTTAGTACAGCCAGGAGATCTTGTCCTCTTGGACGAACTTGGCGGTTTTACCGATCCGGATGAGGGCGCCGCTCTGGCTATGGCCATAATTGACGAACTAAAGTCAAAGCAGGCCCATGTGCTTGTCACTACGCATCTCACCCAGCTTAAAGCCTACGCTCTTTCGACACCGAAAACCAAGAACGTCAGTGTAGAATTTCACCCGGCCACACTAAAACCAACGTTCCGACTGCTGTACGATTTGCCTGGGGAGAGTCATGCTATTACCACAGCGGAATCAATAGGTTTACCGCCGAATGTTATAATAGCTGCGAGACACTATGCAGACACGGCTGCGGGCGGAAGCGCGACGCTAATTGTCAGCCTGAGAGACAAACTGGCTTCTTTGGAAAGGAGCAGAGAGGACATAGAGATATTGAGGGAAACCCTCGATATGGAACTGACCGAAACGCGGCAACAACGTGCGGAACTTGTGGAAAATTTCAGAAAGGAAGCAAGTGAATTAATCCGGAAAGCGGAAAAAGACCTCTCTGGGCTGAAACAGTCATTAAAATCAGGCCAGGTTAAATCCGGAAGAGAAATTCAGGAAAAGATCCTGGAAGTAAAACAGGAAATAGTCAAGAAGCTTGAAATTCCCTTAACCAAACCGAAGAAGCCGCTGGAAAAGGGCGCCACTGTCAGAATTAAGTCACTGGGGAAGCAAGGCATTCTAAACTCTTCAGCAGAAAGAGGAAAGGTAGAAGTGATCGTTGGAAATCTTACCATAAGAGTTGACCCGGAAGACTTGACTCTAATTAAAATTCCTGATAGCAAAAAAAATTCTTCAAAAAAATCGATTCTTGGAGTAGATATCCCTCGTGCTACACCCAAGTGGGAGGTCAATGTAATCGGCATGCGCGTAGAAGACGCCCTCCCTGTGGTTGAGAAAGCTATCGACAACGCTGTCCTCGGCGGTTTGATTTCACTGAGGATCATTCATGGCAAAGGCACAGGTCGCCTGAGACAGGCGATTGCTGAATATTTAACTACTCATGCGCTGGTTTTAGATTCCAGACTTGGGCTCCCACAGGAAGGTGGCGCCGGCGCGACGATAGTGGATTTGAGACCGGAGTAGAAAATGAGGATTCCGGAATCCAAAATCTCTGAAATCGCCGCTGCGGCCGATATAGTTCAGGTCGTCTCAGGCTATATAGAACTCAAGAAGGCTGGGAAGGACTACAGAGGAATCTGTCCGTTTCACGGAGACAAGGATCCATCGCTATATGTGTCTCCCCAGAAAGGTATTTTTCACTGTTTCGGGTGCGCCGTTGGGGGGAGCGTTTTCAATTTTGTTATGCGTATAGAGAACGTCTCTTTTGTAGACGCTGCTAAATTGCTCGCCCAGCGGCACGGAATAACGCTCGAACTCGAGAGGAGCGGTACTGCAAGAGACGACACCAGAGAAAGATTGTTTAAGGTCCTTGACTTGGCCCAATCCTATTTTGTCCAAAGCCTGAACAATGCTTCCGATGCTAAAGAATATCTTGTAAATCGGGGGGTTAGCAAAGAATGGATAGACTTTCTCGGCTTAGGATTTGCTCCTGATGCATGGGATGGTTTTGAAAGTCGTCTTTCCATGAGGGGTTTGAGTTTTAGAGACGCTTTCATCGCCGGTCTTCTACGCGAGAAACCAAACGGCGGCTATTACGACTATTTTCGCGGCCGGATTATGATTCCTATACGCGGTTTGAATGGTGAGATTGTTGCGTTTGGGGGTAGGGCATTAGGTAACACGGACCCCAAATACCTGAACTCGCCTGATTCCGTTATTTTTAAGAAAAAAAACTTACTATTCGGACTTGACTCTGCAAAAGACGCTATCAAAAAAAGTGGCTTTGTAATCCTGGTAGAGGGTTATTTTGATCAAATTTCACTGAGAATACGCGGGATAGACAACGTGGTCGCTCCCCTTGGGACGTCACTGACAGTTGAACACGCCAGACTGCTAAAACGCTTCACCGAAAAAGTTTTGACGATTTTCGACGGGGATGAAGCCGGTTTACGCGCTGTAAAACGTTCGTTGCCGATATTCCTAACTGAAGGAATCGAACCCGAATGTGTCATTTTAAAGGATGATAAAGACCCGGATGGCGCCATCAATAGAATCGGAACACAGGGCTTCCAGAAAATTATCCAATCTTCCCAGCCGATGATCAATTTTTTCCTCGATCAACTGGACGCACAATATGATTTTAAGGGAATTTCCGGGCGCAATAAGGCCCTTGAAGAATGTCTTCCCGTCTTGAAGCGGATTGCTGATTCGTCAGAGCGGGATTACCTTATAGAAAGGTTTTCTTCCAGGATCAGGATCAAGGAAGAAAAAGTGCGACGGGCTATGGCGACCAACAAGTTTAATCAGTCGTCGCCAAGCATTTCTTCAAAGCAAAAACCGGCTTCAACCCTGTTTGACTTTCCAGCCGACGAACGCAACGTTGTAAGAGGAATGCTTCTTCAGCAGGGATTTATAGAACGCATCGCTGAAACCGGTATATTAAAGGAGATCGAGAATCCATCATTATCCAGATTGGCGCGGGCTATCGTGAGTTTTTACAATGAAAAGGGAACGTTTGATTCCAGACAATTTTCCCTGTCTCTTGAGGATTCAGAGATGGCCGCGTTGGTAGCAAGCTGGTTACAACCAAAGCCCGAGGAGGACGATCTCAGACCTGAAGTAGATGGAGCAATCGCAATCGACCAGTCTTTAGACCGTTTGCGGTTGAAAAAGCTCTTGCGCCGGAAGAGTTATGTTCAGGAAAGATTGGGGAAATGCTCCCCAGGGGAAGAAGAATACAATGATCTCGCAAGAGAGTTATTAGTGATTGGCCGCCGACTGCGGCGCTAGGACACGTATTTCTTACAATATCAACCACTAACGCCTAAATTGTCGGGACTGCGAATTGGGCAGAAGGAGAAAAGGTTTCATGCCTGAAACGAAGCTAAAATCCGAATTCAAGGATCTTTTTGATCTGGCCAAAACCAGAAAATATCTAACTTACGATGAAATTAACAAGCATATCCCTCCTGAGATGGTTGGGGAAGCACAAATCGATGAACTTCTTATGAAGATTGTAACAGAGTTTAATGTTGAACTGGTTCCCTTTGACAAGAAGATTCCAGTAACAGATCCTAAAGCTAGAGAGCTTGAAATTGAGAAACCTGAGGAAGAGGAAGATGACGAGGAAATCAAGGTCACCGAACCTGACACCGTGGTTCGAGGCAATGATCCCGTAAAGATGTATCTCCACGAAATGGGCGGTGTCTCGCTTCTTACGAGAGAAGGAGAAGTAGAAATAGCAAAAAGGATTGAACAGGGCGAACAACAGGTATTTAGTGTCATCATAGCCTGTCCTGTTACGATCAAGGAAGTTCTCGCCATTGGAGATAAACTTAAAAAGGGAGCGATTCGAGTAAAGGAAATAATCCGGGGTTTTGAAGATGAAGAAATGCCGGATGGTGACGATTCCTCAGTAGTTGAACGAATACTCAACCTGATACATGAATTAAAAGAGCTTGAAGCAAAGTATCAGGGGCTTGTCGCTATGCGAAGAAATCTCCCTAACCGCACCAAAACCGATGATATAGAGAGTCTCGATCTTGAGATGGAGAAAAGTAGGTCCGAGGTTATAACGTGCCTGAAAAACATTAATCTCAATAGTAATATGATCGATCATATTGCGGGCAAGCTTAAATTCCTGGTTCGTAAGCTTGAAACTGCCAGGGAGGAATTGAGGGCTGTTGAATACGAACTCAAAATGCCTTTGGACAAAGCTAGAAAAAACCTCACGTTTTGGAAGACGTTAGTTGATGATCGAAAGGCCCTCAAGAAGCAGACAAATCTCTCCCCACAGAAGGTATTGGATCTGGAAGGCAAAATTGAAAATGGGCTCCGAAAGATAAACAAACTCCAGACTGAGGCGGGAATGGACGATTATCACCTCCGGGAAGCCTTGGCCCGTTGCCGGGAAGGTGAAAGGCTCGCCAGGAGGGCAAAGAGCGAACTGGTTCAGGCGAATCTTAGATTGGTCGTGAGCATAGCCAAGAAATACACCAACAGGGGCCTTCAGTTTCTTGATTTGATTCAAGAAGGAAACATTGGTCTCATGAAGGCTGTGGACAAATTTGAATACCAAAGGGGTTACAAATTCAGCACATACGCCACCTGGTGGATAAGACAGGCGATTACACGGGCAATTGCGGACCAGGCACGAACAATACGTATACCTGTTCACATGATTGAAACAATAAATAAATTGATTCGAACCTCTCGTTATCTTGTGCAGGAGTATGGAAGAGAACCTACGCCTGAAGAAATAGCCGAAAAAATGGAGTTTCCCCTCGAAAAGGTCCGTAAGGTCCTCAAGATAGCCAAAGAACCTATTTCCTTGGAAACACCTATTGGTGAAGAAGAAGATTCGCATCTTGGCGATTTTATAGAAGACAAGAAAATCTTGTCACCCTCAGACGCCGTTGTCGGAATGAGTCTTACGGAACAGACCCGAAAGGTCCTTGCGACTTTAACTCCGAGAGAGGAGAAGGTCCTTCGAATGCGTTTCGGAATAGGAGAACGAGCTGACCATACACTGGAAGAAGTGGGCCAGGATTTCGATGTTACTCGCGAGCGAATCAGGCAAATAGAAGCCAAAGCTCTCAAGAAATTGAGACACCCCTCTCGTAGTAAAAGACTACGACCATTCTTGGAGGGCTAATTTTCTTATATATCCCAGTCAGTTACGACACCCCAAACCCCGCCAAAATGTCTTTGATTACGGTCTTTGCGTCCCTGGCGGTGTTCGTTGCCCTGAGTTTTCCAGGATTTGGCTTCGTAGGTAAGTGCTCGGCTGAACCGACAGACCCAGCCATTGAAACAAAGGTCCTGCGCGTCTTTATAACCAAGAAGGCCCCTTATTACCACAAACCGTGGAAAAGCCCTGATTTTACAAACGTCAAGGCAAGCGCCTTCTTCTTTAAGGACGACAAACTATTTCCAGGGCGTAAAGGCCTAATTTTGACCAATGCCCATGCTGTTTCAATGGCCGAAAACATCAAGGTTTCAAACGGTCGTGAAAAAAGGCGCTACGATGTTGAGATAGTAGGGATTTGTAACTCAGCGGATTTTGCCGTACTCGAAATGTCAGCCGCTGATTTGCAGGTTTATGAGTCTTTAAATGGTCCTATTAGGCCGTTGGAACTCGGTGATAGCGACACTCTAAGGGTTGGGGACAAAGTTCAGGGTTGGGGGTATCCCCTCGGTGGTGAGAGAATAAGTAAGTCTGAACAAGGGGAAATTAGCCGGATAGAGGTCAAGAGATACGTCTATTCCCATGAACTATGGCTCATGGCTCAGGCTTCCTTGCAACAAAACCAGGGCAATTCCGGGGGCCCTGTTCTTAAAGACGGGAAGGTAGTTGGCGTTGCGTTCCAGGGGGTTAGAACAGGAGATAGGATCAATTATTTTATTCCGATAAATGTTTTCAAACATCTTGTTCCGGTCCTGGGTAAGCAGCAACTAATTCCAACATGGCGATACGCCATTCAATTCATGTTTCCGAGACTTAAGGACTATTTTCACATGGACGCCAACCAGGGTGGTGTTTTGCTTAATTTTGTTATTCCTGATGGAGGGCCGTACACATTTGGTTTAAGGTCTGGTGACATAATCACTGAAATCGACGGTTTCAAAATAGACAATTATGGGGAAGTTTATTTCAAGCCGCTCGCTCAACGTCTCTATTTTTCAGAGATTCTAAACAGAAAGCTCGTGGGAGATCCTTTAAAGATAAGGGTCCTTCGTAATGGAGAGAAGATCGATATTTCCGGAAAAGTCACCCCAGGTTTACCCCGTCTTGTGCCAAAGACTTTTGATGTGGCCAATTATTTCATTTTTGGAGGAGTGGGGTTTGTAGAGTTGACCTTGAATTGCATAGAAAACCTGGGTCAATCAGGGGAGACGCTTAGAGCAAGATATGCGGAACGTTTTCCGGAGAGGCCTTATCAGAAGATAGTCATAATTTCCGAAATCTTTCCTGATTATGGGCTGGTGGATTCGGCAAGCTTCTTGAATAGGGTAATGAAACTAGGGGATGCGGATGTAGTAAACATTCAGCAACTTTATGATACGATCCGTGCGCTGGTAGCCAAAGGAGAAAAAAGGATTCTTCTTAAAATATGGCCTAATATGACCTTACCTCTTGACCTTACAACCGCTGCAGAGCTTGACCGTAATATAAAAGAAAAGTATGGCATTCTGTATATGAAAACGCCCGGGGGATTCAAGGACTGACAGTTTCTGAAGCATTAGTTTCGACAGAAACTCCGGCATAAATATCTATCTTTTGGAAGAGTTCCTGGATGTTGACCGGCTTGGAAATGTAATCATCCATTCCCGCTTCCAAACACCTGCCTCTATCCTCCGTGAGCGCGTGGGCCGTCATGGCTATTATGGGAATATGGCGACCAGTTAGTTTCTCAGTGTTTCTTATGTGTCGCGTAGCCTCATAGCCGTCCAGTTCCGGCATGGAAACATCCATTAGGATCAGGTCAAATTTCTCATTTTCCATCAGATCCAGGACTTCATTTCCATTTTCAGCGCACTTGACTATATGTCCAGACTTTTCAAGGAGTCTTACGGCAAAGGTCCTGTTTATGGGGTTGTCTTCAGCAAGCAGAATTTTTACTTTATGTCGAACAGATAAGTCTGTCTCTTTTTGATCTTCCAGCAATACTGCCGTATCTAGTTCGCTCTTGTCACCCAAAATAGTCAGAAGACATGTCAGAAGTTCAGATTGTTTAACAGGTTTTACCAACCACGCGTCAAGTCCAAATTTTTCCCGTTCTTTAGTGTCTACCACTTGAGATGCTGAGGACAGCATGACCAGCTTGGTTTTGTTCAATTGAGGGGAACTCTTGATTATGGAGGCCAACTGGAATCCGTCCATTTCCGGCATCATGCAGTCAATCAGCGCCAATGAAAATGGAGCGCTCTTTGATGCGAATTTTTTCATAATTTCTATGGCTTCAAATCCACTTTGGGCCAACGCTGTGCTCATTCCCCAATTTGACAATTGACCATTCAGGATTTTTCGATTGGTGAGGTTATCATCCACGACGATGACTCTGGTTCCTTGAAGCGCCTCCATCGAGGCTAGTTCGTGGCCAGGAATCATTGCTTGTGAAACATCAAGTTGAACAGTGAAATGAAATTTACTTCCTTGACCGAGCTTACTGTCGACCCATATCTGGCCACCCATAATTTCTACAAGCCGTGACGAAATGGATAACCCAAGACCAGTCCCTCCGTATCGTCTTGTAGTCGATGTGTCAGCCTGATCAAAAGGCTGGAAAATCTTCTCAATCTTTTCCTGGGAAATACCTATCCCACTGTCTGAAACACAAAAATGGATCGTGACCCGGTTACCTTCTGTGTTCCACAATTCCGCGCCGACTACAATTTCTCCAGAATCGGTAAACTTGATAGCGTTCCCCACCAGATTAACGATGATTTGTCGTATTCGAACTGGGTCTCCGCAAAGGTTGTCCGGAACATTATCGGCTACCTCAAACAGTAGCTCAAGTCCTTTTGCCTCAGCTTGTAGCGCCAGCGCGCGCATCGTATCAGCCAGGATGTCCCTGAATTCAAAATCAACACGATCGATCTCCAGTTTGCCGGCCTCAATCTTTGAGAAATCCAGGATATCATTGATAAGCTTTAACAGGAGTTCAGATGAAGACTTGACAGTACATAGATAATCCTTCTGTTCGGAGTTCAAATTTGTTTCCAGGGCCAGTTGGGTCATACCGATGATGCCGTTCATGGGAGTTCTTATCTCATGGCTCATATTCGCAAGAAATTCACTCTTAGCTTTAGACGCCTGCTCAGCTCGCTCTCTGGCGCCTATCAGTTCTTGTTCAAACCGTTTGCGTTCACTAATATCTCGTATAATCCCAAGAAGCATTTTTTTTTGGCCGAGCCTGATCTCACTTATTGACAACTCAACAGGGAAAGTCGAACCATCCTTGCGTCGAGCTGTAATTTCAGTCTTTTGAGAAAAAGGCTTAGGAGCTTCATTAATTAAGACCTTGGTTACGAAGTCGTCGAAGCCGGACGCGTGAGGTTCGGGCATAAGAATTCGAGCGTTTTGGCCGAAAACTTCATCTCGTGAAAACCCAAAAATACTCTCTGCCGAAGGGTTAAAGGTCTCGATACGGCCCTGAACGTCTACGGTTATAATTGCGTCAAGCGCATTATGGACGACGGACCTGAGACGAATCTCACTGCGTCTCAATTCCATTTCGGTTTTTTTTCGCTCTGTCACATCTTCTATAACAGTCACTGCGCCAGTAATAGCTCCATGTTCAACGATAGGAGCGGAAGTCAAGAAAACCAGAAAATTCTCCCCGGTACTAAGAATTTTCAGGTTTGCCTCTTCTGAAACCTTGATACCCTTTTCCATAGCCGCCAACGCAGTGTCCTGCTCAATTACCGATGAACCATCTTGATCATGTTGAATTTGGACGAAAGCATCCAATTTTTTCCCCAGTATTTGGGCCGCCGTATTTGCCATGAGGCTTTCCGCCGCAGGATTCAAAAACGTTATTACGCCCGAACGATCGACTACATAAAGGGCCTCAGCCATATTGTCGGTTATATTCTGGAGACGATAGGTCTGTTTTTCGATTTGCCTATTTTGCTCCGCCAACTTTTCCCGGCTCCGCTCACTAACGAAAATTAATGCGAAAGTAGCCAACAGGAATAGTGAGAAAGCTAACGATTTTAAGATGAGGTCCCGCCGACGTGAGGCAAAGCCGGGGTCTTTTACCATTGCGAAAATGTAAGCGGCCTGTTTACCATCAATATTGAATACAGGCAAAAATGTCACAACATAGTCTTGGTTATAAGCGGTTATGCCAACACAAAATGATTTTCCCCGAGCAATGAGCAAGCCTGCTTGTCTCTTAATCTGATCAATTAATCTCCCTGTAGCTTTATGGCTCAATCCCAAATGTTTGGAGAAAGGAACCGATTCACTCTCTGTAGGTCCATGTACATAATCGTTGCTTAGTTCGGATACCGAATATTTCTTGGCTTCATCTGGGAAAACCGTTTTGTCAAAAATCTGTTTCTTAATCAGGAAAGAAAATGTTTCCGGAGCGTAAAGCTTTTCCATCGAACTTCTCAGAGCTTCGAATGAAACACCTAGTTCAACGCTTCCGATGTGCATTCCCTGAAAATTAAGCGGAAAAACGTACCTGAATCCTGGACCGCCAGGACCTTCTTCAAACCCTTCGACTTTAACCTTGGTCGTGTTAACAAATCTTATTGATGGTCGAGTTTTAAAAAGATTGTCTCCGAATTTGGAAGGTATGTGAAATCGGATCAGGCTCTCCCCGTTGGGGAGCTGAAAATGCAGTTGCCGAAAATTCCTGTCTGCAAGTCTTTGATAAGTGTCGTTGAGTTTTGCAAACAACTGTCCGCGAACTATGGCTTTTATCTGTCTATTCTTGGCGTCGTTCGCTTTGTTGACAAGTGAAAGCACATCCGGCTGATCTAAAACCTCTTCAAAGATTGTGTTTGTGAGTAAGCTGTAAGATTTCAGAGTAGCATGGTATTGATTTTGCAAGAATTGTATTCGAGAACTTTCGAAATTCGAAATACGATTATCATAATCTCGATAGATCAGCAGAAGTCCAACGATCTCCAGAAATATGAAAAGTGGAGCTATAAATCTTGTTGAGACTAGGGTTTTAAACATATCGCATCGATTATATCTGGAATGTAGAACAGTCGAGAGCTAGTTTTTAACGAGAAAAGGGCCCTCAATCCAAAATAACAAAAAGCCCGAAGTCACTTTATTTATGATCATCAGGCGCCAACAATTCGTCTTTCCATGAAACGGGTATCCTCAGGGTTCGACCATCCTTTCGCTGATACAGGAGATAACCATTTTCGACCCCAAACTGATACAGGTCTCTTGTAATTGCAACGTCGTCTCGACAGTATTTTTCGAGCAAATCAAAGCGTCCCTGTCGAAACCAAGCGGGCGCATCAGTTCCACTTCCACTTTTGTTTCTACCCAAAGTGAATTGCGCCAGATGATTAAGACTCAAACGATGTCCTATCTTCTTTTGAATTTCCAAAAGAATATCCAGGTTGCGACCGGTGCGAAGGTTTTCTTTGGTGTATGCGGTAAGGACTTCGTAATCAAACTTTATGTGATTAAACCCCACGACCATATTAGCGCTTTTCAGCAAGCTCACAAGTTCATCTACCTTTTCTTCAGTGAAACAACGGAACCCATTGATATCCGAATAGGTTACCGCAATAGAAAGCCCCATCTTAGCGACATTATTCCAGCCGCCAACGTCATTGGACAACTTCTGTGTTTCAAGGTCAAAGAAAATTATTTCCGTGGAAGTGCTGTTATTCGGGGGCATTTCGAGTTCCTTTATCTGGTTAAAGGTCTGTTCTTTGGTGATTTCAATTACATTGTTCTTTTGGGTAGCTGACGCTTTAACTCGCTTTTCTTTAGGTCTCTTTGTGAGCTTTTCCCGGGAATTCGACAAAAGTTCAGGGTGGAGAAGATATTCCAGGATCTTTATACAGGCCTGTTTATCCAAAGGTTTGTTGCCGGATCCACATTTGGGCGAGTGTATGCAGGACGGGCAGCCTATTTCACACTCGCAGTTTCTTACTAGATTCAACGTAGTTTTTAAAAGCTCTTCGAGAACATCAAAAACACGGCTCGAAAGCCCCACGCCACCAGGATGACCATCATATATGAACACCGCGGCCCTGCATACCTGTTCATGCTCAGGACAACTTATACCACCAATGTCATCACGTTCACACAGAGCGAACAGCGGGAACATCGAAATCGCCGCGTGTTCCATGGCATGTATGCCACCCATGAAATGCAGGTTGGCTTTGATTATGGCCTGTTTAACCTGATCAGGAATTTCTATCCATAACCCTATGGTATCAAATGTAAGACTAGGCAAATGCAGGTCCATTACACCTATCAATTCCTGACCGCTGGTTCGGCGCTTTTCATATCCGGTTATTCTCTCCGTAACCCGGAGTTTGGCTTCGCGAGCCATAAATCCAGGGAACTCTCTGGAACGCAAAGGCGCTCCCAATATTTTTGTGTCCTTTTCTGATACGCATTTTGTGTAATAGCTAACAGAGCAAGGGCTCACAAATACATTATGTCTTTCAAGATCAAGCTTTTTTACAACGTATTGTTTGGTTCTGTGTAAATAAATCGCGCCTTCGTGACATTCATGAAACGCTCTGGCGCCCGACGATCCCCCTATAGGCTTTTGCCCTCCTTCTAGGAATATTGAGTAAGAACTGCCGACATTACGGAGATCTACACCCCTGTGAGGTCTAGGGTTTACAGAATTCAATATTCCATCGGGCGATCTATAAAGGACGCCTGCCGCCAGCAAATCCTCCGTAGCCGATTGAGCTTCTTTGGTCCTAATCCATGCTTCTGAGCTATCTATGGGTAATTCCGCGGCGGCGCAAGGTATGTGCCTCTTTAGAACTTCAATATTTAGCGGATCCAGTGTCGCTTCTTCAAATTTACGAGCGAAAAAATCTGTTGGATTATGGACAAAATATTGATCAAGAGCGTCCTGGCCAGCGATCATAACTATCGCGCTGGGACGCCCCTGCCGCCCAACTCGACCACCACGCTGCCAGGTATTAACAATAGTCCCAGGGTATCCTACCAGTATACACAGGTCCAAGCCTCCAACATCTATCCCCATCTCCAAGGCTGAAGTCGAGATTACTCCATCAAGCTGTCCCGAAAAAAGTTTAGCTTCAATCTCACGACGCTCCTCTGGCAAAAATCCTGCTCTATAGGAACTTATCCGGTTCCTTAATTGAGGAGCTTCATTTAAAGCCCATAGCGTTATCAGCTCAGTAATTTTTCGGGCCCGCGTGAAAACTATTGTCTTGAGTCCCGATTTAAGGGCCCTCACGAAAAGTGAAGAAGCTACCGTATATGGACTTACGACCGGATTTAGAAAAACGAAATGTCTGAGCGGATTCGGCGCCCCGGATTTGTCAACTACGGAAACATCTTCATCAATTAAAGTGGAAACAAATTTTCCAGGATTACCGATAGTGGCGGAGCAGGAAACAAACTGCGGCCTGTTCCCATACAAACCGCAAACTCTCTTTGTCCTGAGCAGTACCTGAGAAACATGACTGCCGAAGATCCCCTTATATGTGTGAACTTCGTCCAGAACAATCAGAGAAAGCCTCTTAAAAAAATCTCGCCACGTATCATGAAAAGCCAGCAAACCTAAATGAAGCATGTCGGGATTTGTTATCAAAACCCGGGGAGGATGATTTCTAATTTTCTTTCGTTCCGAATCGGGCGTGTCACCGTCATAAACTCCAGCGCTCAAAACAGTCTTGGAGGAAAGGTTCAAGAAAGAATCAAGTTGATCACGTTCAAGGGCCTTAAGGGGGAACAACATAAGTACATGCGATAGTGGGTCCCTAACGAGGCGGTCGATTGCAGGGATTTGGTAACAGAGGGTCTTGCCGCTTGAAGTGCTTGTGGACAGGGCTACGTTCTTGCCCTTCAGGGCCTCTGAGACGGCCTCTGCCTGATGAGAATAAAGATAACGTATATTCCTCGATTTTACCATGTCCCTTACAACGGCATGGACTTGAGGGGGCAAATCTTTGAAGGCAGGTTTTCTCTCAGGCAACAGTTCATGGTGAATTACTTGCCAGTTGGTTCCAGCCTGCGTTTCCAACCATTCTAAAAAATCAGAAACCAAGGTGATATTCCGGGAATTGTTGTTCGATCAAAGTTGCTGGTCATTGAATCCTTTCCATGTCCCAATCCGGGAAGATCAGCATCTGGCCAACGATGAAAGCTTCATCCCCCTCGACGATGTCATGAAAATCCTTTATTAAACCAAATTTGTCCCTGGTATATTTCTGAATGACAATATAAGGTTGACCTCCCTGTATCGAAGTCGCCAGAACCAGAGCGTCTTCACCGGAGCCTGTTCGGCAATCGATTATAGTCGAATTGGTAATTGTGGTAACTGCGAACGCGTGTCTCTTGAGGGCCTCTTTCTTTACGTATTCTACACATTCTTTTTTCTGCTGATTATTTTCAAACGGTAGGAGTATCGGCAACAGTCCGGACATTGTATGCAGGATCGCTGTAGGGGTATGAGCCCCCGATGTTTCAAGTGTCTGTCGCGCTATTGGAGCCATTTTACGGACAGATTCCATAACCATATCGGTAACAGCCACAATGACGGTGGACATGGTAACTGTTTCATTATTCATGGCGGTGAAACTCCAAATTCGTGGAGAAAGCCGTTAACCGGGTGTTCAGGAGATTCAGTGTCCTATTTAATGGTTGAATAAATCAACCAATGGAATAAAGCAAGAAGCCATTGGAAATTTCGACATATTTTAGGCAAAAAGAGGTATCAGAAATATTCTCCATCTACCATGGTAAACGGAACAACTGTGCGAGAATCAAGTCTTTCAATACCTTCCGGAATCTTGACTATAGCTTGCGTACGGCTCATTGCCGAAAGGCGGCGAGTCATGTTCAGTGGAACGACACGGAATTCGCTATCTTGTGTTAAAACGCTACAATGTATGAATTGGGTCCAGTCCAACTGGCCGGAAATTTCCTGCGTTAACCGACCGTAAAATTTAGGGAAGGGCGGTTTATCACAACCCGACATACGCAAGAGCGCCGGCAAAACAATCATGAAAAAGGCCATCTCATTGGAGGGTGGCCCACCAGGTAGGCAAAAAATTGGCTTGCCGTGGAGTAGCCCCATTCTCACAGCTTTTCCAGGACCCATTCTAACACGATGGAAAATAGGGCGCCATCCGAGCTGATCCATAGCTTTTGCTATGAGATCACGATCCCCAGTCCATGCGCCGCCTGACGTGACCAGCACGTCGAGATCAGACAGCATTGAATTGATGTATGAAATTATCTGGGCCGACGAATCGCCGCATACTCCTGTCATGCAATCCAAGCCGAGGGAACATAACCATGCTTCCTGCAATGCAATGTTGCTGGCGTAAACCTTTCCCTCATCCATCGGTCTGTCCAGTAGCAAGACCTCGTCGCCCGTGGCAAGTAGACCTACACGAGGCCTACGGTATACCCATACTTCCGTTACTCCCCCTGCTACAAGGATTCCGACCTTGGCGGGTGTAAGTTTTTCGCTGGATTGAACCAGGGTCTCGCCGGCGTTGACGTCAGTCCCTCTGGTCAGGATGTTCCTACCTGAATGAGCGTCAGCAAACACTTTAACAATATCGCCTTCGTTGACAGCGAATTCCTCCGCCAGTACTGCGTCGGCTCCCCTGGGAATGACCGCGCCACTTAGGATACGTATAGCGGCCCCGGGAACAAGCTCCATCAAAGTCGATCCTCCAGCTCCTACAGAACCGACAAGCCGCAATTCAATGGAGCTGGAAGGGGTTGCCGTTGCGACGTCTACAGAACGTACGGCATAGCCGTCTTTAAGGGACGCGTCTACAGAGGGGGAGTCCACTCGAGCTGGTATCGGTCTTGAAGTGATCCTTCCCAACGCTTCATGGGTCGGCCGCAGCTCTTCGGAAAGAAGCGGAACATTCGCGTGGGCCAACTTAAACGCTTCTTCGAATCCAATAAAGTTTGGCTCTGATCCGGATTGTTTCATGTTCCTTCCCCAAATTTAATAAATTGAAAATAAAACAAAAACATAGCAATGTATAGGGTGTTGCAAAATACATGACACAGTCATTTCATTTGAAGGGAACGATTATGGCAAAACAATCATCGGACTTGCTCGAAGGTCTTATAGCCAAAGTTAAATCGCATCCGAACATTTCCAAGGCAGGCATGATACTTTGCCACAACGGGATTGTTCGGGATTTTTCGAGATCAGATGGTAAAAAAGTTCGATCCTTGAGCGTTAAGGTGGACAATTCTGCGATCGAAAACGCCAGATCCTGGGCCTTGTCCCAGTCAGGAATAGTGGCGGTAGAGATAACGGCCCTTGAAGGAGAATTCAGTGTGGGAGATGATCTGCTTTATGTTCTTGTGGCGGGTGACCTTAGAGAGAATGTCTTCAATATCATGCGAGAACTGATTGAGAAAATTAAGACGGGATGTGTAAGTAAAAAAGAGATGTTGGAGGCATAAGGACTTTTCTTGATCCATCAAATGGTTTCTGCTTCTGAATTCCTAAAACGCATTTGTTCCTCCATGACGAGTTTGGAAAGATATTTCTGAATTTCGATAAATTGAGTTGAACTCTCATCGCGCGGACGCGGCAATGTAACAGGAACAACCTGCTTGATAGTTCCCGGCCGGTAGGTCATAACAACTATGCGATCTGCAAGATAAATCGATTCCTGGATGCCATGAGTGACAAAAATGATGGTCTTTTTAAATTCGAGCCATATTCGAAGCAACTCGTCCTGCATAGTTCGTCGGGTCAGAGCGTCGAGCGCACCGAAGGGTTCATCCATAAGCATTATGGGGGAATCAAGAGCCAAAACCCGTGCGATTGCAACTCTTTGCTTCATCCCACCAGAAAGATCTTTGGGGAATCGGCGCCTAAAATCCAGGAGCTGAAGCTTTTCCAGTAGAACATCAACCCTATTCTTGATTTCTGATCTAGCCAGTTTTTTGATTTCAAGTCCAAATGAGATATTTTTCTCCACACTCATCCAGGGGAAGAGCGCATACTCCTGAAATACCATACCCTGATCCGGTCCGGGTGATGTGACTTCGACACCATTTACGAGCACTCTTCCAGAACTTGGAGGGGAAAACCCTGCTATGGTATTCAAAAGAGTTGTCTTTCCGCACCCTGATGGCCCCAGGATTGCGACGAATTCGCCCTTGTTGATTGAAAGGTTTATCCTCTCGAGCGCGAAAATTTCTCCCTGCCCGCTTTTAAAAACTTTGTAAATGTTTTCAATAACCAGTTCAGGGCAACTGGAGCACAATGCTTTGGATTCATACAATTTGATTACCTTCTTGAGGTTTTGTCCAGAGATCTGTTCACAACCCGTGACAATCTGTGGGCGCCTACTGGTCCCAGAATCCCGGCATGACCTCAAATGTTCAACTATGGGATCATGTAAAAACGCCTTGGCGAAACTGTTAATTGTTTCCGCTGTGCCACCGGAGTAAATGGTTGTTGATCTTGCTCATACAAGTGTCGATGGCTAACCCCAAAAGTCCAATAGAAATCATACCGGCGATTATCTTGTCTGACCAGAGAAACTCCCTGGCTTCAAGAATACGATAGCCGAGACCGTTATTCACAGCGATCATTTCAGCAACGATAACGACTATGAAGGCGACACCAATCCCCACTCTCAGGCCTACAAGAATATTGGGGGTGGCCGCGGGCAGAATGATTCTTCGGAACAGGGTGATATCACTAGCTCCCAGGTTTCTTGCGGCGCGTATCAACAAAGGGTCCACTTGCCGAACTCCTGCTATAGTGTTCATCAGTATGGGGAAAAAAGCGCCAAGGCTTATCAGGAAAAAAGCCGGTGGGTTTCCTAGACCGAACCAAAGAATTGCTAAAGGAATGTAGGCAATTGGCGGTATTGGCCTCAAAAGTTGAATTATAGGATTGAAAAAATCATAAATGAAATTGCTAAACCCCATTAGCAGCCCGAGAGTCAGACCGAAGACCACAGCAATAACGAATCCCCCGATTACTCTATATCCACTGGCCAGTGTATCCTGGACCAGCTCACCGGAAAAAAGCCAAGCCAGAAAAGTCGATTTGTCTCCAGTATAGGGATCATGAGGTATAAGGTAATCAATCCAACGGATAAGAACCTGGGATGGAGCCGGAAGGACCTGTGGGCTGAAAAGACCTTTTCTGGAAAGGATTTCCCAGATTATAACAATGCAAATCGGTAATGCGACGGAGAACATAAGTTTTCGAAATGGCGAACGCTTATAGTCCATGCGGAATCATCCTCACTCATTTCACGTGTAGTTCACTCTTTGCCTTTTCCAGAAGGTCTAATTTCACAAAGTCTTTTGCCGATGGAGGGGAGACCATTTTTCCAATTCCATATTTGGCCATCATGTCAGTCGAAGTCTGGACCTGTTCCGGTGTAACGTCATAGGTGAAAGTCGAGTTTTCTGTCGCGTCATGATATTCCTGCGGCGTTAACTGGCCTTTGAACATCTTTTCCCTCACATATTTTTCCGCAGCCTGAGGGTTTTCGATGAAAAATCTTGTAGCGTCGACAAAGCATTTCATGAATCGTTCAGCCACGTCTCTTTTGTTGTTGTACATTGCTTCGGTCATAATTAGAGTTCGTACAGGTTCCCCAAGAGGTGTATCATAGGGCTTATTGATTTCTACCCCGAATCCCTTGCTAATGGCTTGGGCAGATTGCGGCTCGGACTGGGATATCGCATCGACATTTTTCCCCATCAGTGCCTGATTAAGGTCGGCGTACGCCATATAAGCTAACTGAACGTCTTTGCCGGGTTTTTCTGAGAATGACAGGTTATATTTGCCCAGTTCGGCGAGCAAAACCAGTTCCTGAGCGCCGCCACGAGGGACACCAACCTTTTTATCTTTCAAATCAGCAATAGAGTTCCACTTCATGTCTGGTCGGCCGACAATGCGGGCGCCTCCTTTGGCAAAGCCGGCAACGACAACTATGGGGACATTAGCCGCTCGAGCCGATATCGCTCCGTCTACTGCGCTAGCAGCGACGTCGATCTCACCTGCTATAATTGCTGGAATGATGTCAATACCTTTGGGGAAAACCATCTCCTTTATCTGGAGATCATACTTAGAGGCTATTTCTTTCATATACCAAACGGCGCCATAATGGGCGAACTTGAGGGTCCCAAGACGAACAACATCCGCGGCCAAAGCACACGGGACTGCCACTGTAAGCAGCAATAAGCTAATCAGCGTCCTCTTCATTCCGGTTCTCCCTGCATACTTCAATATAGTGGGTAGCAACTTACCTATAACGATCCAAAAAATCGTGATAAAATTTTGGAAATTAAAGATCTTCCGGCTGAAAATTTGGTGATCCCGGTTTGGGCGAACCCAGCTTCGTCAAACATAGATTCGACCCGGCTCAAATCAAGCAGCGCCGTAAACCTTTAAAATTTCTGTAGACGCCTTTGGCGCAACTATTCTGACGTTGGTCTCAATTCCATGAAGATGTTGATTTACCATTGTTTCACCAATTCCCGGTACGCCATATACTGTAAATAGAACATTACAGGTTGAACGTGTTATCCTCGTTCTCTGGTCCGGACCATAAATGAGACTTGATATTACACCCTTCATATCCTTAATGATCATGTCCTTTGGTTTCACAATCTGATCTTGGCCGTTTAGCCGAGTGTACTCTTCATCACCAGTTGCAACATCCAGCGTGACCGGCTCATTGACCAGATCCAGATCGTGGCCGGCTGTAAGCAGCGAGTTTCGTAGCTCCTCGATAAACATGCACTCCACGATTGCTGATACTGTCGGGATAGGTCTGTTCTTGAAAATTACCGATTCGAGTTGCTGAAGGACGTGGTAGGTCTTATTAAAATGTTTATAATAACTCCGATATGCTTTAATAGAGTCCAACAATTTCAGCTCACCGCGGTCTCTGAAAAGATCCCTTAAGTCTGCTTCCAATTCCCTTTTGACAAAATCCAGGCCGGGATGTTGAGGGGGATTGCAGACGTTTTTTATCACCAGGATCCCAAAATGGGCGCCCGGATAGGTTTGCTTCCAGTTATTGGTTACTTTCAACATTTTGTCCCTCTCCTGTGTGAACGCGTTTTCCAATGGCTCGCGCCAAATCTGGAATTGTGGATCTAACTCACACGCCTTGCTGACCCAAAAACCTCACATTGTCCACTTAAGGTGTCTCTGCGGCGTCGAACAGCCCTGTATTGACAGGTTCTGTTACAGCGCCATATTGAGGGTCGTTCCCTTCGGAAATGATCTTTTAATTATTTTCGAGCATACATCTCCGGCGTCTCCACGGTCAACCGCCATCTCACCATTGAGTCTTTTCAAGAATCCAGCCCGAAGTGTCGCCCTCGCCCGTAATAACACTGATAATGGAGAGTCCAGAAATGGGGCAAGGTTCAGGATTTGCTAAAACAAGTATGGATTGAAAAACTTCTGTTTGAGATATTTGGAGTCCTTAATGATGTGAGTTCCACTCTAAATTTGAACCCGAAGATTTTTCGATAAACATTTTTCCGATTTTTATGGAACCTGGCCATTTCTGAGGTGTCTACCGTTACAACTCCGGATGTTTCCGGTTGGAAGATAAAAACTGGCAGGAGCCAAAAACGCTTCACATTCTTTAATCTTCCCAAACTTCAATTCATCGAATTGTGATAAACCCGCTGTCCCCAACAGCGGGTTTATCTTTTTATTGTTCGATTTTTAATGAGGCAAATGGAAATTTCAGGATGACCGGATTGGCGTGATCGCCAATCCGGTTTCTTTTTGCTAAAGCAGAGTGAGAATATGACTAACGTTTCATAGCTGTTGTATCCGTGGCGGGTTTTTCATGTTCCTGTTTGAACTTTTTTACGGACACATCTGATTTTAGCCACTCCAAGGCCTTTTTGACAACTATGTCCTTTTCGAGATCAGCCTTGGTTTCCTTATTGAATCGACCCTGCTTGTCGTTCTTCTTTTCGCTTTTCTTCTCTTCCGCAGCAGATTGTTCGTCTTCTTGCTTTTGGATCTCAGCCTTCATGTCAACATCGGGGAGTATGCCGGTTTTTTGAATATGCCGTCCCTTGGGTGTGTAGTAGTAGGCTGTTGTGAGCCGCAGCCCCGAACCGTTATCAAGAGGTATGATAGTTTGGACTGAAGCCTTTCCGAAAGATTTTGTTCCAAGGACAAGGGCTCGGTCGTGATCTTGCAAAGCGCCTGCCACAATTTCTGACGCGCTTGCGCTGCCCTCGTTAATTAGCACCGCTATTTTGAATTTATAATGTGTTCCCGATGGTGAGGCCCGGAATTCCATTCTTTGGTCTTTCACACGGCCATCAGTGTAGACTATAAGTCCCTTGTCGATAAACAGATTAGAAACCTTGACGGCCTGATCCAGAAGTCCGCCCGGGTCATTTCGCAAGTCTAGCACTAAGCCTTTCAGATGATTGTCACCGGTTTCAAGGTCCTTGATAGCGGCCATTAAGTCAGTGTCAGTGGTTTCCTGAAAACTAACGATCTTGACATAGCCGTAACCCGGTTCTAGGGATTGCTTCTTTACGGAATGCACATGAATTATATCTCTGGTTATCGAGAAGTCTTTCAGCTTTTTAAAGCCTTCTCTCATTATGGTAAGAGTTACCTTGGTGCCCTTAGGCCCCCTCATTTGCTGAACCGCAGTGTGAAGGGTGATGTTCTTGGTAGGCTCCCCGTTTATTTTGATGATCTTGTCCCCTGGTTTAATGCCGGCCTTAAACGCTGGCGTATCCTCGATAGGTGAAACAACAGTAAGAATACCGCCATCAAGAGTGATTTCGATGCCGAGTCCCCCAAATTCACCTTTAGTTTCTACTTGAAGTTCCTTGAACATGTCCTCTGTCAGGTATGAAGAATGCGGATCAAGTGATTGCAGCATTCCACTTATAGCTCCCTGAATAAGTTCCTTGTCGGTAACTTCTTTCACATAGTTTTTTCGAACTATCTCCATTACCTGTCGAAAGAGTTTTAACTCCTTGTAGTCGGGAGAGAATTTGAGTGTTGAATCAGCGCAGTAGCCTTGGTGGCTGCTGAAGAGAAACACAAGGCAAATAAATAAACCAAAACTGAACCTCAACGGTTTCCGTATCAACATTGGAGGACCTCACGGCGTAGTTGTGAAAAAATTTCTAAAAAACGACTCCATCTTATAAGTCTAAAATGATACCATAAACACAACAGATCAGAAAGAGTTTATAACAAAGCTAAGGAAACTGAAAATGGAGAACTCCGTCTACAAAGTCGATTCAAAGATGAAACCTCCGGTAATATTGGCGATGTCAGCAGGAATGGTTTTGACTGTTTTCAGCATGGTAAGAAGCCATAATTTCCTGTTTCTTATAGTGCTAACACCTTTTTTATACCTTGGGTTAGAGATATTGGCTCGAAAGATAATTGTGGACTCAAATGGCGTCACAATTCAAAAATTTCTTAGGTCAAGCCGACTTAACTGGGTGGACATCCAGAACGTCGACGCAGTACGTTCCGGTTCCAAGACATTCTTGATACTTCAAACATCAAGCGTCAGGCCTGTATTGATAACCAACTCAATCGCCTCTTTTCAGGATCTGGCGAACACAATAGTTCAAAGAATTCCAGGTGACAAGGTGTCTGACTCTGCCCGTGAAATATCGCAATCATCACCACGAAAACTTTGGCCGTTAATTCAGGCATGGCTGGTATGTGTGATATTCTGGATTATTCTGGTTGGTAAGTTATTAGAATGACGGCCTTTGTCTTAGTAGTAATGGAGACAAAAACGCGTTGTCAAAAATAATAAGGAGTGTAAAACGTCTTAACCTGTCAAGACTTAGGGATGTTCCTCTAAATTTTGCACATGAAATTAAGGTCTTGATTGGACTGACCATTGTCGCTTGGGTGCGGGATAGCGCCATTCGAATGGCAGCGGCTCTGGCGTTTTACACAATATTCTCTATTGGCCCAGCCCTTCTTATAGCGCTGTTTGTCGCGGAAACTATGGTGGACGCCTCGTCCGCCAGATTTGAACTTGCGACGATCCTGGACAGATTTGTCACTCCTGGTGACACAGCGTACGTATTTTCATTGCTTGAGTCGGCCAAAGGAAAGATCGCAGGCACAGGCTTTCCCGCTCTTAGTGTTGTCACCGCCATCATAGCTGCGACAGGCGTTTTCACGGAACTTCAAAGCGGATTGAACACTATCTGGAAAGTCAGCCCTAAGCGTGGGTCAAGTGTACTGAGATATATCGAAATGCGTTTCATATCGTTTCTCATAGTCCTTGGGATTGGAGTGTTACTGCTTGCTTCACTTGCGGTTACAACGATTCTTTCTACCATTGAGACCGTAATAATCGAAGCTTTCCCAATCTTCGGGAACTATTTGTATAAAATCAATTCGCTGATATCACTTGCGATAATTCCAGTCCTCATCGCATGCGCATACAAGTTTATCCCCGCGACAAAAATAGAGTGGCGCGACGTTTGGTCCGGATGTCTTCTGGCTTCTCTGCTTTTAGCTCTGGGCAAATTTATGATCGCGCTCTACTTAAGCCTGACTCGGATCAGCTCTCTCTACGGAGCCGCCGGTTCGCTGGTAATACTTCTTGTATGGGTATACTACTCGGCCCAGGTTTTTTTCTTTGGAGCGGAATTAACTAAGGTCTATGCGTTCAGGCACGGCTCCAGGAGGCCAAGAATTATTTCTGAGGATGGTTCAGCGCAATGAGTCCTCTGTTGGAGCGTTCCCCGAAAAATCTTGACAGAGCGAATCGCCGGGGATATTTTCCGCTTCAAATTTTTTAATTGAAACATCAAAAAGAGGTTTCATGTAATTGATAAAAATTACACCTTTAGCAAGTGGCAGTTCCGGGAACTCTTTCCTGGTTCGTAACCGTGACGCCTCCATCCTGATAGACGCTGGCCTTTCCGGTAAACAGATTGTCGAGCGGCTCGATGGTGCCGGTATTGACCCATGTTCTTTGAAAGCAATACTGGTGTCTCACGCTCATATGGATCATGTTAAGGGTGTTGGAGTGCTATCCAGAAAATTCAAGATACCTGTTTTCATCAATGACAAAACTTTTGAGGTTGCTGAAAAAACGCTCGGTAAATTGCATCGGCGTGAATCTTTCAGTCCAGGCAGGGTATTCGAGTTTGCGGGATTCAAGGTTCACCCTTTCTCTGTGCCCCACGATTGCGCTGATCCAGTGGGATTCCGAATATCAAATGGAACAGCCAAATTCGGTATAGCTACAGACCTTGGCATAGCTACGGGACTTGTAAGAAACTTGCTGACAGGCCTCAACGCGGTGATCCTTGAAAGCAACCATGACCCCATGATGTTGCGGGATGGTCCATATCCTTGGGATTTGAAGCAGCGTGTTCGTAGCAGGCTGGGGCATCTCTCCAACGAGCAGAGCGCTGAACTCCTCGAAAGTATTGTGAGTGACGAACTGCGGGTTGTAATTTTAGCCCACATGTCGGAGACCAACAACACTCAAGAGTTGGCGGAACAAAGAGCCCGTGAAAGCTTGCAGGCTTTTCTCGCGCAAAATGGCGCCATTTTTTGCGCCACTCAAGGCAAAGTCGGACCGACGGTGGAGTTATGATGAAAAGGGGCTTCATTGCCCCAGAAACGGCTTGCAAGTCTTTTTGAACACATCTGTGAAAATACCCTTAAATTTCATAAAGGTTGTGATTCAAGAATTATCAACGGTAGTAATTTTGGACCTCGGCTTCCTATGCGTCGCTATAAGGAGTCCTAATCATATTCGGGTTTGTAAGGAGGAATATATAAATGGATTTTGTCTCAAAATCGATTGAAGGCCCTGTGGTTACGCTAACTCTCAACAGAGGAAAGGTGAATGCGATAAACGAAGCGCTTGCCGAAGAACTTCGAAAAAGTCTGGAGGCCATTGATTCTGACAGTAGTATTAAATCAGTTATATTGAATGGTCATGGCGGTTTCTTTTCTTTTGGGTTGGATATCCCGGAATTCCTGAATTATTCCAAGCAGGATTTTAGCAGGTTCGTAGGGAAATTTGCGGATCTTTACACTTATATGTTCACTTATCCCAAGCCGGTGATCGCAGCGTTGAACGGGCACACCATAGCGGGTGGCTTCATGCTGGCTACTGCCTGTGATTACCGTGTGATGGTGGCCGGGAAGGCCAGGATGAGTCTCAACGAAATCACCTTTGGCTCATCGTTGTTCCCTGGAAGCGCGGAGATGTTGCGGTACCTTGTGGGTGATCGCAGGGCCGAAATAATAGCTGTAACCGGTGATATGTATTCAGCGCAGCAGGCCAAAGAGATTGGACTGGTGGATCTGATATCCTCACAAGAGTTATTTACTAAGGATTGCATGACGGTCGCAACCGGGTTCGTGTCGAAATTTGGCCCCGCGTATCAAAGCATTAAAAACCTTCTTAGATCAGATACCGCAGCGATCATGCGAGACAAAGACAACCAATATCGCTCAGAAATGATTGACATCTGGTATTCAGAAGACACGTGGGCCCGACTAAAGAAGATCAAGATCAGAGACTGATTTGGACGATGTTATTTCCAGGTGATAGCCGCATGAAGAGTAATTACAAAATGAATCCGTATTTCAAAAAACTTTTGATAAAAAGCTGGGTCAACGGGGGGTTAGAAGTGCTACTGAACTTGGCTGGAGGCGGCTGGCGGATTTGAACCGCCGAATAACGGTTTTGCAGACCGTCGCCTTACCACTTGGCTAAGCCGCCTCTCCCGAAAAAATAATTTTAATATGAAACTCACTGACGCGTCAATAGAATCCCAACATCAAAACAAAAAAACATGACGCCAGTGGAATTCGACTCCTTAGCCTTCGTTATCAAAATGTGGTAGAATTTAAAAAATCAGCGAAACGGCTTTTCAAAAATCTAACTTTAAAGATTACGTGCGGGAATGAAAAAAATACTTATCATTTTAAGCTTGTTTTTTATTGCGTTTATTTCGTCAGTTTACGTTGTTTCACCGGACGATGAAATTGACTGCTGCATAAAATCCTGTTCTTGAACCAAGAAAAAGCCACAATGTCTCAAAACAACCAAGGCTGATTGCTTGAGGCAACGTGGCGAGGTAGTCGTTGACTGCCTACTCTGTGATTGAGAATTGGAACAATGGCGTTGATGCCATTTGGCTACGGACTATTTACTTACTGGAACTCGAATCAGCACGAATTATTCAGGTGGTAGTTTGTGATGCGGTAACTGTTTCCGGATCTAACTTTTACGGAAATAACGCGCTATGAACAGCCAGTTGTGGAACCACAATTCAAACACTTGTAACAGGACCCGTTTCTGACCATTATGGCGCCGCAATCCGGACACGCTGGGGCGTCTGACTGCGCGTTGAAGAAAGACTTCTGAGCAACCGTTTTGTTAACTGATTTAACAATATGTTTTGATCCCGGGGGTTCTAATAAAACCGAGATACTTTCATCATTGGTAGATAACAAGCCTGTCATTGCTTTGGCCTGTTCATCCAGGAAACTTGTTCCGAGGTACCGAAATATATAGTCCGTCAGCGACTTTGCGATGGGGACGTTCGGGTTACTCGTAAAACCCGAAGGTTCAAATCGAACATGGCTGAATTTGTTGACAAGGTCTTCCAACGGCACACCATATTGGAGGGCTATAGATGTTAATGTGGCTATAGTGTCCATCAAACCGGAAATGGTGCTTCCCTCTTTAGACATTCGTATGAATATTTCGCCAACTTTACCATCATCATAAAAGCCCGTATGAATATATCCCTTATGTCCCGCTATCTCAAATTTGTGCCGCACACTCTTACAGTCCACCGGCAGTCTGCGTCTTACAGGAAGAGACAGGGAACGGTTAACGTTGGAAGCGCTGGCTTGTACAGGCTGAGCGGACTTGCATCCATCGCGGTAGACCGTAATGGATTTAAGTCCGATCTTCCATGAAAACCGGAAAATTTCCTCTATCTCCTCAACTGTGCAATCATTTGGCAGATTGACTGTCTTTGAAATACCACCTGATATGAAAGGCTGAACCGCCGCCATCATCCTTATGTGTCCCTCAGGAGAAATGTGGCGTAACCCTTGAATGGGCGTGAAAGCGCAATCAAATATCGGAAGGTGATCGGGCAATATTTCTTCTACGTCTTCTATTGAGCCAGTTTCCTGGATGGTGGCCACAATTTCCTCGATCCTTAGGGGTTCGTATCCGAGACGTTGTAGCGCTTTTGGCACAATCCTGTTTACGATTGCCAGGTTTCCCCCGCCTGACAGAGCTTTAGACTTAACCAGCGCGAGTTCAGGTTCGATTCCGGTAGTGTCGCAATCCATCATAAAAGCGACAGTTCCTGTTGGAGCTATGGCTGTTACCTGGGAGTTCGAAAATCCGACTTTCTTGCATCTTTCAATAACCAGATCCCAAGTCTTTAGAGCTTGTTCAACGATATCTTTGGGCGCAATATTTTGATCAATTTCTTGTGCGCTTTTCTTGTGCTTCTGCAGAACTTTTAGGAATGATGACCGATTACGTTCGAATTCTCTAAACGGCCTCCTCACTGAGGCTATTCTTGATGACTGCAAGTAGGCCTCTGATGTCATAAGAGCCGATATCGAACCGGCCCATTGGCGAGCTTCGTTCGAGTCATAAGGTAAAGCCAAACTCATTATCAAGGCGCCCAGATCAGCGAATCCCAGACCCAAAGCCCTCAAGTTTCTCGCATTGCGGGCAATTGTCGGGGTTGGATAGGATGATCTGTCTATAATAATGTCCTGGGCTGTGATGAGTATGTCAACTGTGTGACAGAACGCCTCTGTATCGAAAAAGCCTGACGCGTCCAGGAACGAAGTCAGTTTGATCGACGCTAGATTACAGGCCGAGTCATCGACCCCCATGTACTCGGAACAAGGGTTGGACGAGGAGATGCGGCCAGTTTCTGGACACGTATTGTAGGCGTTTATTGTAGTGTCAAACTGCAATCCCGGGTCACCACAGACATGAGCGGCCATGGCAATTTCCCGAGTCAAATCTCTGGCTCGGTAGATGTCAGCCTTTTCCCCATTCAAAATAAATCGTGTGGTCCAATCACGGTCCTTTTCGTCCGCCTCCATGAATTCATCCGTAATTCGAACCGAGTGATTCGAATTCTGAAAAGCGACCGTGGAATAGGCGGCGCCTTCAAAAGACCCGTCAAAACCTGCGTCAATAAGCGCCTGGGCCTTTTTTTCTTCCAATGCTTTTGATCGTATAAATTGGAGAACGTCAGGATGGTCTATGTTCAATATTGCCATCTTGGCTGCGCGACGTGTTTTGCCACCCGATTTTATAACACCTGCAGACGCATCCGCAGCCTTCATGAATGATAGTGGCCCCGATGCGGTCCCGCCGCCCCTGAGGGGTTCTCTGGCGGATCTCAATTTTGACAGATTCACTCCAGAACCCGACCCGCCTTTGAATATTATGCCCTCCTGGGTATACCAATGGAGGATAGATTCCATTGTGTCGTCCACGCCCAGTATGAAGCAGGCCGAACACTGGGGGGCTGGTTCAATCCCCACGTTGAACCATACGGGACTGTTAAAGGAAGCGCGTTGAGTTGTAAGGATAACGATCAACTCATCCCGGAAGACCTGAGTATCCTCCTCGGATGCAAAGTATCCCTGGTCCGCTCCCCATCCTGCTATTGTATTGGCCACACGGGAAACCAGCTCCTTAACACTGTTTTCCCTGTCAGGCGTACCTAGTCGACCCCTAAAGTATTTTGACGCCACGACCGTAACGGCCATGTCCGACCAGAACGAAGGGGCTTCAACACTGTTCTGTTCAAAAAGAATTTGCCCCTTCTCGTTGCGGATGATTGCAGACCTTTTATTCCAATCTACAAGATCGAAAGGCCCTTTGTCGTCTACTGAGAAAAGGCGCGAGAAAATAAGCCCCTGCGATGGGAGATTCCCAACACTAAACAAATTACCGCTATTGTGTATTTCGGCCGAAAGAGCCTTATCAGTCATCTTTTCACCACTACAATTGACGTTTAATGTTGGTTAAATTCTTGACAGTAAATAATTCCCCAAGGCGCCCCGACATCTTTAAGTTGAACTGCTAATCCGAATATCCACATAACTGATGTCGATCGAGTTTTGTTGGATTTTCCTCAATAGTAATTATAATCCATTATTTAGATTCTGGCAAGTTAACATATCGAAAAGGTTAAATAAATCAATCTGAGGACCAACTAAAAGAGTCCTGGATCTCTTTTACTGAGGTGTCTGGAGGAAATCCCCCGCTGAAAAGTTCATCCAGACTGGTTATCACTCTTTCTCCGGAACGACCCTCGGCTATTATCAGGATATCCCTGGACCTTTGTCTTGCAAATTCCTGCATATATTGCAGGCAGGTCCCACAGGGCAGGAGAGGAGCGTATAAGTCGGAAACGACGGCCACGGCAAGAAAGTCTCTATGGCCGTGGATCAGAGCGTGGTTTATTGCGTTTCGCTCAGCGCATACGCCGAGGACCGGAATAAGACATTCGGTGTTGCAGCCTTCAAATATTTCGCCACCTTTTGTCAGTATTGCGGCGCCAACCCTGAAACGGCTTAGAGGGACCGAAGCATGTTCCCTTACCATTTTTGCAACGTCCAATAATTTGTTAAGGTCCCACTGGTGTAGATTGGTCGATATTCGGTCGCTGGTCGCGTGGTCTGTCATAAATTCTTTCTATCCGTTAAGTGTTTGCGCCAAGATCATGTCAGAAATCATCCCAATCAGCCTGGAGCGTTTTTACCATTATAATCAAATCATGATACGTCCCGTCACGATCCTTTACATAATCTTTCAATCGGGCCTGTTCAAAGAAGTCCAGCTTCAAGGCGGCTCTTATTGCCGGCTCCTGAATCCCGGCCACGAATTCCGCCGCCAATTTTTCAATGCCCATGTCCATCGCGAGCTTGACAGCACTCAGCAATAGCTTTGGTCCAAGAGCCTGGCGTCGGTATGAAGGGTCTACCATTACTCTGACGTGAGCCATATGACGGAGACACTCCGCTATGGGACGATGCAATTGAATGTTTGCGATTATTGACCCATCTACTGTGTTCACTGCTACTAAGGGCACAACCTTGTCGTAATCAAGATTACGAATCCATTCCGTTGTCGCGTTGAATTCTGTTGTGTCGTCCCGCAGGAACCATCTCTCCTGGCCTGGAATGCGATCCAGGAAATCATGTAAAAGTTGTTCATCGGAAGGCCTGAGTGGGCGCAAGAGAATTGAGGAGCCGTCCTTGGTTTTTAACAATTTTTCATATTGTTCGAGCATTACCCTACTCCCCACTGTCGTACGATCATGAATTTCAACTTCTTATCAGAGGCTGGGTCCAAGCGCAACGATAGAAAACAGAGTGACTTATATCGTTACGTCTGTTAATTGATAATAATATAAGAATCACACGTCTCTGATTATATTGATAAAAATTAAATTACTGGAGGCCATAATGGACGAAAATGAAAAAATGGTTTTGGATGCGATGAAAAATGCGCGTAAACCTGTTAGACCGGGTGACATAGCCAAATCAACCGGGATGGATTCCAAGGAGGTTTCAAAGACAGTGGATTCCCTGAAAAAGAAGGGACTGGTGATTTCACCCAAGCGATGTTATTACTCTCCAACCGAGGGCTGAGGACTCGAGAGAATATTCTATCACGCGCCCCGATGATAAAATAGGACCATTCCCTCGTCTTTACTTTCTTGTCGAGAGAGAACGGAAGTATTTTTGTTAATTGAGACCGCTGAGTTTAAATGTGTTTTGCCCGCCAACCCCCGTCATGTGCATCTGATAGGCGCCTGCGGTGTTGGGATGGCGGGTGTAGCCGGCCTGTTCCTGTCCAGGGGCCTTAGTGTTACAGGTTCGGATGAAGCTGTCTATCCTCCCATGAGCGACTACATGGCGCGTCTGGGCGTAAACATACGTCAGGGATACTCCTCCGCTAATCTATCTCCGCGTCCTGATTTGGTGGTGATTGGCAACGTCATAAAGTCCGATAACAATGAGGCCCGGGCGGCGCTTGACGCGGAGATTCCCTTCACATCCATGCCAGGCGCCATTGAAAAATACTTTCTCGATGACAAGCTTTGTGTCGTAGCTGCAGGCTCTCATGGGAAGACGACACTGACTTCCATGATATCGTGGGTGTTGTATGATCAGGAAATGGACCCGGGGTTCATGATTGGAGGGTTGCCTGCAAACTTTGATACTAGTTCCCGGCTCGGGAAGGGGGAACTTTTCGTAATTGAAGGAGACGAATACGACTCGGCGTTCTTTGACAAGCGTCCGAAATTCCTCCATTACAAACCGTTTGTAGGGATTGTGACATCATGTGAGTTCGACCATGCAGACATTTACAAAGACCTTACCCACGTTCGAGAGGAATTCGAGAAATTCCTGCGTCTTGTCCCGGAAAATGGGTTAATACTGGCCTGCAACGACGATCCAGTTGTACGAGACATCCTCAGGGTAAATAATTTCCGGGCGGAAACATATGGGCTTAGCGCTGAATCACATTGGAATGTGACAGAAATGTTCGATACGGGAGCAGGAATTTATGCAACCTTTACAAAAGGCTCCGATGTTATCGCTACTGGTCTGTTACCTGTGATAGGGCGTCACAATGTTTTAAACGCTCTAGCTGCGGTCGCGGCTGTCGGAAAGATTGGGATTGATCCGCAGAAGGCACTGAATTCATTGACTTTATTTAAAGGAGTAGCCAGAAGGCAACAAGTTTCAAATGTAAATTCAAATATCACACTAATCGATGATTTTGCTCATCATCCTTCAGAGGTCCGCGAAACGCTGGCGGGTTTTCGTCTCAGATTTCCTCAAAAAAGGCTGGTTGCCATTTTTGAACCGAGGACGAACACCAGTCGCCGATCAATATTTCAGGAAGAGTATGTTGAATCTTTTTTGCCTGCAGACGTCATAGCCTTACGTGAGCCACCTGATCCCTGGAAAGCGCCTGACGGAGATCTGTTCAGCTCCGGTCAGCTAGCTGATGATCTTACAGCTCGTGGTAAAATGGCTCGAGCGTTTCCCGACGTTAGTGCTATCGTTGATTTTGTGGCATTGTGTCTTAGGCCTGAAGATGTTGTGATAGTGATGTCAAATGGTGGTTTTGAAAACCTGATACCTCGATTGTCAAAAAGATTAGAGGACTTTAAACGATGATTGAAGCGGCGCTTTACGAAAAGACAGGTTCAAACGCGGTTCGGTGTAAACTGTGCCGTCAAAATTGCAAAATCGAGGATGGTGAACGGGGTTTTTGCGGAGTTCGCGCAAATAGGGGAGGGACTCTTTTTAGCTTGGTTTACGACAAGATAGTGTCAACCAATGTTGACCCCATAGAAAAGAAACCGTTTTTTCATTTTGCTCCAGGTACCAAATCATTTTCGATAGCCACTATGGGGTGCAATTTCAGGTGCACATTTTGTCAGAATTATTCCATATCGCAACCACCTAACGAGACCGGCGAAATCTCTGGAATAAATTATACTGCTAAGCAACTGGTCTCCATGGCCCTTGAATCCGGATGTGAAAGCGTCGCGTACACTTATACGGAGCCGACAGTTTATTACGAGTTGGCGCGGGACACCATGATCCTGGCCAAAAAAGCCGGACTGCTGAATGTTTTTGTTACCAACGGGTACATGAGTCGGGAGATGTTGGACGACGCCAGGGGTTTGATTGATGGGGCGAACGTTGATCTCAAGGCTTTTAACGATAGTTTCTATACAAAATATTGTAATGGACGTCTCAAAGGGGTTTTGGACTCTCTAAAATACATTAAGGGCATGGGGATATGGTTGGAGGTAACCACTTTGCTGATTCCCGGTTTAAACGATGACACCTCTGAAATCAGGGGGATAGCCGGTTTCATAAAAAACGAACTTGGCAGAGAGACCCCATGGCACGTGAGCAGGTTTTTTCCGCGCTACAAGGAACTCGGCTTGCCGCCAACAGACGCCTCAGTTCTGCGAAGTGTTCGTCAAATTGGCCTGGATGAGGGCCTTTACTATGTCTACACCGGCAATTTACCTTGGGAACCCGGAGAAAAAACATATTGTCCCGGTTGTTCCTATATGTTGATAGATCGAGCTGGTTACACTATTCAGAAGTACGCTCTTAAAGAAGGCCGATGCCCTAAATGCGGCTATCAAATTGAGGGAGTGGAGCTTTAAAACGCTAAGGCGCAAATAATTTGGGAGAAGTTTTATGAGTAGTAGATCTGATGTTCTTATTGCTCCATCTTTGTTGTCCGCAGATTTTTCCCGTCTTGGAGAACAGATTGAGGCTGTTGAGGAGGCTGGAGCGGATTGGTTACATTTGGATGTCATGGATGGAAACTTTGTCCCCAATATCACGATTGGGCCACTGGTTGTTGAGGCAGTGAAACACTGCGCTAAGGTTCCTCTTGACGTTCATCTTATGATAGCGACGCCCGATCGATACATCAAAGATTTCCGGTCGGCTGGAGCAGATATTCTGAGCATTCATCCCGAGGCCTGTGTACATCTGCATAGAGCGCTCGGAGAGATACGTGATTCAGGGATGAAGGCGGGAGTCGCCCTGAATCCTTCGACCTGCATATGTGCTATCGAAAACGTGCTTGCCGAACTGGATGTTGTGATGGTCATGACAGTTAACCCTGGATTTGGGGGTCAATCTTTCATCCCAACCATGTTTTCCAAAATTAAGGCGATTAGAAAAATGATTGATGAATCCGGCTATGATATTCTACTTGAAGTAGACGGTGGAGTGGGGCCGAAAAACTCTTCTGAGTTGACTCGAGCTGGAGCAGACGTACTTGTGGCTGGAAGCGCTGTATTCGGTAAACCACCTTACAAAACGGCTATAAGCAACATACGCAATGGTGAAGTCTCCTGAATGGAATGTGTGTTATGCTGATGATTACACTGAGGAATATATGACAAAAAAGACCTCTTACGCCTGCTGTTTTTCTTCGAGTTTACTTGTTGTTCTGTTTTGTTGCTCGGCTTGTATGGCCTTGATAGGGGTTGACGACACAGGACACAAGAAAACCATTCTCGCGCCGGACATGGACAAGGACCCGGGGCTGTTCTTCCTGATGGGAGAAGAGTCCGAATCTTTGGGTGATAATGACGGAATGTTGAATTATTTTAAACGCGCCCTGGACCTCGATCCTGGTTCATCCTATCTGCACATGAGGATTGCGGCTATTCTTGCAAGGAATCGAAAGATAGCGGATGCCATAGTAATGGCTAAGAATGCTGTTACGTTGAACCCCAAATCTTCGGAAGCCTACACAATATTGGGGAAAATTTACACGGTTACTGGAGATTCCAACAAAGCCATTGAAGCCTATCACCGCGCCCTAGACCTTAAGCCTGATGATCGTGACCTGTATGTGTTTTTGGGGTCTTTACAGGCGTCTCACAGAATGTTGAAAGAGTCTGAAAAGACCTTCAACCGCATGATTGAGCGTTTTCCGGACGAGAAAGAGGGCTATTTCTATCTTGGTAAAGTGTATATCGAAGATGAGCAGTATGACAAAGCGATTGACATTTTCAACAGTCTTGTCGAACGACGAGGAGAGAGCGCTGCTCAGGCCTACGTCGAACTGGGCGGAATTTACGCGATTCAGAAACAGTTTGCAAAAGCTGAGGAAAGCTACAGAAAGGCTTTAGCGCTAGATCATTTCAATCTTGCCGCCAGACTGAACCTGGCGCAGGTCCTGGCAAGCCAAAAGAAATACGGTGAGTCCTATCAAACTTTGGAAGAGTTATCCAAGTTGGCGCCGTCCAATCTTGGGATACAAATCAAAATGGCGTTACTGCTTGCTGAACAGAAACAATTTGACAAGGCGAGACAGCTTTTCGACAAAATTTTGGAAACCAAGCCTGGTTGGGACCAGGTTAGATTTCATCTGGGCCGTGTCTTAAGAGAGCAGGGGAAACCGGATGAGGCGGAAAAGGAATTCAACAGGATTGAGAAAGGTCAGCCTTCTTACATTAATTCAAGGGTTGTCCTCACTTTAATGTTCCTCAACATGAAGGATTTTGCCAAATCCCTCAAATACATTGATGAGGCGATCGAAGTGGAACCCAAAGACCCAGAGATTTTTCACATAAAAGGATCTATTCTGGAGGAATTATATCGATACACCGAGGCTATAAATGAGTACAACAAGGGCCTTAGTTTTGCTCCAGACAATGTCAAACTTATGTACTCCTTGGGAAATTCTTATGAAAAGAGTGCGATGCGCACGTTGAGTCTGGCAACGATGGAAAAGATCCTGAAAGAGAAACCCGATGACGCGAGCGCAATGAATTTTATTGGATATACTCTGGCTATTATGGGCAAGGACATGGAACGCGCCGAGAAACTGGTTAGGAAGGCCTTGGAAATCAAGCCTGACGATGGATACATAGCCGACTCACTGGCGTGGGTACTGTTCAAGGCGGGCAAGGTTGATGAGGCCCTCAAATACTTGGAGAAGGCGAGTCAAAAGGTGAAAGGTGATCCCATCATAGCCGAACACCTTGGAGACGTTCTTGCCGCCAGAAATCGGCTGGATGAGGCCCGGGAAGCCTATCAAAAGTCTTTGTCTCTCAATCCACATAATGTCCTTGTTCAGGAGAAACTCCATAATTTGGAAAAGACTAAGCCGTCTGAGTCAGGGAAGTAATGAAACTGTGATTATTTTTTGACGAGTGAGTTCGAAAGCGGTTCCATTGGCAATATCTAAAAAATGTTTCAACAGAAATGTCATCTGTTGGGTTCTCGGATTTATATTCCTGTTTTTGACCCCCACTCAGAGTCATACAGCGTCTCCCCCTGTTCCAAAGCCAAATACTCCATCCGATGGCTGCCCTTCTTTTTCTATACCCAACTCGTTGCTTGGCGACGGTTTTGAACTCGGCGGCGAGAAAGTTCCAATAACCAGACCCGATGTACGGGCCAGGGTTGAGTTCCAGATCAATTTCCTGCTGTTTGACGCTCGTAGTGTATTGGGCGAATGGTTAAAGGAAAAGCGGAAATATTCATGGATTTTTGAAGAAATATTTTCCAAAGAAGATATCCCTCTGGATTTTGCTTGGTTGGCTCCCGTATTAGCCGGGACGATTCGGTCTTTGAATTCTCATCCGTCGGTCGGAGTATGGGGTCTGGACAGACCGTGTAGTTCCAGTGAGGGAGCGGAAATGCACGATGACACTTGGAGAGATGATCGGCTGGATATCCATTTGGCCACGAGGTGCTTCGCCTATCGTATAAAGAACCTCAAACAGGAATTGGGGGCAGGCTGGTTGATGTCCTCAGTCGCTTACGCACTGTCATTGAAGACAACCAAGGATTTAATTGAAAAGTGGAACTCGTCCAGTGTTTGGGACATTCCATTGCCAAACAGTGTTGAAGATATGCTCGGAAGATGGGCCGCATTAAAGATAATAGGAATGAACAAGTCCATGTATGGACTCAAGTATGCCGATCCGGCGCCTCTGACATATGACAACATCACTTCCATTGAATTGACCAAAGATCTTTCAATCGGAGAGGTGGCTAAATTTGTCAAAGTCTCCCCGAGATTGATCCTTGAACTGAATCCTAAAATTAAACCTAATTCCGGGATTTTTCCGGCAAAGGTAAATGGCCGTCCATTGATGCACTCCATCGCCGTCCCTTCCGGGTCAGGCCGTTTATTATTGCGGAAGCTGCAGGAATCCGGCTACCTGGCTCCGGAGACTCACAAGTGACAGGTTCGACCGAAATTCGACAGGCCACTGATTGAAAGTATTGAACGTGGTTTGCTCTTGACTATATGTAAAAAAAAACTTAATCTTCAAACGAGTTAATTGATTTAATAACATCAATACGTTAGACTATTCCATCGGAGGCGCGGGAATGACTCTTGTAAAATGGGACCCTTTGAGAGGCTTGTTAAATTTCCAGGAGCGGGTTAGTCGATTCGGAGATTCGCCTTCGGAGGACTCCCAGTCAAAGAGGCGGACCTGTTGGTTCCCCGCTGTAGACATTCTCGAAACGAACGAAGCATATATATTTAGGGCCGAGTTACCAGGCGTCGGGAAAGACAATATTAGTATTGAACTAATGGGAAGAAAGCTTGTAATTTCGGGGCATAGAGTGGAACAGACTGAAGTAGACTACGCCGCGTATCACACAATTGAAAGGGTTGAAGGCTATTTTGAACGTAGTTTCAATGTTCCAGGGCCTGTGGACGTCGATCAGGTAAAGGCGAAATACATAGATGGAATCCTTGATCTTTATCTTCCGAAGTCACAACAAGAGCCTGAACAATGCGTTCGGATCGAATGTAGGGACTGATTACTCTGGATAATGACATCGCAGTCTGAACTCATTTTTTTTGTGGTTGACTGGAGTAGATGGAAAATATTGACCCATACAAGGCGCTAGGGGTTCAGAAGAACGCTACCGACGCTGAAATAAAATCAGCGTATCGAAAGTTGGCTCGACGTTATCACCCTGACCTCAATTCTGAGAGTGAAACGGCGGAGGCTCGTTTTAAGGAGATATCCCAGGCGTATGAAATTCTGAGCGACAAACATCGCCGACAGGAGTACGATATTTACGCGTCTGGACAGGGCGGGTTTTCTAAAGCAGGGTTTGAGCAATTTTTCACAGATGGATCGGCTTTCGGAGCCAGCCGTTTTCAAAGAAATAATTTTAATGCGTCTGATTTCTTTGGCAGGAAAGGGCCTTCACCGGCTGAGGAATGGTTTTCCGAAATGTTCGGGGCTTCTCATCGAATGAGATCACCTAATGCAGACAATGCCAAAGCGACACGTCTTGAGCAAAATCTTGAGGTAACCTTTCTCGAAGCCTACAATGGGACAAAAAAATCTGTTTCCACTCCTTACAAAACACTAGAAGTCTATGTTCCGGCTGGTGTGGATAACGGTTCCAGGATTAGAGTCAGCGGGCAGGGACGCCCTTCAGTTCGAGGAGGTAGACCGGGTGACCTTTTCTTAAGCTTATCGGTAAAAGATCACATATTTTTTAGACGTGAAGGTAAAGATATTTTGTTGAGTGTCCCTGTAACTCTTGGCGAGGCTCTTCTTGGCGCCAGGATTGAAATACCGTCTCCGGACGGAAAAGTCGCTTTAAAGATTCCCTCTGGGGTTCAGAACACGACATCTTTCAGATTCAGAGGCAAGGGATTTCCTTCATTAAAGGACCCAGTTAGAGGAGACTTTCTTGTAAAAGTCAATATCGTTTTACCAGAGAAGATTGACGGCATATCCAGAAAACTTGTTGAAGAATTTGAGAAACTCAATCCTTTACGCCCCCGAAATAATTTCTTGAAAAGATAGCCTGTTTTTTGTAACATACTATGTTTTAGCGTGAACTCCCCAAATTACTTCCGTAAAGAGGAGAGATAAAATGACGGATTACGAGAACGAAGAAACTCAAGGGTTCAAAGTTAGTGATAAAAGACGATTTTCAGCGGAAGGAACGTCCGACCAGCCTCAAGGGCCGGAGAAACAGCAGGAAGCGCCAAAGGACGAACCAAGAAAGAAAGAACGTGGTCCAAAAGCGCCAGTTGAGTTCTCAACATTAATCACAAGCCTGGCGCAAACGGCAGTATTCCAACTTGGACTGGTCAGAAGTCCTGAGATGAAGGAACCGATAGAACCCGATCTGGTAGGCGCCAGTCAAACAATTGATCTTATATCGCTATTGGAGTCAAAAACGAGAGGAAATCTTACAGATCAGGAAAAGAAGCTTATAGATGACACCCTGTTTCAGTTAAGAATGGCTTTCGTTGAATTGTCAAAATAGTTTGTCCAAAATGAAGTGTCATATATAGGAGAAAGAACATGTCCAGAGTTTGCGAAGTTTGCGGCAAAAAGCCGCTGAGAGGCTATAATGTAAGCCACGCTCACAACCGAACAAAAAAGATATCTTTACCGAATCTTCAGAAGTTAAGAATTATTGAGCCTTCCGGACGCGTGAGAAGGGCGAAAGTTTGTACACGCTGCATAAGGGCTAACATCATCAAAAAAGCCCCTTAATTATCCAGGCGGGAGGGGACCGGTTATCGAGCGGGATTGGTGATTTTATGCTCAGACGGTTCCCAGTCGCTCAACTTCCCGAACACCTTTAACCTTCTTCAGGGCGTTGATGATTCTGGTCAAATGCTCAACGTTCCTGACACCTACCAGGAAAGTTCCTCGAGCGTTGGTTTCATCAAAAGAGTCAACATTTGCCTTAATAATGTTTGAATCATTTGATGTAAATACGCCGCTTATTGCCGCCAGCATCCCGGGCCTGTTTTCCGAGATTAATCCAATATTGACGGTTCTTACAAGCGTCTGATCATCATCCCAACTAGCTTCTACGATCCTCTGCGGGTCAGCGTCCGGGAGATTAAAGCAGTCAATTTTGTGAATCGTCACGCCTCTTCCACGCGTTATAAATCCTTGTATTGGATCACCAGGCAGAGGATTGCAACATTTTGCGAAATTAACCAGCATCTCCGAAAGCCCCTGAACCTTAACTCCACTTTTTCCGACCGGTCTCTTGGGTTTTTTAAGTTTCTCCTCTAAGGATAGAACCTTTTGCTGTTCTCGTTCGCTTTGCGGAACTAACCTGGTGACGATAGCCTTGGCTGATTGGCGGCCATGGCCGATTGCCACGTAGAGTTCAAGTTCTGTCCTGAAATTAAACTCCTGAGCAATCTTCAGGATCCCTCCATCCTTTTCGACGCGATTTAGATCAATTTTCCACCGCCGAAGCTCCCGTTCAACAGAATCTCTACCGATTTCGATGGCCGTCTCGCGCTCCTGGCTCATTAGATAATGGCGGATCTTGGTTCTTGCTCTTCCCGTCTTTACGTGTTTCAGCCAATCTTTTCCGGGTTTTTGGTGCGCTGATGTAATGATTTCAACAGTGTCTCCCGTGACCAACTCGTATTTCAGGGACACCATTTTCCCGTTTACCCTAGCGCCGATGCAACAATTTCCAACCTCAGTGTGTATGGAGTATGCGAAATCCAAAGGGGACGAGCCTCTCGGAAATTCTTTGACATCACCCTTGGGTGTAAATACATAAACTTCATCCGGGTACAGGTCGACTCTAACATTTTCAAGGAATTCTCTGGGATCCTCAAGATCTTGCTGCCACTCCATCATCTGACGCAACCAATTTACGACCCTGGCGTCCTCCGGTGTAACAGATCTGCCTTCCTTGTAGGACCAGTGAGCCGCTATGCCTTCTTCAGCTATCAGGTCCATTTCGTGAGTCCTGATCTGGATTTCGATCCTATGGCCTTCTGGGCCGATAACCGTCGTATGAAGAGACTGGTAGCCATTGCTTTTGGGCATCGCGAGATAATCTTTGAATCTTCCGGGAACTGGCCTCCACAAGGCGTGGATTAATCCCAGCACGGTATAACATTCACTGACCGAATCCAGAATTATTCGGAACGCTGTAAGGTCGTGCAACTGGTCAAATTCGAGTTTTTGTGACAGCATCTTCCTGTGAATGCTGCATATGTCCTTGTTTCTTCCCTTGGTAATGGCCCTAATATTTTCTTTTTCAAGCTTCTCGCCGATTATGTTGAGAACTTTGTTGACATATTCTTCTCTTTCCTCAACGGATTCTTCAAGTCGCTTTTGTATGAATTCGTATCGATCCGGTTCGAGGTATTCAAAGGCGAGATCCTCAAGTGTGGTCCTCATCCAGAAAATTCCCAGACGGGCCGCCAGAGGAGAATAGATTTCCATAGTTTCACGGGATATTCTTATCTGCGCTTCCCGCGGCATATGAGATAGAGTTCGCATGTTGTGAAGACGGTCAGCCAGTTTAACGAGGAGCACTCTAATATCCCGGCTCATGGCAAGGATCATTTTCCGGAAATTTTCGGCTTGCCGTTCTTCTTTGGACTGGAAGGCGATTTTGCTGATTTTTGTGACGCCATCTACCAGAGTGGCAATTTCTGTCCCAAAATAACGCTCAATGTCTTCAAATGTGGTGAGGGTATCTTCAACGGTATCATGCAGTAGGCCCGTCGCAACCGAAGCTTCATCGAGTTTCATCTGGGCGAGAATTGCAGCCACGGCGACTGGGTGGGTAAGATAGGGCTCACCAGACATTCTTGTTTGGCCTTGGTGAACTCTGGCAGAATAAACATAAGCCGCTCGAATTAGATCAAGGTCAGCGTCCGGGTAATAGGACTTGACCATGTCCATAATTTCGCCGAAACGAACTATCCGCTTGTCAGTGCGATCCATACTCCAGGTTTCTAGATAAGAATTTTTTAGTAAAGCAAAAAAGAATTTTATCAATCATGGGTCTTTCCGACCCTTTTTTTGAATACGAGTTTCAAGGGAGATCCACCAAAATCGAAATATTCTCTGAGACGATTTTCAAGGAATCTCCTATAAGAAAAATGTATAGCCTCGGGGTAATTGCAAAAGAAAGTAAAAACAGGAGGGGCCACACGGCCCTGAGTAACATAATAAATCTTAACTTTCTTGGATCGATGAAACATTCCTGGTGGGTGCTGGGCTAAGACTGTTTCAAGGAATTTGTTCAGTGTTGCTGTTGAAACCCGTTTTCTAAATTTTTCGAAGATGTCGTCAATAAGATCAAAAACTTTGACACATCGGGTCCCGTGAAGTGCGGAAATCGATACTATAGGCGCAAAGTCTAGAAATTTCAAGCATCTGCGAATCTCGCTCACACAGGAGTCAAAAGTTTTGGGGTCCTTGTAAATCGCGTCCCATTTGTTTAGCGCCAAAATAACGCAACGATTCCTGTCATGGGCATAACCCGCGATTCGGGCATCCTGATCGGTTACAATTTCCTGAGCGTCGAGCATGACCAAAGCGACATCCGAGCGATCAATACTTCTGAAGGCTTTTTGCACGCTATAAGTTTCCACGCGGTCTGTTATCCGAGCCCGTCGTCTGACGCCGGCGGTATCAATGAAAAGATACTCTTTACCGTTTCGTTTAACTATGGTGTCGATAGAATCGCGCGTTGTGCCTGGGGTAGGGTTGGCGACGAGGCGTTCTTCCCCCACGAGTAAGTTTATCAAGGTTGATTTCCCCACGTTTGGCCTTCCAACAACGGCAACGCGCGGAACAACCACTTCGGAAAGGGTTTCTTGGACTGGATCAGCCAGGTCTGGATCGATTTCGGCAATCAGGACATCCAGGAAGTCACGCAAACCGTAACGGGTCTTTGCGCTCATCGCGTAGATTGATTCAACACCAAGCTGAAAAAAGTCAACATAGTTTGATTCTGACTTTTCTGAATCGATCTTGTTGACAACATAGAATACCTTTTTGTCAGTCTTCTGTAATATGCGTACAATTTCCTTATCTGATGGTGTAAGCCCTACCTTGCCGTCACCCATGAATATGATGACATCGGCTTGTTCTACGGCCACCATAGTCTGAGTTCTCATTTGGGCCAGCACGTCGTCATCTGTTCGGGGTTCAAACCCTCCAGTATCAACTATTGTGAAAGACTTGTCGTCGATAGTTGCGTCCGCGTAGTTTCTGTCCCTGGTAAGTCCTGGGGTATCATCCACAATGGCTTTCCTGGAACCTGCCAATCGATTGAAAAGAGTGGATTTTCCTACGTTTGGTCGCCCAACTAATGCGACAATTTTTTTTCTTTTTCTACCCATATTGAACTTATATCATAAGATAGATCGTCATATGTAGTTGTTAAGATTAAAATGTTGAAAAAAGCTGGTATAATTCTTATAATGAAAAGTTATGAGTTTACCCAAACGCCAGATACATTACAGCAAGCCAAAAAAATCATTTTCACATTTTGAAATGTCATGCGGAGCCGCGCCGGTGAATCACGTTGTTGAGAATCGTAAAAACGTTGATGAAAGTGGATATCGGTTATGAGCAAACGTTTTTTTGGAACCGATGGTGTAAGAGGCGTGGCCAACCAAGAGCCTATTACCGCTGAGACAGTTTTAAAACTTGGCAAAGCCGTAGCCAAAATAGTTGATCAATCCGTAGCCAAAAATTGCAGGAGGATCTTGATAGGCAGGGATACCCGTCTATCCGGTCACATGCTGGAGATGGCCTTGGCCGCGGGTATTTGCTCCATGGGAACCGACGTCGTGCTGGTTGGGGACATGCCCACGCCTGCGGTGGCCTTTCTAACCACTGATATGATGTGCGACGCAGGCGCTGTGATATCGGCTTCCCACAACCCATTTGAAGACAATGGGATCAAGTTTTTCGACAACCGGGGGCTCAAACTTGACGATGAGCAAGAACTTGCCATCGAAAGCCTTCTGGCTTCTGAAACAATAGGGCAGACCCTATCGAATAAAACTCATTTAGGACAAGTCTTAAAATTGGAAGACGCCTTGGGGCGTTACCTGGTCTTTTTGAAAAACAGCCTCCCGAGAGGCGCCTCAGGCCTTAAAGGATTGAAGATCGTCGTCGACTGCGCTAATGGAGCCGGCTTCAAAGCCGCTCCGAAGGTGTTTCAGGAATTGGGAGCCGAGGTCATTTCCCTGTCGACGCATCCTGATGGAAAAAACATCAATCTCGACTGTGGGTCTTTGCATCCAGAAAGGATGTCTAAAGTAGTCCTTGAAAACGGGGCGAGTTTTGGGGTTGCCCTTGACGGTGATAGTGATCGGTCCATATTTGCCGACGAGAAAGGTAATGTAGTCGATGGTGATCAAATAATGGGGATGGTCGCTGTCGACATGTTCGAAAGAGGTCTGCTCAAACGAGACACCCTTGTCGCTACGGTAATGAGTAATGTCGGGCTCGAAATTTCCATGAAAAATCGAGGTATCCTCGTTGTGAGGACCCAGGTTGGTGATCGTAATGTCGTTGAGAAAATGCTTACTGATGGATACAATTTTGGTGGAGAGCAATCAGGTCACCTAGTTTTCTTCGACCATTCGACCACAGGTGATGGAATACTCTCAGCCCTACAGGTTGGTTCGATCATGAAGCGTACGTCTAAGCCTCTGTCGGAACTAACAGGGTGGATAAAGAAATTTCCTCAAATTCTTAGAAATTTGCCTATAAGCTGTAAGAAAAATTTTGAAGAAGTTCCAATGGTGCGCAATGTGATTAGGGATTGTCAGAGACGCTTGGGAGAATCGGGACGAATACTTGTCCGATATTCCGGAACTCAACCACTATGCCGTGTCATGGTTGAAGGAGAGGATCTCGAACTCGTCCAGAATATAGTAGAAGAAGTGTCTGATGCTCTTGTCAGGAGCATGTGACGTGACTAAATCAACTTTGGACATTGCAAGGGAGGCCCTGGAAATTGAAATCGAAGGAATTAGGTCTGTAATATCTAGACTCGATGAAAACTTCGAAACAGTTGTAGACCTTCTTTATTCGCTTAGAGGGCGAATTATAGTCACGGGTGTCGGGAAATCCGGCATCATCGGAAGAAAGATTGCAGCCACGTTTACCAGCACCGGTTCACCGGCAATTTTTGTTCATCCGGTGGAGGGTTTGCACGGAGATGTCGGGATTGTGGGGCGTGATGACGCTCTAATTGCTATTTCAAATAGTGGTGAAACAACAGAAATAACTTCGCTAGCGGCTACGGTAAGAAATTGGGGCACCCGAATCGTGGCCCTCACGGGTAATAGATCGTCAACTCTTGGTCGTATGGCGCAGGTGACCTTGGATTGTAGAGTAAAAAAGGAAGCGTGCCCTCTTAACATGGCGCCTACAGCCTCCACCACAGCTACTCTGGCCCTGGGTGACGCTTTGGCTGTGGCCCTGATGGTTCGGCGAGGCTTTAACAAGGAGGATTTCCTAAGGAGTCACCCGGCGGGCAGCTTGGGAGAAAGATTGAATTTGAAAGTTGAAGATATGACACTGGAAAGCTTCACTGTGCCACAAGTGCCTCCATCGGCTAAAATAGGCGAGATAGTCCAATCCATAAATGAAAAAAACCTTGGATTAACAATGGTTACGTCTGAAAACAGGGTAGTGGGCATAATTACGGATGGTGATCTGAGGCGGGCTTTGGCAAATGGAACCAACCTATTTGAGCAAGAGGCGCAATTTCTTATGACTAAGGGGCCCCTGAGTATCTCATCGGACAGGACCGCAGCCGAAGCGTTGGAAATCATGGAGAGCAAGTTGATTACAGCCTTAGCTGTAACGAATAGCGATGGCGAGTGGTTAGGGATAATACATCTACATGATTTGCTTGGGAAAGGACAGATTCGTTTTGTTTCTTAACTAGAAACCAACTGCCGGAGCTGCGCGTTTGGGTCGCTCGGCTTACAATTGTTTGTCCGGTTTGTGATTCGACCGGAAACAGAGAGACCTGGTTTGTCCCGAAAAATTCAATAGGGACGAAGTGACGGAGGGAGTTATGAAATTGGAAAAGGAAGACCTCGAATATTTCAGGGGGATTCTTCAACGACAGCTAGACGAATTGGTGCGTGGGGCTGGACGTACAGTGGATGATATGACTGAAGGAGACGGGAAAACAACTTTTCCGGATCCAACAGATAGAGCCTCCCTTGAATCTGACCGAAATTTTGAACTCAGGATTCGTGATCGAGAGAGAAAATTGATTAACAAAATAAAAAAGGCCCTTACGAAAATCGAAGACGAAAGTTTTGGTTTTTGCGAAATTTGTGGTGAACCTATCGACTTTAAGCGACTCGAAGCCAGACCGGTTACCACCCACTGCATAGAGTGCAAAACTTCTGAAGAAGAAGAAGAAAAAATTAGAAAGGTATAGCTTTCGTGCGTCTATTCTAAAACTGGATAGATTGAAAGGTAACAAATTTGAGTGTTCCTCAGGACCCTGATCCCGCGCAATTAGTGATTAGCCTTTTAAGCGCTCAGGAAAATCCGCTTGACACATTGAGTGAAAATCTCGAAACGTTGTTTGGGCCTGTTGAAAATGTTTTTGGACCACTTCGGTTCGATTTCACGACGTATTATGATATAGAGCTTGGCGTAGGAATAAAGCGCTGGATTGTAACGGCTCAGAAACTTGTTGATCCTGCAAGTTTGGCTGAGATCAAACTGTCGACTAACGGGATCGAACGAAAATTCGCGACCGCAGAAGGGCGAAGACGGTTTAATCTGGACCCGGGCTTGATGACTCTTGGAAACTTTGTGTTGGCGACTGGCAAGAACAACGCTCATAGGATCTATCTTAGGGATGGGATTTTCGCTGATTTGACCCTTATTTTTCGTCGTGCAAGTTATCGATCACTCGAATGGACCTATCCAGATTATTCGGATTCGATACTTATAAACATTCTGAACCAAATTAGAGAAATGTACAAGCAGAAACTGGAGAAACAGTCTTTTGAATGAACAATCTATAAAAAGCATGACAGGATTTGGCCGTGGGAGCCAAATTACTGGTGATGTCGAAGTTGTAACGGAAATCAGGGCTGTCAACCATAGATTTCTTGATATGTTTATAAGGCTTCCCAAAACATATAGCTGTTTCGAACCACAGATCCGGAAGATTGTTTCAGACAAAATCAATAGGGGCAAATTTGAGATCACGGTTACCCGCTCGGGAGCCAAAGGGCCACTGACCGAACTTTCGTTGGACCATGAACTTGCGGACCGTTATCACAAATGTTTGATGGAATTGAAAGATCGTTATGGCCTAGCCGGCGAAATAACTGTTTCGGATATGCTCACCCTCAAGGAGATAGTGTCTTCTTCAGACAACGTAGAGGGGTTAGAACAAGAATGGAATCTTGTGGAGAACAGCGTCACACATGCTTTGGTTGCGTTGGATGAAATGAGAAAAACAGAAGGTTTCGCCTTATGGAAAGATATCGAGACGCATCTGATTTCCATCAGTGAAACGATTGATCTCATTACACCACTTGTAGATCAAATTTCCTCAGAGGCGCGTGTCAGACTCGAAAAGAAAGTTCGGGAAATGACAGGTGGCTTGGAGATCGATGACGACAGGATGCTACAAGAACTTGCGTTGATTGCCGAACGATCCGACGTCAGTGAGGAACTTACGAGACTGAAAAGCCACGTTGAACAGTTCCTCGCTTTTGGAAAAGAGGGATCACCGTTGGGTAGAAAACTGGACTTCCTTTTACAGGAACTTCATAGGGAAGTTAACACTCTGGGTTCCAAATCAGCTTCAACCGACATTTCAGCCCAAGTGGTCCACATTAAGACTGAAGTCGAAAAAATACGAGAACAGACACAAAACATAGAATAAGCTACAAGCATTCGAAAAGGTGTAAATAATGGCTAGAGTAACTGTAGAAGATTGTCTCGATAAGGTGGAAAACAGGTTCGCCCTTGTTGTCCTTGCTTCCAAGAGAACCAAGGAATTGAAAAGGGGCGCTCCACTTCTAGTGAGGACCAGAGATAACCGCGAAGTGGTCATGTCCCTTAGGGAAATAGCCTCTGGTAAGGTGGGAGGAGTTCAACCGGCGTCTTACGTGCCAAAGCACAAAAGTGATGTCAAAGTAGAAATAAAGAACGATTGAGCAAGATTCATAAAGACGACACCGGACGGACCATCATTTATGGTACACATCCGGTGGTGGAAACCATCAAGGCAGGCCGAAGAAAAGTTCACGAAATTTTCCTTGTAAAAGGATCAGACGCAGAGAAACGCCTCGGGCAGGCATTTGAAAGCGCACACCTCAAATTGCGCTACATGTCAGGAGTTGAACTTGATTCGTTAACCCGTGACGCGAAGAATCAGGGAATCGCTGCCCGTGTAGGTGCTTTTCCTTATGATGATTTTGAGACTGAAGTTTCGAAACTAAAGAAAACTGAACGTTTCTCCATCCTGATACTGGATCAGGTTCAGGACCCGAACAATCTTGGCAATGTTCTGAGAAGCGCATGCTGTTTTGGGGTGGATCTGGTGATTCTTTCCAGGGATAGAGCTGTTTCGGTAACTCCATCGGCTGAGAAGGCTTCTGCAGGCTCCGCTGCGCATGTGAAAATTTGTCGCGTAACGAATCTTAATCGAAGTATAGAGAGCCTAAAAGATATTGGCTGTTGGGTATATGGAGCTGACTCTGTCTCGGGAACAAGCCACTTCGAAGCGGACTTCTCCGGGAAGATTGTGCTGGTTATGGGCGCTGAAGGCGCAGGATTGCGCCGACTGGTAAAGGAAAATTGTGACGTCATGGTTAAAATTCCCATAACGGGTCCTGTCGGCTCACTGAACGTGTCAAACGCCACATCCATAATCCTTGCGGAAATCTACCGGCAGTCGACATCACCCAAGACGAAAAATGGAAACTGATCTCCGGGGAGATTTGCAAAGTCATTCCACATCTCGGGTTAATTTATGAAACTGGTCATAACTCCCAGTCCAATTAATCATTTGTTTGCGAGAAATCAGGAGATAGTTATGGCTATGGAACCTGGAGGGGTTTTAGAAGTCTTTTATAAAGAGGGAATGTCATATCCTGATCGACATTTTCTTTTAAGTCTTGCTCAAATGGCTTTGTTTGCAATAGAAGAGAAAGATTGTCATTATGTGGATTATTTGGCAAAGGCCTCAGTAGAAGTGGACAAGGATGGAAAGATTACTCAATTGAAACCTGATCTAATAATCGCAAGATCAGATTGTGGAGAATTTGCAGTCTTGGTAATAGGAGATCCTAGCAGGGCAAAGAAATTAGCCGGACAATCCGTTAGGGGACTCACAGGGAGAATTAGACTGGATGTTCCCTAAACGAGTTTCGTTCAAATATTGTAAAATGGTCAAGTATTAGATTTAATTAGAGGACTTACTAATGAATATAAAACGCGCTTTTGCGTTTTCGCTGTTGTTCTGGTTTTTTTGTATTCAAACTGCGGCCGCCGCCAATGTATCCGGCAGGTGGGAAGCCTCAGTTATGGGTCATAAGGTCAAGGCTGTGGCAGAGCAGAAAGGAAAAAAACTTTCTGGAGTGGCGTATCTTTATGATCCTTTTGGACACAAGTCTACGTGGCATTTTAATGGAACAGTCAATGGCATTGATGTTCAGGCGGCCCATTACACAGGTCACAAATTCACAGGTAAGGTGGTGGCTGATGGAAAAATGTCAGGGACTCTTGAAACCAGCAACGGGTTCCACATACCTCTCGACATTCACAGTGTGAAATAAAATTATCGAACCAATGTCTGTACCGTGGGAAAAAAGGGCCGAGAAAATTAGAACCATCTGGTTCTTGTTCGCCATGATTCCTGTTGTTGTCCTGAGCGCCGCCATTTGCACTTTGGTCTTGATAATAGTTTCACCTTTGACCGCCTACGCTTTCGTTACAAAGAAACATCTAAAACCCCCGGGATCCAGGCCAATAAAACGAAATTAAAATTAAAAACAGAATCCCTATTCGGACATACTTTCTTTCTTGGATTCCAGGCTTGATGTGAGTGGCTGTTTGGCTGCTTCATCGGTAACCAAGATTTCATCGGGTTTCAACTTGTAAACACCTTTAAGTAGATTTGAATCCGCCATAGCCAAAATCTTTTCTATCCGCCTGTTCATTCTCTGAATTTTAGGATCATCCTGTTTCAAGAGCGACCAAGAATCAAACACGGTCTTTTCAACGTTTCCATTCCTGAAGAACATCAAAATGGATTGAATAGTTCCTTGGTCCGAGAACTTGACCTTTACTTCCCTAATCGCCTCAAATTCACTTAAATCACCAGGATCAATTTCAAGGACAGTGGAGTCATTGTGCTGTTTTTGCCGCATCCTGGCGAACCTGGATGTATCTCCGTTGCTGAGGCAATTTACCAGTAGCATCATTGGATCAGCGAACCTTGAAACGTCTCCTTCTCCATCGGCTTTGAAAAATTCCAGGTCGCGATTATCATGTATGAGCGCAACAAATTCACCATTGGACAAGATTTGGAGATTAACATCTCCGGTAAGTTTCAGCTCAAATCGACCCGGTTTCTGAAAAATCAACCGACCGTCAACACAAGCGTCATGATTAAAAAGATTGGATTGTCTGATCTTGTGAAATTTGGCCTCGAACTGTCCCACAACATAAGCTTTTTTCTCCACAATCTTTAGCAGCGAGTGGATGTCGGACTCGGAGACTATGTTGTTTGTCGACGCGCAACAAGATAAGAAAAAACTCAAAGCAAGTGGTAGCAAGCGCGAAAGAAAGAACCTAAAGCCGTTTTTTAAATTGGTTATTGAGATAATAGTCAAACCCGATTCCGAAATCCTTCATGCCGGACAAAAAAATTCTGAGAACAGATCGGTTATATGCATACAATTTAGCAACAATCAATGTAGATGAAAAGGGTCTCGTCAAATGTGGAATCGAGGAATGATGTATGGACGTCTAACGCGATCCGGTAATCTTGGAAAAAGCGCCACTGATACCTTCTCCAAGCGATAGAAGGTCCTGACCGATTTGTTGGAAAACATTATTGGGCTGATTTTGGGCAGGCTCCTGCTTAGGCTGGAAGGGCTGAACCTGAGATTCGGTCTTATGGGCGACACCAAAAGAATCGAGTATTGATCCACCGATTTGGTTTCGTTCGGTCAAGGGTTGAGCCGCCGGCAAATCTGAACCGCCCTTGGGTGGATATCCTGAATATTGTTCGGACGCCGCATTTCCAAGTCCTGAAACATTGGCAGGATTCCTGCTCGCAGAGCCCAGTTCCACTGGAACCGGACTCTTTCCTTGTGGATAATAGGGCTTAGCGGCGGGTAGAAGACCTGGTGTTTTACCTGCAGCCTCTTCTTTGCCACCGGGCTTCTGATGCAAAAGGGCCTTGGATCTGGCAAGGGGAAGCGCTGGTCGACCTCCGGATGAGACAAATGGATCGCCGGAAGGCGCCTTATGCAATGCAGGAGTCCTGCGAACGCGCGCTTCACCGGTTGAAGATTTTGTTGCTCCGATCCTTTTGGGAGTCCGGGGTTTAGAAACTGCTGAGCCGGTTTCCTGTTTGGAAGAAGGGCTACGTTTTGTCTTAACCTCTGTTTCCGAACTTGTGGCTCTTTCGGGTTTTTGGGACGGAGTCGTTGACATCTCACGCGGTGACTGAAATGGCAAAGATTTCACATCCATCTTTGGAGCTTCTAAATCAGGGACGGGTATAGGGGCTTGAGGTCCCAAAGGCGCCTGGACAGGGCCTCTCTTTGTAGGGCCTCCGATTACCGGGGCTTGCGGCGGCGACGTGAGGCCTTGCCGGGCGTCAGTTTGAAACGGGCCATATTCTTCTGTCATTTCAACTCTTCTGGTTTTTAAAAGTGCCGCAATGACATTGTCCAACCCGATGGAGCCCCAATCTGTCACCCCAACGAAGAAACCGAGCGCTCGCCCATTTTTGTCGATAAGATAGCTGGTCGGATATTCTGGAATTTCATAAATTGCGACTGAATTTCGATCCGTCACAAAAATGGCTGAAACGTCGCCTGAAAAACTCCTACGGCTCACAGACAGAGAATTGTCCGGGTCGTAAGCGACCTGAACACTGGTGGCTGGATTAGCATTGAGGAATGTCTTGATCTTGTCGACAGAATCCAGCAAATTGAGCGCCACAATTTCAAGGCCATCATTACGGTGTTTGGACTGCAATTTTTCGAGAGACCGCATCTGACTAGGCCACTGAGCAGTTTCAACCGTCCAAAAACTCAAAATGACAACTTTCCCTTCAAGTTGGCGTAAATCGATCTCGGCGCCTTTTATGGTTGTGAACCGCATAT
>JAJYDQ010000151.1 GCA_021777225.1 Deltaproteobacteria bacterium
GAAGCCTTTTGTGCTGGACCCGGTAGGCTCCGGCGCAACTCAACTAAGGACAAAAACAGCCTGCAATATTGCACGGTTTTTAACCCCAACTGTGATTAGGGGAAACGCTTCAGAAATCCTTTCTATTGCTCGAGTCGGATCAAAAACTCGAGGAGTCGACTCAATCAATTCCACTGAAGACGCTATGGAATCCTCCATTGTCCTTGCCAACTCCCTGGGTAACGTTATTGCTGTTACTGGAGCTATAGATTTCGTGACCGATGGAAAGCGGTCACTGATCATCACTGGTGGATCACCAATAACGGCTCGCGTTACAGGAACAGGTTGCGCCGCCAGCGTCATCGTTGGAGCGTTTCTGGCTGTTGAGGAAGATCCTCTTTTCGCTACGGCAGGAGCTCTAGGTTATTTCAAAGTGGTTGCGGAGAAAGCCTCGGCTGTATCTTCCGGTCCCGGATCATTCTGGATTAGGATGCTGGATGAATTGCACAATATTTCGTCTGAAGATCTAGTGGAACATGTAAGGATCGATACTGCATGATAGATATAAAATCCTGGGACGTTTATCTTGTTACGGACACTTTTCTCTCACGGGGAAGATCCGATCTGGAAATCATTGAAGCTGCAATCAGCGGAGGAATTTCTGCCGTTCAACTTCGGGAAAAGCATTTAGCCTCAAAGGATTTCTATCTCAAAGGTATCGAAATCAGGGAACTGCTAATTGAGCACAATGTGCCATTAATTGTAAATGATCGTATAGATCTCGCGCTCGCCCTGAACGCGGAGGGTATTCACCTCGGTCAGTCTGACTTACCATTGAAAGTGGCCCGTCAAATATTGGGACCGGACAAAATTATAGGTTGGTCAGTGAATGAACTGTCTCAAATTAATGATGAAACCGCTTCACTGGTAGACTATTTTGCTATAAGTCCTGTTTTTTTCACGTCCACAAAAAAGGACATCGCCGCCCCTTGGGGGCTCGAAGGAGTCGCAAAGGCGAGATCAAATACCAACAAACCTCTGGTAGGAATTGGAGGTCTCGGGCTTGAAAACGTTTTTGACGCGGTGATGGCCGGATTGGATTGCGTTGCGGTCGTAAGCGCAATAGTCTGCGAAGATGATCCCGTTGTCGCCACTGAATCTCTGACCCTAAAAGTCAGAGACGCCAAGGCGATGAAAGTCAGGGCCTGAGATTTGATATCCGGCCTCTGGAAAATTCTTTTAAATGAAATTGAAAGATATTGGAGAATTTGGATTTATAGACAGGATCGAACCTCTTTGCAAGGTCCATAGCGCTAACATTGTTCGCGGGATTGGAGACGACTGTGCAGTAATCAGCGTCTCCCCGGAGCTTAACCTCCTCATTACAACCGACCTGCTGGTCGAACGTGTTCATTTTCTTTTAGATTGGCAAGGACCTGACACTCTTGGGGCTAAGGCCCTGGCCGTGAACCTTTCTGACATTGCCGCTTGCGGCGGGACTCCGAAAGAAGCGTTTGTAAGTATCGCCGTACCTGACCATCTGGAAATCAATTGGCTGGAAAACTTTTACAAAGGAATGGCTGACTTGGCTGATAAATTCAAGGTTAGCATTCTCGGGGGTGACACAACACGATCATTAACAGACCTGGTTATAAACGTTGCTGTCACAGGTTTGTCCAGAAGCGGGGAAACTCTGCTGAGGCGCTCTGCCCAGCCAGGTGACGTCATAGCTGTTACCGGATCCCTGGGGGATTCAGCCGCAGGCCTGGAATTACTCCGCAATTCCTTAGAAGTTCCCGAAACCGTGGCGACGCCTCTCATTAAAGCGCATCTTAGTCCCTCTCCACACTTGCTACAAGGACAAATGTTGGCAAAATCGGGAGCTTGCAATGCGGCCATCGATATTTCTGATGGATTAAGCTCCGACCTGAACCATATATGCAAACAGTCAGGCTTGGGCGCAACGATTTTTGAAGAAAAATTACCAATCTCTAAAGCCCTCAGACAACTCGCAAGTCGTCTTTCTGTCGATCCTATCGATTGGATAATTAATGGTGGAGAAGACTACGTTTTGTTGGCTGCTATCAAACCCGATAAATACGAGGAACTTGCTCAAAAGGCTTTGATCGAGGGATACCAGTTGACAGAAATAGGAAGATTTGAATCAACGGTCGGTATAAATCTCGTCAGGGTTTCTGGTGAAATTCTTCCTGTTATGCCGAGCGGCTGGGACCATTTCAGGCGAAAAGCAACATCTGAGACCATTTGATCCTTAGATCCCGGAAGAAAGTATTGACTATATATTGATATCTATATATATTGATGCTTGGAGACATTGTCCTAAGCGGAGGTGGTATGGATAATTCCGGGATCACCCGAAGAAAATTCATCATTGGATCAGCCGTCGGGGGTGCTTCACTTGTAGCTTCAAATTATCTGAATCTTGAATCCTGGGCTACGACAGAAGAGTCCACACAAGATTTGAAAGTGACACCGACGCTCTGTGATGGATGTGGAAACTGGTGCGCCATCAAAGTCTATACACGTGGCAAACGTATATGGAAAGCCGAAGGGATACCAATAGCGGGCAATAATCTAGGCCGAATCTGCGCTAAAGGTCACGGCCTTCTTCATGAAGTTTATAACAAGGATCGAATTAAATCCCCTCTTAAACGAACCGGTCCTAATAAATTTGAACCTATTTCATGGGAACAGGCATACAGAGAAATCGGCCAACGCGTTCAGGAAATCAAGAAAGAACATGGACCCGAGTCCTTTTTTTGGTTGCAGTTCCCGGAAGGCAACGCAGGACTTTGCTCGCGTTTCATGAACGCGCTAGGTTCACCTAATGTATTCTCTCATGCTACTACATGTTTTTTACCCAGGAATATCGGTTGGTGGCTAACTATCGGCTCAGCCAAGCCTGAGCATGATTTGGAGCACACGAGATTTGCCATTTTTCTGGGTCGAAATATAGCCGCAGGGTTGCGGCTCAGAGCGCTGAGCGACTTATCCAAAGCTAAAGATCGAGGAGCCCGATTCGTTGTGGTGGATCCTCGCTTCAGTGAGTTGGCGTCTTTTGCGCATCAGTATGTGCAAATTAAGCCGGGAACCGATCTGGCATTGATGCTGGCCATCGCCAACACATTGATTGCAGAAAAACTTTATCAGAAGGATTTCGTCGACAAATACTCTCAAGGTTTTGATGAACTGGCACAGAAAGTCAAAGGC
>JAJYDQ010000152.1 GCA_021777225.1 Deltaproteobacteria bacterium
TACTACGGGAGAAAGCTTCGGGCTACGCCCTGCGCTTGTCTCCCGTAGTTCCTAAAAAGAGGACAATTCATTTGCTATAAAAGCGGACAAATCTATTTGTTGCTAACACTAGCGTGACCAAATAATTTTCCTACTAAAACCGAGGGTTATTTAATTGAAATGGTCAACATGAACACATGAATTTTCCACACTAGGTTTAGCAAGTTGACACACCTATCCACCATGATGAAATTTAAATTGGTAACAGGCATCTTTTCCGGCCCTGTTTGCATTGGCCAAAAATTTAGCCCAAGGAGAGCAGTCAAAATGACGGATCAGTCCCATTTCAAGGGGTTTCCCATAGAATGTGTAAAATTCTATGATGAGTTACGCAAAAACAACACTAAAACATGGTTTGACGAACACAAGCCAGACTTCGAGAAATATGTAATGGAACCTGCGCGTGACTTCGTCAGAGAAATGGGTCTGAAACTGAAGAAGATATCTCCGGGCATTATGGCCGACACTCGTTACAGCAAATCGATTTTTCGACCATTTAGAGACACTCGATTCAGTAAAGACAAGAAACCGTACAAGACACATCTGGGGATCTTTTTCTGGGAAGGCCAATTGGCAAAAATGGATTGCCCTGGCTACTACTTTCATTTGGAACCACCGAAGCTACTGATTGCGACGGGTAATCATTGCTTTTCCAAACCCATCCTGGATCTTTATCGCGAGTCGGTCATAGACCCTAAACTCGGGAAAGCCTTGGCAAAGGCTGTGAAGAATGTCAAAAGCAAAGGCGATTATCAGATAGGAGAGAGTCAGTACAAGCAGGTTCCACGGGGTTTCGACAAGACCCACGAAAACGCCGAATTTCTGCTTTTCGGTGGATTAACCGCTTGGACAGAGATAGCCATCCCTACTGAATTTTATTCTTACGACATTGTAAATTACTGTTTTGACAAATTTAAGGACCTAGCCCCTATTCATAAATGGCTTCTGGAAATGATTGGAAAGATCAACAAATAGCGCCGGGGCCTTAAGGTCATGAGGGACAAAATGAATTTTCCAGAGAAACTTAGGGAACACTACATAGACTGCCAACATTGTCTGTTCTGGGACCAATTATCAATGCGTCATGGAGACGGATATTGTCGTCGGTTCCCTCCTGGGCCGGACACCCCGATTATCGCCGCCTCCCGCTATTGCGGTGAAGGAATTTGGATAATCAACGGGCAGGCCATGTCCATTGCGGAAGCGGTGTCTGAGATGTTGGAAAGCGATAAGATGCAAGGACCTTCAGAACCATTAAATTGGTAAAACGATTTTAGTTACAAATCAGCTAAGGCGGCTCGTAAGATAAAACCATCATCATCGTTCGAGTAATAGGTCATCTTCATCCCTGACAAACGAAGCATGGATTGCATTTGTTCCAAAGGTGGCATCAGATCTTGACAAACTATGTCGTGTACCTTTCGAGCTGGGTTATTGATCTCCGAAAATTCCAGAAAATGATATATCAAAAACTGCCCTTGAGGCTTCAATATTTCAGCCGTCTTCCGCAGCATGGCTATTTTGTCATTGAAGTGGTGAAAAACGTTGTGGCAGATCACGGCGTCAAAGTAATCCGGGGCTAAGTTTGTATTCTCTATGGTATCCATTATGAGGCTAACGTTTTCAGCTCCTTTTAGCCTATCCCTACTGACTTCCAGCATCCCTCGACTCATATCTAGAGCCACGACTCCGCCTTCTGGTCCAATTTGATGGCTCAATAACTGAGTCAACCTTCCGGTTCCACATCCAGGCTCAAACACGTTCACGCCAGGCAATACTCCGGCAGAGTTCATTACTTTCCGAAGCTTGTCTGTTTCTTGATCGGCATATTCAGCTCGCGCCCATGCTTCAGTAGCTTGAGTATCAAAAAAGCGAGTTTTCTCCATACTCATATTATGTCTCCATAGGTGTGCCATGCTGCTCCGAAAAGTGGTTCAACCAAATAGTACGTTACCATAATACATGCCACCAACAACAGAGTCAACAACAAAGTGGCATGTCTATGAATCTCGTGCTACTCAAGTGCCCCGGTTCTGGTTCCCCAGATTGCAACATGATGAAAATGCGATAGATTGGTATTTTTAGCGTTTATGTGTAATGTTCAATGAAAAAACAAATTCCAGAAGGTGTGCGTGTCTGGCTAAAAAGGCCGGAATTCAAAAAACTTTGCCGCTACAGATTTAAGAATTGTCGTTTTACCAACTGTCCATCCACCCTGAATAGATCGAGAGCGAAGTAACCTGATAAAATTTTCACTAATCTTGCCTAATTATCTCACTGTTTGGTATCCGGAGCTTTAGTCTCTTTAATTGCATTATTAGCTTCTTCGATGGTCTTGAAGGGGCCTTTCACGATGGTTGCTCCTCCCTTCGGTTGGTGGTTTACTACTTTAAGAATTCCCGATCTGCTCTTGATCACAAAATAATCTGTGGCAAGAGCAGGGCCCGCCGCGAGCAGAACGGTGGTCGCGACCAGAAAGAGTGCCAGTAATGTCGCTTTCATATCAGAATCCTCCCTTTTGGTTTGAATCAGTGGAAGTCACTTCGCTCACGATCTGTTCAGGTTGTTCCTATTATTTCATACCAGCCAGATGGAAAAACCATGCGCTTGATGTATCAAAGGTTCTGGAAATAGCTTTCTACGGTAAGGGTTTGAATTTCAATAGACTAAAAAACAATTACCTCAGCATGGCTGGCATTATCCGACGAAAGTCGGAACATCTTGATAAAAATAGATCTTTTGGATATGTGTAAATATGTGGCAAAGTAAGAGTAATGTAGAAATAGCCAGACGACAATTACAATTGTGCAAGTTGATAATTAAATCCTTGGTCCTGATTTGGTATAATTGGGTTTAAAATTCCTCATGTGTTTTCTGTAATGTTCTTTTATTCAGATAGGTTACACGCTATAGAATTCAGGCTATTCTTTTAGGAACGGTGATGAAATAAAATGGCCCACCATCTTGATAAAGCCCCGTACGCTGGGCTCATAGATCGGTTAAATCGATTTCCCCAGGGAGCGCCGCCTTCCGAACTACTATACCGGATCCTGGCCATGTTGTTCAGCGAAAAAGAAGCTGA
>JAJYDQ010000014.1 GCA_021777225.1 Deltaproteobacteria bacterium
TGGAGTCCATGACGCCAGCCCAGAAAACAATAGTCTCCGAGGCGCTGGAGGCGATGGATCAGTGGGAAAAGGAAACTGTAGAACCTTCAATTCGTTTGAAACGAGCGGTCAAAGGTAGTGAAGACTGGGACAGATTTGACCAGGCGATGAATGCTTTTGAAACTAAGGAATTTGAGGCACTGGCCCAAAGTGAGGCCGACGGTCATAGAAGCGAGTCTTTGACCGAGAGAATCATGATATTTGGAACAGCGTTCCTGGTCATCATCACCTTTCCTCTGTGTTACGTGCTTGCCAGATCTATGACGAGACCGCTCGCCCAATCTGTGAATCTTGCTGAGGGAATAGCAGGAGGCGATCTTTCGCAGACCCTTGATGTCAAGACCAAGGATGAAGTTGGGACTCTTGGAAATGCTCTGAATCATATGGTGAGTTCCCTGAGAGAACAGAACCAAAAAACAGCCGAAGGAGCGAACGTCCTTGCGTCGTCCGCCGCAGAAATCTCGGCCAGTGTCGCTCAACTCGCGTCCAGCGCTACCGAGACATCCTCCGCAGTCACGGAAACAGTCTCGACTGTGGAAGAATTGCAGCAGACCGCGAAGCTTTCGAGCGAAAAGGCAAGAAAAGTCGCTGAAAGCGCCCATCAGGCCGCCCAGATAGCCGATGCCGGAGATAAGGCAATCGAGGACACGATCCAGAAAATGACAACAATTAAGACCGAGATGGAATCCATCGGCGAAACAGTCCAGAGACTCAGCGAGCAGGGGCAATCAATTGAGGAAATAGTCAATTCCGTTCGTGATCTTGCGGATCAATCCAACCTGCTAGCTGTGAACGCGTCCATTGAGGCCGCCAAGGCCGGAGAGCTTGGCAAGGGTTTCGGCGTAGTGGCGGGGGAGATAAAAACATTGGCCGATCGATCTCGGGAAGCTACTGAACAAATTCGATCAATATTGGAAGACACTCGAAAATGGATCGCAGCGGTGGTCATGGCTACAGAACAGGGGAATAAGGCCGTAACAAGCGGCGTCCGGCAGACCACGCTGGCCGGCGAATCAATCCGGTCCCTATGCAAGAGCGTCTTGGAATCGGCTGAATCGGCCACTATAATTCAGGCTTCCAATGAACAGCAGGCTGTAGGGGTAGACCAAGTCTCCAATGCGATGGCATATATCGACCAAGCTGTCAGACAGAATGTGGCAGGCGCCACTCAGCTTGAGGAAGCGGCAAGACAGATATCCGAATTGGGTATCTCTCTCAAGGAATTGGTCGAGCGTTACAAAATGTGACACCTGGTTAAGTGACCTGTCTTCAACGCAAGAACAAACATCAAATCCTCTCAAAATTATTTCTACCCCTAATCATCCGCTGCCTGGTTCGTGAAGCTGGAGCCTGATCTATCTAAGACACGGTGAAAAAGAATCGGCATAACGATTAGTATAAGTGGAATTTGGACAATGAGCCCGGAGATGATGGCAATAGCCAAGGGTCTTTGCATTGCGGCGCCTTGACCGATACCGAGAGCCAACGGTAATAACGCCACTATCGCAGCAAATGTTGTCATGGCTATTGGTCGCATCCTGTTGATACCAGCCTCTATTAGGGCATCTAGAGCATTTGTCCCTGACGTTCGCAGGTCCTGGTATTCGGAGAAATAGAAAATCGCCACTTCCGTTACAATGCCCACTACCATAGTCATACCCATCATGGAAGTGATGTTCAACTCCGTCCCTGTCACCCAGAGGCCTATAAAAACGGCGCTGATAGCCAGAAGCGGCATGCCCATTATGGTTATTGACACACGAAATCGTTCATAAAGAAACAGGAGCAAGAGGAAAACAAGGACTACTGCGGCAGCAAAGACCATGATCAAACCACGAAAAGCGATCCGCTGTTGCCTGTACAGGCCACCAAGCTCGTAATAAACCCCTGATGGAATTAGCCCCGCCTTGGACAACACCTGCTGGACATCGTTAACGGTAGACCCCATGTCACGGCCGCTAATACGGCCAGTTACCGCCAGCATTCGTTTCAGGTTGTCGCGGTTTATCTGAGGTTGTCCTGAAACTATCTTTACCAGGGCCACTCGTTTGAGTGGCAACCAATGACCATCCGCCGCCTGCAGTTTAAGTTGCGAGAAATCATCTGTCGTACTCCTCAAACCCCTTGGGACCCAAACCCTTATGCCAATGAGTTTTTCCCTTTTCTGCACTTCAGTGGCGACCAACCCAGTCAAGTAGGTACGAAGCTGCATTGTAATCATTTCCGGGTCCATATTTTCCAGCGCAGCTCGATCTCGGTCCACTTGAATTTCTAAAGCGTCACCAGCCAACACAATACCGTTCCTCACATCTACTACACCTGGGATATGGCCAATTCTTTCAGCTATATCGGTAGCCGATTTCATGAGGATTTTGGGGTCGTCTCCATACAATTTTATCTCTATGGGTTGAGGCACGGCGGTTAGGTCCCCGATAAGGTCCTCCATGAGTTGCGCCATCTCGACTTTTAATCCTGGAATACGTTCCTCAATTTCATGACGCAAATGGTTCATGATTTCTTCGATCGAGTTTCTGGGAGGTGGCTTCAGCCTGACAAACAGGTCACCGGAATTTGATTCGGTTATTCCTCCTCCAAGCTGCGCTCCGGTACGTCGAGAATACGAAACGACTTCATGAGTAGTTCTGAGGATATTTTCCAACTGACGAACAAGACGATCCGTCTCATCCAGAGATGTCCCAGGCGCGGTACGATAGTCTATCACGAACCCCCCTTCGTCCATGGCCGGCATAAATCCAGAGCCCACATTTCGATACCCCAGGTAACCGACCAGAAGAAAAGGGACCATACCCACAACCAGGACCCAGGGTCTCTCCAAGATTGAATTCATCAAATATCGATAACCCGAATGGAACCATCGGGTTATCTTACCAATGTCCTCGATCTCCGTTTCCCTTTTTCCAATAATATGTGAGGCGAGAATAGGAATAGCGAACCAGGCCACAAAGAAGGAAATTACAAGAGCGCAGACCACGGTAAGCGACAACGGCTTAAAGAATGCCCCGGTTACTCCCCCCAGAAAGGCCAATGGCAGGAACACAATCACAGTTGAAGATGATGATCCGATTAATGGTGTTGCAAATTCTCGCGCCGCCTGTCTGACAAGTTCTTGAACATCATCTGTCCCGGCCCTTAGTCGTCGCACTATGTGCTCTATCATAATTGTAGCGTCGTCCAGGATCAGGCCTACAGCGGCAGCCATCCCTCCTAGCGTCATAATATTGAAGGTCATGCCCAACATGTAAAGAAATAGAATTGTGCTCGCCAGCACAACTGGAACAGTTATGACCGCGAGGAAGGTAACCCTCAAGTTTCTCAAAAATATGAACAGAACAACAGCGGCAAGCCCCATTCCAACTATGATTGTGTCTCTGACGCTGGCGGACGATTCCGTTATAAGCTGACTCTGGTCGTACCAATTACTTATTGTGACACCCTTCGGGAGATCCTTCTTAAAGCGCGCCAAATCTGTCTTGATGGCGTTGACTATCTGGACCGTGTTGCCTGCCGGTTGCTGGTAAATTTGTAGTAAAACAGCCTCATGACCATTGGCGGTAATTTTTTGCCATTGGAGAACTGTAGATGGCTCCACCGTGGCCACATCCTCCAATTGCACTAACCCGTTTTCTCCACTTTTTAGAATCGTCCTGCGTACTTCTTCCATGCTTCTCAGACTGGTGTCCGAGAGTACCAGGAATAGCTTGTAGTGGTCTTCCATACGGCCGACTACCCGTAAGACATTGCCGGCTGACAGCGCCTGGACAACGTCTTGAATCTTCAGGCCATAAGCCTCTAAATGCGCGAGATCTACTTTGACCCTGTACTCGGCTGTTTTTCCGCCCAACACGCCGATACGAGCCACTCCGTCTATCGCAGAGAGAATCGGCGTCAACTGAAACTCGGCAATGTCTCGCAACGCTACAAGAGTATGGTCCTTAGATGTGAGGCTATAGGCGGTCACAGGAAAGACCGTGGAGTCCATGCGGCGCGCAGAAACAACAGTTCCCGTCGGCATGTTAGGGAGAATACGATTGATGGCCAGCTCTACCTGCAAAAGGGCTAGGGCCATATCCTGCCCCCAGTTGAAATTGATGGAGAGTTCCGCGCTTCCCCGACTGGTAGTGGAACGTATGCTATGTAACCCGGGAACGGAACGGACCGCCTGTTCCGCGGGGCGAGTAACAGATATGACCATTTGCTCGGCGGGTCGGTCCCCCGAATCAACGTTGACGACTATGCGTGGGAAATTGACATTCGGAAAAAGCGCTACCGGTAGTATCACAGCAGTAAGAGCGCCACCTATCGACAAAACCAGTAACAAGAATATTATCGATCGACGGTGCCCTGAAGCCCAATCCACAACACTCATTGGGCCCCCTTTCTCACCGCCATGCCATCTTTCAGCTCGTAGTTACCCAGCGTTACAACTTCCTCACCCTTTGCAACCGATCCACCGACAGCAACAAACCCGTCTTGCCATCCCTTTACTTCAACCACAACTCGGTGAGCCCTGCCTTCGCTCACTACAAATATAAATGAGACCCCATGGTCCTTTAGAACAGCGTCACGTGGTACAGATAGAGACGAGAAGCTTGAAAGTATGATAACGCCTTTCATGGTTAATCCCAAAGGAAGGTCACTGGAAGACGGTAATTTAAGACTAACCAGAACTTCTACAAGTCTGGTAGAAGGATTAATCATCGCATGAACCTGATTTACCTCGGCCCTGAATTTGACGTCAGGCTCAAAAACAGGACTAAGTGTGACCAACATTCCCTTGTGAACCTTGTTCGCTTCTTCAGGTTCTACACCCAGCAGGACTACCAAAGAATCTCTTCGAGCCAATAACAGAACATTGGAGCCTGCCTGAATAAGGTCTCCCTCATTCACATTGAGCTTAATTACAACCCCGGCAAAAGGCGCCTTCAATGTTTCCGTTAATTGAGCGGTCCCTAGTTTTCTCTGAGCTTCCAGTTGCGCCTCTGCGTCAGCTAGATTTTTTCGAGCGCTTGCAACCTGTTCGCGAGTAGTTAGCTGGCTTCTAAACAATTCATCTTCTCGGTTTAATTTGCTTCGAGCGTATTCGAGCGCGGATACGGCCTTCTCATAATCCATGCTCGCGTTGGCCGAGGTCTGAAACTCCAGTAACTGGGATCCCGCTTCCACCAACTGACCTGATCGAACCCATACCTTGGTGATTACTCCAGCTCGAGGCAAATTGATACTCGTTACTGACGATGAGTCCGGCTGGGTTCGCCCATATGTGGTTATTGTAGACGCGAAAGACATCTCTTTGATTAAAGCGGTTTCGACTAGAACTGAGGGTCCGGCTTCCACAGTAACGGACTGGAGAAAAGACAAGAGAAAGAACCCTGCGAATAGGCGCCAGCACAAGGCTAGAAATCCTCTCATGTTAGACCTAACCTTTCTATCCTTGGTCCGAGCCAACCTGGTTGGCCAATAAGGTATCCAGGGTAATTTCCGACTCCCACAAAGCTTGAATCAGGTCGATCACTTTCAACCTCTTGTTTGCCAGTGTGTTTTCCATATTTATATACGTCAAAGAAGACATGTTTTGGGCCGCATAGGCCCTTCGAGCCTCCTCAACCATCCGGGCTAGCGTTGGGAGATGTTCTTGTAGCTCATTTAATTGCCGTCTCAGCATGATTTGATTTGTCCAAAGTAAATCTACTTGCTGTTGAGTTTGGTCGATTCGGGCCTGATACTCCTGTAGGAGTTGTTCTCTGGTAGCCTTTTCAACGGCAATCTTCCCTCGATTACCGTTAAATATGGGAACGGAGATCGTGGTGTCATGTCCGACTGTATGAACATCGGTATCGTCTCGGGCCTTTACTATTCCAACGTCCAGAGATGGAAATTGGCCAAGCACGGCTTCATAAACTTTTGCTTCCTGACTGTCATAACCGGCCTTTAGCGCCATAAGATCAGGCCGTCTGTTCGGCAACCCTGCGAGTGACTGATCTAGCCCCTGTCTGTCAAGACCTGAAGGCAGAGGGGACGGAACGAGTTTGAGTTGAGCTTCCGGCCATATTCCCAACAGAGCGTTCAGTTCATGATGTGTCTTGTTGACTAAGAGTTCAGCATCCCTTACCTGAGTGTCAGCGTCAATTTTTGCTGTCAGGTCGGTTCCAGTTACGTCGAGCGTCAGGTTACCTTCCTGAAGCGCCCTGGATGAACGGGAATACCTTTTGTCGTACAAACCCCGAATCTGCTTTAGGATATCCAGTTTCCGGCGCTCGGAAATCAGCCTCGCAAAGAGGATTCGCGATCTTTGCATTACCTGCCATTCCTGCCAAATAACATCCAGGTCCACCTGACGCACTGCTTTGGTGGCAGAGTCAATTGCGGCGCGACGGGTCACAAAATAATTGAGATTGTAGTTCACCCCAATCTCGTATCCTGTTACCAATATAGGGTTCTTTGTCTGGTCTGGTTTGTCGGTTGGATAGGTCATTTTCACGGAAACCTTGGGGTCAGGCAATAGGCCCACAGAAAATAACTGCGCCCTGGCAATTCCCTGTTTGGTTCTCAACGCCCTCAGATCAGGGTTGTTGATGACAGCGAACGTGGCGATTGCCGTCATATCCAGCCCATCTTCAGCGTCAAATCGCCGCGGTTTGAGACTTTTTAACGAGAAACGAGAGCGGTCAACAGTCAATTTTGGCACATTCGGGGCAAGATCTGGATTGGACGGCAATTGTTTAGGTTTGTAAGTCGCACAACCATTGAGAAAAAGAATAATGGCTAGGGAAAAAATCAAAGGCGCAACTGAAATGCCCAAACAAGGTGTAACCCTAACTGCATTGAGTCGGTATTTTTTCGCAGCAAGCATTTTAATCCCAGGGCCTGTCTTCCAACCTGCGCCCAGTATGTAAAATGGCTATCTGGTCCGAAAGCGGCGGCCCTAAGGACACCTAATCGGGACATGGTGAAGGGTATCGCAATTTGCGCAGAATTATGCCGTAGTATAGATAAGTGGCGATAGTTTTGGCAACTTGAAATTCATTGGGGGAAGTCAAAGCAACATGATTTAGGACAAAAAACATTGGAGTGAAGCCAACACTATCAAGAAAGTCCATTGGTAACCAAGGGCGCTGACGAGCGGCTTGAGTTTGAATCATTTTAGAACGGACTATACGAGCAGATACTTTCTCATCACCTCTTCATTTTCTTGTAAATCTTTTATCGCTCCTTGGTACCTTATGACGCCGTTATCCAGGATATAACCTCGATCACTTAGGCCCAAGGCTGTTTTCTGGTTCTGTTCCGCCAGGAGAATGGTTAGACCAGCGTCTCTGAGCGCCCGGATACGATGTTCCAGCATATCGACAATCATCGGGGCCAGTCCTTCGGTGGGTTCGTCCAATAAAAGCAGTTCAGGGTTGGTGACCAGGGCCCTGGCTATAGTAAGCATTTGCTGCTCGCCGCCACTGAGCAGGCCAGCTTTGCGGGATCTGATGTGTTTAAGTGGTTGAAAAAAATCATACACACGGTCCCTATTCCAGGAATCAGATTTTTCAATCCGTCTCTCCGATATCTCAAGATTTTCATCGACAGTAAGATCAAAGAAAACCCGTCTATCGTCCGGAACAAATCCCATGCCCATCCTTGCGATAAGATAAGGTTTCTGTCCTGTGATGTTTTCATCCTTGAATCTTATGGATCCCTGGCGGGGCGGAACCAATCCCATAATACTCTTCATAGTGGTGCTTTTACCTGCGCCATTACGTCCAAGCAGGCAAACTATCTCTCCCCTGTTTACGGTGAGTGATAACCCAAATAGAATATGGCTTGATCCATAAAAAGATTGGATTCCGTCAACCTGAAGCATCGCTTAGCTCCCACCCAAATAGGCTTCCCGCACTTGTTCGTTGTCCTTGACCTCTTGAGGGGTCCCCTGGACAATGGATACACCTTGCCGCATGACCATTACCCTGTTAGCAAACGAAAAGACCAGTTCAATGTCATGTTCGCAAAACAGGATGGTAAGCCCGAGATCAGAGTTTAGATATTCAAGCAATTTGATTGTGGAAGCTGTTTCATCCGGCGCCATTCCCGCCGTGGGCTCATCCAAAATGAGAAGCTCAGGATTAGCGCCAAGCGCAATGGCTATCTCCAGGACTTTTCGCTCTCCGTGTGACAGAGAACCACTTGCTCTATTTTCCACATTTGACAGTCCCACACTCTTGAGTATTTCTCTCGTTTCTTCAACTGCGACGCGTTTGGAAGGCGTGATTAGGTCAAACGCTCGTCTTAACCGGGAAAGAACAGACACCTGAACGTTTTCAAACACTGTCAATCGATTGAAGACATTAACGATCTGAAAAGACATGCTTAAGCCGCGTCTACAAATTAGATATGACGCCAGACCTCCAATATCTTTCCCTTTGAAAATGATCCGGCCTTTATCAGGCGCCAGGCGTCCCGCTATCAGTCCAAACAGTGTGCTCTTTCCAGCTCCATTCGGGCCAATTACGGCGACGATCTCGCCACGTTCTACTTCCAGGTTGGCATTCTTTACCGCCAGGAACCGATCGAAGGATTTCTGAACGTCTTTAACGCTTAACATTCATCTATCCTCCTCTGTCGATACGTCTGGTCTCTTGAAAAACCCTTCTAGATAACCAATTACACCTTCGGGCAAGAAAAAGATCAACAGCATGAGTATTATCGCCAATACTGTCGTCCAGTATTCCGTGTAAACGCCCACCATGGTCCTCAAAGACACAATTATCGCCGCCCCCAGCATAGGTCCAAGGAAAGTAAACCAACCACCGAGCAGACACATGATAAGAAATTCAAGTGACAGGGTCCACGACATCAGGTCCGGGAAGGCGGAACCCTCTACAGTCACAAAAAGGACTCCGGCCACACCGGCGAAAAAACCAGCTATTACTTGTGTCACCAGTTGATGCGCCCTAACATGAACCCCTATGGTTTCGCTTCTCTCAGGGTTATCGCGAATAGCCTGAAGGATTTGACCGAATGGAGAATTAAGGATGACATACATCAATCCTAAAGAAACTACCGAAACTATTAATGTAAAATAGAATGACCCGCTAACTGAACTGATTAACGAAGGTATTGGGACCCCGTGTAGTCCGTCATCGCCACCAGTGAATGAATACCATCTGTATACGACGACCCAAACAAGTGAACCTAGCGAGAGCTGCAACATTCCAAAGTACAGTTTTGACAAACGAACACAGATAAAACCCATTACAAGAGCCAAAACAGCCGACGCGAATGGCGCTGTGAAAAAACACAACGCAATGGGCAGGTTTGTTTTTATAAGCATTAAGGAAACGCTATAGGCCCCTACCCCATAAAACACAGCGTGGTGGAATTGATACATGCCCCCGAAACCAAGGGCCACGTTCAGGCTCGTAGCCATAAGCCCGGTAATCAGAATCAAAGCTAACAAATACGTAAAAAACCGTGGCAGGAACTGCGGGCACAAAGCAAGAACAATTAGAACGGCCATGCCGAGAGTAAACCATTTCAGTCGGGATAATCCGTCAGGCGGCACAGTCAACCCCTCTACCAAGTCGCTCTAAGCAGCCCTTTAGGCCGAAAGATAAGGACAATCACAACAGCGGCGTAAGGGAATACTATTGAAAACTGTGGCAAGATCATTATCCCCATCGAGTCCGTGAGTCCGAAAATAAGGGCCCCAAGCAATGCCCCCCAAACGTTGCCTAAGCCGCCGATAATCACTATCAGAAAGGCCTCCATGATAATGGTATGATCCATACCCTGGGTTATGTTCTGTGTGGGAGCGACTAGGGCCCCGCCAAGCCCTGCTAGAAAACAGCCAATAACAAACACGGATGCGAAGACCCAACTCACGTTAATTCCCACAGCGCCTACCATGTCGCGGTCAACAGCGGCAGCCCGCGCTATCTTGCCAATTTTCGTGCGCTGAGTAAGAAACCACAAACCAACAGCCACAATCGGGCCGATACTCAGCAGGAAAAGATTGTATTTTGGGAAAGGCATACCGAGTATTGGTAGAGATCCCTGAAAAATCACGGGTGGAGTCAGGGAGCGATACTCTGAGCCCCATATCAATTTTACAGCATCGTGGAAAATCAGCATCAAGGCGAATGTAAACAGAAGAAGCATAAGGTGTTCTCTGTCATATAAATGACAGAAAAGCCCTCGCTCCGTCGCCAGGCTGATAATGGCCACGCCTATAGGAGCGAGCAATATGGCGAACCAAAACCCGATAGGACTATTCCCGAAAAGCGTCGCAACGGAATAACACAGAAAAGCTCCAAGCATGTAAAGCGATCCGTGAGCGACATTCGGGATCCTGAGCACTCCAAGGACTAAGCTCAATCCCGATGAGACAATGAAAAGTATAGTCGTCCGGCTAAGCCCCACGATGAATTGCTGAATAAGACCATTAAATGTGATCGTCGTCGAAAAATCCATATCGATAATCTTGGGTAACTAATCCTGTGATCTAGCTTTTTTGATGTCTTCTATGGAAGGCATAATTTCTTCCGCTGGGATGGTCACTATATCTGTCGCTATAAGAAAATCATAACCAGGGACCTTTTTGGTGACGCCCATGAACATGGGAAGCATTAACTGGTTGTCAAACTGCCTTACAGTCAACTTCCCTATGGGACTGTCAATGGTCATTCCGGACAGTGCGTCAGCAAATTTCTCAGGGTCTACTTTGCCCGCCTTTTCATACGCCTTGGCAATAAAGTTCGCAGTATACCAGCCTATGAGGCTTCCAAACGAGGGGTAGCGGCTGTAAGCCTTCTTGAATTCCTCGACGAAGACCTTGTTTTCAGGAGTTTCCGGGTAATAGAAATAATAGTTAGCTGTGCCAATGACTCCCTGCGGGGCGTCAAGTCCCAGTGGTCGCAGAGTGGACAATTCGGTGGCCGTATGCATGTAGATTGCGACCTTCCTATTGAAGCCGGTGTTTTTGGCGGCCTTTAGAAACGGAATACAGCCGGCGCCGCCAGTAGCCACGATCACGGCATCTGGTTTCGCTGAAAGGATCGAAGTAATATAAGGTGTGAAATCAGGTTCACCCACTTTCCACCATGACTGCCCGACCAACTTTACGTCAGGTTTGATTTTTTTGAGATGGTTCCAGACTGCGTCTGCTATAGCGTGTCCGTACTCGTAGTCATCACCCGCAATCCAGTATTTTACAAATGGACGTTTCGCCAGACCGATTGCCGCGGCTTTTCCGATCATCTCGGTATTTTCATTCATCGAGAAAACAAACTTGTGGCCCTTGGAGCCGGTAATATTGGAACTCTTTCCGTATGTCACAATAAACGGGATTTTTTCCTTTTTGGCAAGATCGGAAACCGCCAAAGAGACTGCGCTATTGATGGTACCTAGCAAAAGGTTGACGTTTTCTCTCATTATTAACTCTTTAGCTTCGGTCAGTCCCAAATCAACCTTGAATTTGTCATCTCTGGTGACAAAGGTGATCTTTTTCCCAAGGACACCGCCATTGGCGTTAATTTTGTTCAAAGCCAACTTGAATCCATCCAGGACGTCTAATCCGTAAGAACTCGGAGGACCGCTATATGTGTCTATGATCCCAACCTTGATGTCGCTTGCGGCAAATGTTAGAGTACTTGAGCCGATCATGCTGGCCAGCAAACATACAAACATCATGTAAGAAACGATCCTTCTCATGACGAATACCTCCCTATTCTTTCGGTCTAACTGGTTGAGAAATTAAGTCTGAGGAATTATGGTCCTCTTGGAAGTGAGTATAGTAGAGCAGTGTGAATTTTTCCAGTAAACAATGCAGGAATAGGCGTCAACAACCAAAATGAAACCGATCCATTCAAAGCGAGCGCTATTTAACAAAGGCGCAGCTCTAGGAGAATTGCTCCTGACCCCATTTAACAGGTTTGCTTCAATGGAGGCCGCTGGCGGCGTTCTTTTAGTTCTTTTGACCGCAATCGCGTTGTTTTGGTCAAATTCTGATTTCGCCGGTTCCTATGAATGGCTTCAGCATTTGCGTTTTGAGGTGCGAATCGGCGCATACTCACTCGATAAACCTTTGCATTTTTGGATCAATGACGGCCTGATGACTTTTTTCTTCTTTATGGTTGGGTTGGAAATAAAACGTGAGGTCCTTGTAGGTGAACTTACGTCCTTGAGACGAGCTTCGTTGCCACTATTTGGCGCTCTAGGAGGAATGATCGCTCCTGCTGTAATCTACTACATGCTGAATGCTCAAACGCCCTCTGAACAAGGTTGGGCGATTCCAATGGCTACGGATATAGCATTCACATTGGCTGCGCTTACACTCCTTGGCTCAAAGGCGCCGCATTCGCTCCGGATATTCGTTACCGCTCTGGCCATCGTAGACGACATAGGGGCTGTAGTCGTAATAGCCACTTACTACAGTTCAGACCTAGCAATAAATTATTTGTTTTTTGCCTCATTTTTCATTGTAGTGTTGATTTTTTTCAACATACTGGGTTTTCGAAGACCCCTACCATACATAGTTGTTGGTTCCCTGGTATGGTGGTCGGTTTACATGTCAGGTGTCCATTCGACAATTGCGGGAATTTTGGTAGCATTCACCATACCTGCCCGCTCTCGTCGTGACATGCCACAGTTCAGGGACCATTTAATCAGGATGGTCGATCGTTTGGGACGTCTGGACCAGTCAAGAGATGAGCCAAACACCGAAGAGAACAGTCAAACTGTAATCAGGAAAATTGAAGATCTTTGTGAGGATGCTCAAACCCCCTTGCAACGTATGGAGCAGTATTTACATCCCTGGGTAGTTTATTGGATCGTCCCTTTATTCGCTCTGGCGAATGCAGGGGTTTCCGTCCAATGGGGCCGAATGATTGATATCCTGACCACTCCGGTTTCGTTAGGAGTGACACTAGGCCTACTCGTCGGAAAGCAACTAGGCATATTTGTCGCATGTTGGGTCGCAATAAGGATGCGATTTGCGATGATGCCTTCAGATGTGACGTTTTCACAAATCTACGGAGCGTCAATACTTTGCGGCATAGGGTTTACCATGTCAATTTTTGTGGCTGATCTGGCTTTTGGCGCATCGACCAACCTGGACTATGCGAAAATCAGCATACTGGTTGGATCCTTGTTGTCTTTTTTCACTGGATTACTAGTGTTGAGTATCGCTTCGCCGACTAAAACTCGCCTGGATGAGGACGAACCCGATTCAATTAGAAAATAACCTTACGCGACACGTAGTAACTAAAAAACTACTTTAGCGCCAAAAGGCCTGGCAGAAGTCATTAGTCTGTTTTCTCCTCGACCACTCTTTTTCTGCGGAGGTGAGTAGCTACAGCCCATGCTCCTAGCGCCACGATGGCGAGCCCTCCTACTACCATATCGAGTTCGTGAGAGTACTGTTGCACAAGTGTCCAGTTTTGTCGAAGCTTGTAACCGCAGAAAAGAAGAAACGAGTTCCACATGGTAGCCCCGACGATGGTAAAGATACAGAAATGGCTCAAATTCATACACCCGAGGCCGGCGGGAATAGAAATTAGGTGACGAACAACCGGGATAAAACGGCTGATGAAGATTGTCCATGAACCATGCTTGTCGAACCAGCGTTCCGTCCATTCCAGGTGTTCGTGGTTTAGGAAGAAGTAACGTCCCGCCTTGAGCACTAGAGGCCGACCACCCCAAAGGCCCAGAAAATAGGATATCAAAGACCCAATCAAGGAACCAAAGGATGTGACGATTATTGCGGTGGGGATTGAGAATTTATCTTCTGCCGCCAAGAACCCCACAAATGGCATAACGAGTTCACTGGGAACAGGGGCGATCATGCTTTCGAGGGCCATCAGAAAGCCAGCCCCCCAATATCCCAATTGTTCAATTATATAGGTAAAATATACTGTTAGCTGCGCTACCATGCATCCGACCTTTCTTGGACTTTAAATTCCGTGACAAATGATCTGGTTGCGGAACCACAAAAGTGGGATAATATCATGAAAACTCACGCGGCTCAACAATGTCGTCGGTTCCGTTGAGACGCCTAATTTATGCCGACAGGGTTAAAATAATCCAATGTTCGAACCCTATCTTGTGTCAGATGACCTCTTTAGGACATAAAGGAAGCGTTAAACTGGAGTCAAAGCTCCTTTCTCATTCTTGCTCTGTACTGGGAAAAGACTAGTGAAGAAATCAACTCGAATATTTCTAGGCTCATTGTCGCTTATAGTGTTTATTTTGGCTCTTACCGACTGCAATTCAAAACAGGGTGAGCAAACAAAATCGACCCCGATCCCTGAACAAAAATTCAAAATAGCCACACTCGTTAAAGTGGATGGCATCCCCTGGTTTGCAAGAATGCGGGTTGGGGTGGAGAAATTCGCTCGAGAAACCGGTCAGGACAGTTTTACACTTGGACCAGCGAGAGCCGATGGCGCTCTGCAAGCTCAAATGGTCGACGAACTGATCGAACAGGGTGTGAACGCTATTTGTATTGTGCCTTTTTCTGTTCCCGCAGTAAAACCTGCCCTCAAAAGGGCTAAAGAAAAAGGAGTTGTCATCGTGGCCCAGGAAGCTTGCAGACTCGATAGCGCTAATGTCATCATCGAACCATTTGATAACAAGGCGTGGGGTCGGCATCTTATGGACGAACTCGCATCGAGTATGAATCAACAAGGTGATTACGCGATTATTTTGGGCAGTTACGATAGTCAGTCCCACATGGCATGGCGTGATGCGGCCGTTTCTCACCAACTTGAGCAATATCCCGAGATGACGCTGGTAACAGACGCGGTCGAAGATCATGACAATGCCGCACGCTCTTATGCACAAGCGAAAGACCTTCTTACCAGATTTCCTAACATAAAGGGAATATTGGGACTAACCATGGTTTCATGCCCCTCTTCCGCTCTCGCCACAGAAACTCTGGGGCTCCGGAACAAGGTTAGTGTGGTGGGGGTGTCTCTTGTTTCAGGTTGCAAATCCTATCTGGAAACAGGCTCAATCAAAACTATCAGCTTCTGGGATCCTGCGGAAGCGGGATATGCGATGAATGAGGCAGCCCTTAAATTGCTTCAGGGGAAGAAGATTCACACCGGAACAAACCTTAAGGCAAAAGGATACCATAATCTGAGGCATGATAAGCTCAAACACAACCTATTTTTCGGGCAAGGATGGATAGATGTAACCAAAAAAAATATGGCCAATTATCCCTATTAAACTAAAGCAATGACGCAAACTGTCTGAATCGATGAAAACACCAACCGGACTAAAGAAGCTTAACATAAAGTTGACCGTAATCCTGGGTTTTGTGCTGATGCTCGCGTTAATCATCATAATCGCTGCAATGGGATACCTAGCTCTTAGAGAGGCAATCCGAGACGCTACCCTTTATAGCGCCCTATCCCGTGACACTAATCTGGCTCATGATATCGGCAACAGTATGCTTATTCTTAATGGAGCGCTGGACAGCTACCTGGCAAACCGTGACGTTCAGTCGGTCTGGGACGTTGATTATCGGTTGGCATTAACCAGACGCATGGCGAAAATGGCCCACAAATCCAACCTTAATCCTGAAATTCGCGATATTCTGGTCCGAGTTGACGATATTTTGGCCACATTCAATCAAAAATTTAACCAATTAACTGAGTTAGATGCTAACTTGATTCAAGTTCAGCGGACAACACCGAGTAATATAACTGAGATTAAAGAATTATCCAAACAGAGACAAGCTCTTCAAAACCTTTTCCAGATAGCCGCCATTAAGGTTTCCCACAATGTTGAAAGCGCCCGAGACGCCATAAAGGTGCAACAGGAATCAATAGACACGAGGATTCAGAATTCATTTCGAACAACAATGCTTGTCGCCGTTTTGACGGTTGCAGCAGCTATTGTTATCGCCCTGGTCGTTGCGCTTCTTTTTGTAAGGCTTATCACAAAGCCGGTCGGCGTCCTCGAACAGATAGTTAGGCGCAGTCCATCAATTGCTTTCAGATTTAGCGCAGCGCCTGGCCGGCCAGTCGAATACGTATCTGAAAATGTTATCGAATTTGGTTACTCCGCCGATGATTTTTACTCAGGTCGTGTCAAGCTTGTTGATGTCCTCCATCCTGAAGATAGAGAAATTGTAGCCACTAAATTACACGACCTTACTACCGCTAAAAGTTCCGACAGGGAATTCAACCAGGAATACCGGATAATTACTGGTGCAGGGGCAACCTGCTGGCTCGATGAAAGAATGTGGGTTGTCCTCAACGATAAAGGCGATATTACTCATTACGAGGGTATCGTTATTGATATCACCAAGCGTAAACTTGCTGAGGAGCGGCTCGAAAGAGAACAAGCAAGGAGGGTCTTCGTTCTTGAAACCTTTGGGTCATATCTTAGCGATGAAATTGTTGCCGAAATTCTTGAATCACCTGGTGGTATCAACCTTGGCGGAGAGTTACGTGAAATCGCTATACTGGTGTCTGACCTTCGAGGATTTACCAAAATTACAGAATCAATGGACTCCAGGAAGGTTTTGAAAATCCTGAATCGATATCTGGAGGTTATGACCGACATTATCCTTCGGTATAGTGGAACAATCGATGAATTTACAGGAGACGGGATACTGGTTTTCTTTGGAGCGCCAAGACAATTTGCTGACCACGCGCGCAGGGCGGTCCTCTGCGCAATTGAGATGCAGAAAGCCATGGGACTATTAAATGAGGACAACGTCAAGCTTGGTTTACCAGAACTTAGCATGGGAATAGGAATTAATTGCGGAGAACTAGTCGTAGGAAACATCGGATCTAATAAGCGGAAAAAATATGGAGCTGTCGGCAGCCCGATTAACGTGGCTTTTCGGGTGCAAACCCAGACAACCGGAGGAGACATCCTTGTGACGGCCCCTGTCTACGAACGGGTCTCCTCCGATGTTGTCACCGGACCTGTTAGGAAGGTTGAGCTAAAAGGCATAGAGGGGCTTGTTACAATACATCAGGTAATAGGGCTCAGTAATACTTGAGCCGAATTATTGAGGTTTCTTTTTAAGGAGTTTAGCGATGACAAATCTTTCCCTGTCCGCTATATATTTCCCTCTACCGGTCCAAATGACGCCCATCTTATATCCACCTAAGATAAGGAGCGGGCACAATACTCTTTAGATCATGGTTGAGAACCTTGGCCGCATGCTGAGGCCAATAAGGATCTTTGAGCATTTGTCGCGCAAGCAGAACAATGTCCGCCTTGCCATCAGAGATTATGCCGTCAGCCTGAACAGGATCAGTTATTAGCCCTACTGCGGAAGTTGCTATCTTCACCTCTTTACGGATAGCCTCAGAGAAGTGGACCTGCCACCCTGGCCCGAATGGGTACTTCTTGTGGTCAGGGCTTCCAAAACCTGAACTGCAATCAATTAGGTCCGCTCCAACTTCTTTCAGCTTTCTTGCCAGTTCAATACTGTCTTCGATTGTCCATCCGCCATCTACCCAATCGGAACAGGACAATCGTACGGCTAAAGGCAAATTCTCAGGCCAGACGGCTCGCATACGTTCAAGTGTCTCGACAGTAAAGCGAGTCCTGTTCTCAAAACTGCCACCGTATTCGTCGGTCCGCTTATTGGAAAGTGGGGAATAGAAACTGTGGCATAGGTATCCATGAGCAGCATGCAATTCCAGCCACTTGTATCCGGCTTCTATAGCTCTTTTGGTTGCGGTGACAAATGCGTTCTGAACATCCTTAATGTCCTGACTAGTCATCTCTTTAGGGACCCGCCAAAGTTTATCCCCAAAAGCCAGAGCGCTCGGCCCGATTGTTTCCCAGCCACCTTCTTCGTCCTTGAGGGAATGGTCCCCTTCCCACGGACGAGACGCCGAGCCTTTTCGACCGGCATGCGCCAACTGAATTCCCGGGACCGCTCCGTGATCCTTGATGAATCTGGTGATGCGTTCCAGTGGGCCGATGTGCTCCTCAGACCACAGGCCTGCGTCTCTTGGAGAGATCCTGCCGCAAGGCTCAACGGCCGTAGCCTCGGCTATTATCAAACCAGCTCCGCCAATGGCGCGAGAACCGAGATGGACTAGGTGCCAGTTGCTCGCCATCCCGTTGTTGGAAACGTATTGGCACATTGGAGAAACACCGATCCTGTTTCGAAGAGCGACGGATTTTATGGTAAATGTGTCAAAAAGCCTGGGCATGTGAACCTCCTGTTCAGGGAATCAAAATCATTTTGCCATGTGCGCTCGAATTCATCAACGCTTTGTGAGCCAGGGATGCCTCGATCAGTGGAAACTTTTGCCCTATCACCGGTTTTAGTGTCCCATTTTCCAATCCTGCCCCCAGAGCGGCGTGTATACTCTTCAGTTTCTCATTAGAAGCGTTGAAAAGTAATGCCCCCAAAATGGAAGCGTCCCTGGACATGGCGTCACGTGCGTCAATTTCTACGGGCCCCCGGCTTCCAATCACAACTACTCGACCACCTTTTGTTAAGATTTTGAGATCTCTTCCAAGATTGGTGTGAGCGGCTAATTCGAGGACCAGGTCAACGCCAACACCGTTGGTGTTTGACATGATCTGTTCGAAATGATCCTCACTTCGGTGGTTGATGGCGTAGTGAACGCCCTGGGTAGCCAGGAATTTTAAGCCTTTGTCTGAGCCTGCGGTCGCTATTATATACATCCCATGGGAACGAGCCAACTGGATGGCCGCTACCCCTACCCCGCCTGTTCCACCGTGAATCAGAACAGTCTCTCCGGGTTGAGCCAAGGCCCTTTGGAACAGCGCTTTGTAAGCGATACCATATGGAACACCAATCGATGCCCCCTGTTCAAATGAAACTTGATTGGGCAACGCATGAATGGTCGATTCTAGGCACAGGGCATATTCAGCGTACGTTCCGCTGACGCTGCCTGCAATGTATACTCGGTCTCCAACACAGAAACGCTTTACTCCCGGTCCAACTGCTTCAACCGTCCCTGCTCCATCCATACCGGGTGTATAAGGTAGTTTAGGCTTTTTGGCGTACTGGCCGGATCGTATATAGGTGTCTACAGGATTGGTTCCCGCTGCTTTCACAGCCACAAGAGCCTCTTCGCCCCGAGGTTGCGGCAAAGGAACGTCCTCGATCTTCATCACATCCGGTTCACCGAATTGCCGAACAACTATCGCCTTCATTGGAACCCCCTGTTCGCAAGCCTCAAAATAAAATTGGAGACCCAATTAGTTAGCTAATCTGAGTCTCCAACATAAATAATGACATCGTTTTGGAGCGGGAAACGGGATTTGAACCCGCGACTTCAACCTTGGCAAGGTTGCACTCTACCACTGAGTTATTCCCGCATGAATTCTTAGTATACAAATACCCGTTTCGTTATGTCAATAAGAAATTCATTCACAAATGGTCTTTACTCTTCAAGTTCAAGATCATCTCCAGTTTTTACAGCGCCGCCCTCAATAACCTTTGCGAAAACACCCTGTTCGGGCATTATGCACTCGCCAATCTTGTTGTAGATGGCGCATCGGGTATGACATTCCTTGCCGATCTGGGTAACTTCCACGATAGCCGTTTCCCCGATTTTCAAGCGTGCGCCCACAGAGATGGAACCCAGATCAAAACCTTCAGTGCAAATGTTTTCAGCAAAGCTTCCTGGTCCGACATCAAAACCTTTGCCCTTCATGGTCTCGATCTGCTCAATTGCGAGCAGGGAAACCTGTCGATGCCAGTCGCCACCGTGAGCGTCACCTTTAAGACCAAATCCTACTTCCAGGACACCTTCAGTCACATCGGCCTTGGGTGTTCCCTTCTTTTCGCTCGAACAAACTGCGATCACACGTCCGTGGGTTCTAGACAAGGCTGATGTTGAACCAGATTTCGTAGTCACTAATCTTCTTCCTCTGCAGTTTTACCGGAAGCTTCTATGATTTTTTCAGCGATGTTCGCAGGCACCTCTTCATAATGGGAGAACTCCATGGAGAAGATACCACGCCCAGACGTCATTGAAGTAAGATCCGATGCGTATTTCAAGACTTCAGACATGGGTACCAGAGCCTTAACCACCTGGTTGCCACCCTTGGCGTCCATGCCGCTTATCCTGCCGCGTCGAGAGTTTAAATCGCCCATGACGTCGCCCATGCAATCTTCAGGGACAACTATTTCCATGTTCATGACCGGTTCCAAAAGTACCGGATTGGCCTGAAGCACCCCTTTTTTGAAGCCTTTTGAGGCTGCAATTTTAAAGGCCTGTTCTGATGAGTCAACATCGTGATACTTTCCATCGAATACCTTTACACGGACATCTATGACTGGATGTCCTGCTAAAGCGCCGGCGGCCATTGCTTCTACCACACCCTTCTCGACTGCCGGTATATACTGCCGGGGGATGACACCACCAACGATTTTGTCGACAAATTCAAACCCCTTCCCCCTTTCCATGGGTTCCAGTTCCAGCCAGGCTACAGCGAATTGGCCCCTGCCGCCTGTCTGCTTTTTGAGCTTGCCTTCCACTTTAGCTTTGCCCTTAATAGTCTCCTTATATGGAACTTTGGGCGTCTTGAGATTTACATCAACCCCAAATTTCCTTTTCAATTTTTCTACTACCACTTCAATGTGGACCTGACCCATTCCGGAAATGAGAAATTCGTTAGTCCGAGCGTCTCTGTTCACGGTCAAAGTCGGATCTTCTTCGCCCAGTCGCGCTAGGCTCTGTGTGATCTTTTCTTCGTCTCCCTTGGCTTTTGGCTCAATGGCAAATGATATTACCGCTTGAGGACTAGCGGGTTTCGGGAGAATTATCGGAGCTTTCTCGTCGCACAGTGTGTCTCCGGTCAATGTTTCCTTTAGTTTGGCAACGGCAACGATATCACCCGCCTGAGCGCCATCAATCGATTTCTGGGATTTGCCACGCATTATGAATAACTGACCAAACCTCTCTTTGGATTGTCCTGTAGAGTTATAAAAGTTTGAATCAGGGACGAGTTTTCCGGAAAAAATCCTGAATACGCTCAGCCGTCCGGCATACGGGTCGGCAAGGGTTTTAAAAACTCGAGCACAAAAGGGCGCATCAGCGGACGGTTTTCTTGAAACTTCCTCGCCAGAAGCCGTCGACCCAACAACGGGTTTCATGTCCGCAGGTGAAGGACAGGCTTCAGCGATTAAATCCAGAAGTGGTTGAATCCCTTTGTTTGTCAGACCCGAAGAAACCATCACAGGCATAAAAACACGATTCAGAATACCGCCACGCAAAGCGTTGAACAACTCATCCGCTCCAAGTTCCTCACCTTCAAGATATCGTTCCATCAATCCATCGTCGACTTCGGCCAGGTCTTCTATCAATACATCCCTGCGGGTCGTGGCTTCTTCCTTGAGATCATCAGGTATGTCCAGCCTGGTGAAATTCTTGCCATCGCCTTCAAAAATCAGGGCTTTCATGGACAGGAGGTCCACAACACCTTTGAAGTTGGCTTCTTTACCAATGGGTATCTGAAGTGTGACCGGTTTCACCTTCAAAGCCCTCTTTACATCGGCGACCACTTTGTCAAAATTTGCCCGTTCCCGGTCCATTTTCGTCACTACCAGGACCCTGGGCAGCTCAGCTTCTTCTATTGCCGACCAGACCTTTTCAGTTAGTGGCTTGACAGAGTCAACGGCGTCTACCACAAGCAAAGCCACGTCAACGGCTGTAAGAGCGAACATCATTTCAGCCCCAAAATTGGGGTCACCAGGCGTGTCGATTATGTTAATTTTCTTTTTCTTCCATTCCACCGAAAAGAGAGCCGAACCAATTGAAATACCACGCTTGACTTCTTCAGGCTCAAAGTCAAAATTGGAAGAACCGTCAGTAACTTTTCCCAGACGATCCACCGCCCCTGAATCAAGAAGCATGGCCTCACATAAGGTCGTCTTTCCCGAACCCGCGTGGGAGACGACTGCCGCATTTCGAATGTCTTCAGTCTTGAATTGCTTCATAGGCGCCCCTTCGGAAGCGAGCTACCGATTGATTATTTCGGCGCTCAAACTTAAATGTAAAACTTGAATAAACCACAACCGAGGCTTGTTCGTCAAGGATTGGATAGAAAGACATGAAATTTCTCCACCGTTATTTTTAACTTCTCTTAAACTAAAGCGATAACATGATCTTCTATCTCAAAGCCGGCCTCGTTCAGGTCCAGTTCGTCAATTTCTTGATTTCTTCAAAAGCTCTTTCCGCTGGAATCTCATTCATACAGCGCTTATCGTTACATACCGACTTTCTGCATCCGAGGCAGAACAGGCCCTCAACCCGAATTATTGAGTGTCCATGGCCGTAAGGGCCGACTTTAGCGGGATCGGTCGGTCCAAAAATCGCCACAACCGGTTTTCCCAAAATCGCAGCAATATGCATTGGACCTGAATCCACGCCAACGTAAACATTTGAGTTCGCTATGAGCGCGGCAGCGCCTATCGGACTGAGGCGTCCAGCGGCTATGACTGGTTTTTGAGTCATTAATGAAACAATTCGATTCACATAGTGTAACTCGGTGGAAGCTCCACCAAAAATTACCAACGACTCTAATTCCAAAATAAGCTTGTCCGCAAGTTGAGCCCAAGCGCGTTCATTCCAGAACTTGGTAGCCCATCTTGTCGCAGGGTTTGCATAAACCAGTCTCTTTTTGGTAGACGCTCCACTCTGCTCCAGAAACGAGGAAGCCTCATGCTGAGCTTCCGGTCCCAGGAATAATTGAAAATCTGTCGGCTCAACATTTATTTTAAGATACTTTGCGAAGCTCAAATTCTTATCGACAGCGTGAAGGATGTTCGACGCGCAATGTACAAGTTTAGACTGAAAAAATGTGTTCAATTCCTTTGCTTCCGCAAATCCTAATCTGACCCCTCCCGGATTCATGCTGCCTACTAGTCCGCTCCGAAAAGAAGCGTGCAGATCCAGGACCAGGTCATATGGATGGTCTGCGAATTGTGATCTCAGCGTCCTGAGGCAGGTGACAGTCTTAGACAAGGCGCTCACGTAAGTTCTTAACGTGGCAGAGGGTTCCGACGTTGAAGGTATGTCAATGGGGTAAGTTCGGTCAATATTTGGGTCAGCTTCGAGTAGGCTAACGAGGCCTTTCTGTATCACCCAACCAACGTAACATGAGGGATAATTGCGCTTCAACGCGTGTATTAAGGGGAGAGAATGAACAACATCTCCCATCGAGCTTGGCTTAATTATGAGGACGCTTTTATTGGTGAGATCCATTCATGCCCAGCTTGTCGAGAATTCTTTTTAAAAACACTTCGGGTCCGTCAACCTTCAATCTGATATTCAGGAAAAATACATCGGGTCTCTGTTGGAATACCGGCGCCAGTTTTACCCAGTCCTTTTCTGTGAATACAACCGTAGCGCCTCCGGCCTTTTTAAGTATAAAGGTGAGATCAGCCGGACTATAATCATGGTGGTCCCTGTAGACAAGATGGTTCACAACTCGCCATTCCAGCGACTCGGCCATTTTCCGAAATCTATTGGGATTAGCTATCGCTGAGACCAGCAGCACATCCATTCCCTTGAGATCATTGATATTTATGGTGTGGTCAACATCCGAGTTCCGCAATGCCGCCGCATAGCTCTTAAAGGTGTGATGTTCGTGACATGACAGAAAATCACGAAGCCTTTTTGAAATGACTTCCTGATTGGAGTCAAGGACTATTATATCCGCTCTACTCAAAGTGGATACAGGTTCCCGAAGGACGCCGAGTGGGAACATATGGTCTTCTCTCCCTGAGAGAAGGACTACATCTATATCCCGCTTTAATTTAAGATGCTGGAAACCATCATCGAGGATTGCGACGTCGCAATTGAATTTCTCATGGGCAAACTCAATACATGTAATCCTATCCCGTCCCACCATTACCGGCGCTTTGTTCACGAGGTTGTTAGCCATGAGAAAAGGTTCGTCACCAACGAGTCTTGGGTCTACTTGAGCGCCAAGTGAAACTCCATCACTCACCACTACGTGATCAGTAACGTACATTCCCCGATAGCCACGACTTATAACGCATGGTTTTAGACCTTGATCCAGAAGAAGTTCGACAAGGTACATTACGAAAGGTGTTTTTCCTGTCCCCCCAATGGCTATGTTGCCGACCGAGATCACAGGGATTGGGGCCTGATAACTTTTGGCCCATTGCATTTCATGAGATTTACGCCAAGCCGACTGAATCAGAAAATATACCGCTGCCGAAATACCCAGGAACGGTAGGGCCGGTAAACGCGACAGTCCTGACATGGGAACAATATCATGAGACATCTATCTTGAGATCTCTCTATCGGGGCGCGTAAATTGAAGGTTATAAAGCCTCGCAAATTCGCCGTTCAAAGCCAGCAGTTCATTCTGAGACCCTTGCTCAACAATCCTCCCCCGGGCTATAACATATATGCGATCCACATTCTGAATTGTTGAAAGGCGATGAGCCACGACCAGGGTCGCCCTACCTTTCATGAGTTCCTCCAAGGCTGCCTGGACCGACTTCTCGGAATCGGAATCGAGATTGGAAGTAGCTTCGTCCAAAATGAGAATTGGTGGGTTTTTGAGTAGCGCTCTGGCAATCGCTATTCTCTGACGCTCCCCACCAGAGAGTTTGATCCCGTTCTCACCGATAATACTGTCATAACCTTCAGGTTGAGCAATTATGAAGTCGTGGGCATGGGCCGCTTCGGCAGCCTGCATTACCAGTTCCAGCGGCAAGTCCGGTCTACCATAGGCTATGTTGTTCCTAATGGTGTCATCAAAAAGAATTGTCTGTTGAGTTACAATACCAATCTTCTCGCGAAGCGACCTTTGAGAGACTTTACGAACATCAATTCCATCAATCAGAATTTGTCCTTCAGAAGGGTCATAAAACCTGGGAACAAGGTCCAGTAAACTACTCTTTCCAACTCCGCTTTCACCAACTATTGCAATTACTTCTCCAGGGTTAACATGGAGGTTAATATCCTTGAGAACATTGACGGAATCATAAGCAAAACTAACGTTTTGAAACTCGACTTTGCCCGCTATTTCACTGAGCACGATAGCGTCGGGAGCGTCCTTGACATCAGGTTCCGTGTCGAGGAGACTAAAGATCCGTTCCCCTGCGCTTAATCCTTCCTGGAGCGAGTTGTTAACTTCACTAATTCTTTTTATGGGTTCGTATAACATGATCAAAGCAGCCATGAATGAAAAGAAGGTCCCCTGAGTGGATTCTCCTTTGATGACCTGGTATCCGCCATATGTCACAATAGCGCATACACCGAACCCGCCCAGGGCCTCCATTATTGGATTTGACATAGCCCTGACCTTGAACCTTCGCATGAATGCGTTGAAAAGAGTTTCGTTGACCACTTCGAACCTTTCCCGTTCATAATCTTCCATAGCGAAGGCCTTTACGATCCTGATTCCTGTAATAGTTTCATTCAACCTGTCAGTGATATCCTCGAGCGATACGAGCATCCTGCGTGAATAACGCTTCATTCTCCTTCCGAAATTTATGAGCGGATAAATCGCAAGCGGAAAGACGACCATTGCGATAAAAGCTAGTTTGAAATCTCTAACAAAAACGACAGCCACCAGAGAAATTACGGTCAATGTGTCGCGTACAACGCCGGTTATTACGCTCGTTAGCGCCCCCTGAACCAGAGCAACATCGTTGTTCATTCTTGATAACAGTTGCCCGGTTGAATGTTTAACGAAAAAACCGACCGACATTGATTCAATCTTTAGGAACATCTCGTATCGCAGATCACGTATGATACTTTGACCAACAAACGCCATCAGGTAATATTGACCAAAATCGCAAATTCCTTTCAGGACGTATACTGACGCTACCACTATTGGTATCAGCATGAGCATCCTAAGGTTTTTCTGGAAGAAGATGTCATCAAGCGCTGGTTTCACAAGATAAGCGAGGGAAGCGGTAAGCAACGCCACGCCAAACATGCACAAACCCGCCAGACACAATTTCCCGATATATGGGGCCAAGTATTTTAAAAGTCTCTTGTAAACCGCCACTTTGTTAGCCTCAATAAATCCGAATCAAGTAGGAATTGATAGAATTGCAAACGATCAAGTTCAAGGGAGCCAAGGCAATTGCCGGCGCTCGAAGGGGGCGGCGTTTTGTTAAATTATGGGCCCGGAGGCTGGTATCCCGATCACACAGATTTTTGCCCTGTCGGCCAGATTGATGGTTTCTTCATGATTGGCGATCATTGTCTTGCCTGTCTCAATTGCTAAAACACGGGCTCCAGCTACCATCATGTTTTTAATTGTAGAGGGACCAACCCCAGGCACATCGAAGCGCATGTCCTGTTTTGGTTTTGCCATCTTGACTACCACTGAATTGGGGATGTTTAATTCTCCAGCCCGCAGGATGGCCTTATCAGTTCCTTCTATCGCTTCGACCACCAGTACGGCCCGGTTTTTTACAACTACAGTCTGGCCTATATCTAAAGCGCCTATTGCAAGGGCCATTTCTCTGCCGAAACCAATATCTTCAATTTGATGCTTTGTGGGATCTTTTCTGGTTAAAATACCCTGGCGCGCCATGAGTCCAGACGCCCATAACGTTATGTTGTCAATCTTGATACCTTCTATTGCAAGTTCATCAGCTATCCCCGCAAGCACCGTATCGTCCCGCCAGTCAGCCAGTCTCCGGATGACTCCAAGGGCCCGGCGATCCGGACGCAGTCGCCACAATTGGAGCAAGTTACTTTTGTCGATTTTCCCCGCCATGACCACGCGAGTAATTCCGTTTTCTTTAAGGCAATCAATCGCCTTGCCAAGTTGCCCCAATTTTAGCCAATAGACCCTGGCGCCGGTTTTCTCAATCTCAAGGCTGGTAAATCCCTCAAAAGCAAGCGCAATTGTTTCATATCCCTGTTCAGTAACATCTCTAACAACCCGAATGGGCAGATCGCCAGTACCTGCGATGACACCTATACTAGCCACTGTCAGTTTGTCCTAAAAGCGTGGCGGCTCAGAGAGACCCTGGCCGGTCCTCTTTTTGATGTGGCGAGGAAATCGGCGAATATTAGCGCTTCCGGCGTGTCCGCCATTTCTTCACGGATCTTTTCAACAGCGTCGTGAACCCTCAAAGACGAGCGCATAGCGATTTTGAAGGCGCGTTTGAGGGTGCGGATCGTCTGGGGGGAGAAACCGTTACGTCTGAGCCCAACCTCATTTAAACCGTAAAGATAAATCCTGGAGCCGGAAGCGAGGGTATAGGGGGGCACGTCTTTAGCGACCCCTGAGACGCCTCCAACAAGGGCGTATTCACCAACCCTTACGAACTGATGAACGGCTACAATACCGCCAAGAATGGCCTTTTTGCCAATTTCTATGTGGCCGCCAAGATGTGCGGAATTGGCCATGATCACGCCTTCCCCAAGGTCACAATCATGAGCTACATGGCAATAGGCCATGAGATAACATCCGGGGCCTATTGTCGTAGCGCCCTTTCCTCGAACCGTCCCTCTGTGAATGGTGACGTATTCACGTATCAGGCAATTCTCGCCAATCTCAACTCGAGTGTCTTCACCTCTGTAAGACAGGTCCTGGGGGGGAGCGCCAATTGACGCAAACTGGCATATCTGCGTATTTGCGCCGATCATAGTGTTTCCGTCTATGATTACATGGGGGCCAATATTTACTCCGGCGCCTATTTGAGCTTTTGGACCTACAATAGAAAAGGCCCCGACCGACGCTGTTGGGTCAACCATGGCGCCAGGTTCAATTATGGCTGTGGGATGGATCATAGTCTGTCCTTACTCTTTTGCAGCACAATTCGTTCCAAATTTCTAATTCGTTCCAACATTTCCGGCAAGCGCTTAAATAACGACTGTACCCTTAAAAACAATTTATGAGGCATAGCCGGTATCGAACCTGCCATCACGGAACCATCCGGAACGTTGCGGTATATTCCTGCACGGGTCGCCAGGATAACGCCATTCCCAACCGACACGTGGTCTCTAACACCAACCTGCCCGGCCACCATTCCAAAGGATCCAACGGATGAACTTCCCGCGATTCCAACCTGCGAGGCTATTACAGTTCCCTGACCAATAGTGACGTTGTGGGCAATCTGGACCAGATTGTCGATCTTGGCGCCTCGGCAAATTCTTGTGACACCACTGAGCGCCCGATCTATAGCCGTTAACGCTCCGATTTCAACGTCATCCTCAATTTCCACAGTCCCGCTGTGAAACTTCTTGACGTTCACCGGAAGGCCTGAACTATCAACGTCACGAGCATAACCAAACCCATCAGAACCAATAACCGCGCCGGCGTGAATTATGACGCGGGAACCGATTTTTACTCGCGGGTAAATCGTGACGTTAGGGAAAATAGTCGTATCATCACCAATAATGACTCTTTCCCCAATTACTGCATGAGAACCAATTGAAGAACCTGAGCCGACAACGCAGTCTTTCCCAATCACGGCGAACGGGTCTATTGAAACTCGTTCTCCGATCTTAGCTGAAGGATCCGCCAGACAATGTCCAGATACAGCGGGATCAGTTCGGCCTACGTAACCGTAGAAAAGCTTTGTCAACCTGGCAAAGTCGGCTTCAGGGTTCGTGCATTGGATGAAAGGCCTACCACCAGGAATCGACATGCCTTGCGGAACCAGCGCAGCGCCGGCCTTGCTGGTTTCGAACGACGGCAGAAATTTAGCCTCTCCAATGTATGTCACATCCTTTTCTGTAGCAAATTCAAGAGGCTTCACTCCAGAAATTAGCGGTCCGGGGGTCTCTGACGATTCCCGGCCAAGAAACTCTGCTATTTCAGTTAGATTAAGGATCATTAACTACATGCGACCCTATTTAGGCTTCGGTTTCGGATGCTGAACCGCCGGTGGAGTGGCTGGTTTACCTTTTTCCGCAGCGGGTTTTGATCCTGCGCTGGAGTCATAGAGTTTTGCAACTTCTTCTGTAATATCGAGTGAATCATCCGCGGATAGAATGGCGCTCGTGGAGTTTAAAATAAGCGAGAGGTTCTTTTGTTTTCTCAAGGCGCCGATTATTTTTATGAGGTCCCGCATCATTGACTCATCAAGGGCCCTGGCTTCATTTTGCAGCTCGCTTTCCGCCTGCTTCTGAGCCAGTTTCAATTCCATTTCTTTCATCCCAAGTTCTTTTATCTTCTCATTGCGCGTTTCTTCCTTCAGCATCGGTCCCTGTTTTTGAAGCTGATCGGAAAGGGATTTCAGTTCATTCTGCTTCTTTTCAAGGCCGGTCCTCTTAATGTTGTTTAGTTCAGAGAAGCGTTTTTGCATCTCCTGGATACGCTTAGATTTTGCCTGAAACTGCTGAAGGTCCACATAAGCTATGGTTAGTGGATTCTGGGCAAAGCTCGTTCCAAAAGCAAAAACGAGGAGCAAGGTGGTTGATAAAAAGATTAAAGCGCTGCGGCGAGTCATGGATTAAACTCCTTTCAGATTTGTCCTGATTAATTGGTTTCAATGGTTGAGAGACGAATCACTAAACCGGTTTGACGCTAGGTGTGATTTTCTATCAGAATAATTGGCCCATAGCAAAGGCAAAAGCGCCAGGGTCTTCTCCTCTTTCAGGATTAAGTTTCCAGCCATATTCGATTCTCAAAGGCCCCATGGGTGATATCCATCTTACACCCAAACCGATCCCGGCCTTGACATCCGTCATAAAAGGACTGTCGGCGGCATTCCATGCATTACCTATGTCAAAGAATGTCACACCATTAAGTTTTAAGCTATCCACCAAAGGAAAGAGACACTCCACGTTGGTAAACATTGCACGGTCTCCACCCATAACACTACCGAACCTATCGCGAGGACCTATGTCTCCGACCTTGTAGCCCCTGATGCTTTGAATCCCTCCGAGCAATATTCGTCTATCAAAAGGTATGGGATCTCCATTTGACTCCATTAGCATTGAAGCGTTTGCCCTAAGTTTTAGGACAGCTCTCCAATAGAGGGATTTATAATAGATACCTTCCGTATAAAAACTTGAAAAAGCTACATCGCCCCCAAAACCGGAGATTCTGCCGCCAAATGCAAGTTTGGTCCCTGCGGTCGGGATTACGGAATTATTTCTTGTGTCTCTACCAATGTTGATAGAAACGGAGTTCTCTGAGATATTTAAAAATCTTCTAGCGTTAGTGTTATATTTGGCGTAATAGGCCACGACAGACCGGGCAAACATCTGCTGAAAACCTGATAATTTGCTGGAATCCCGAGCAATTCCTGTGGACATGGACCATAATCCGTACAAGGGATATGACAAATATAGACTGCCGCCATTGCTGTCACGGACGTACTGTAGTTCTCCCTGAATAGACTTGTAGCCTCTAATGCTAGCTGTTACGGGGTAGTCCAAAAGCCATGGATAGGTCAGTGATCCCTCATAATTGCTCCGACGGGCAGACAGATTCGCCTTGGCGTTTGCCACGATGCCCATTCCAAAAAGATTTCTTTCTTTCAGGTCAACGTTTCCCATAGCCCCGTCCTGCGAAGAATAGCCAAGACCAGCGGCTAAAGATCCTGTCTTTTTTTCTATAACTTCTACAGTTACATTCATCGTATCGGGACGAGAACCCGGCGAGGTTTTAAGCTTCACAGCTTCAAAGAAATCCATACCTTCGAGGTTATTTTTAGTGGCTTCAAAACTGTCGGCGTTATAAATGTCACCCTCGGCTATGGTGAGGGCGCGCCTGATTATCTTATCCCGGGTCCTGTCGTTGCCTGTAATGTCCACGCGCTCAATAGTAATTTTCTCGCCTTTGCTTATCTTGAAAATCAGATCAATAAAATCGTGTTTTTCGTTGATTTTCTGTATAGGTTCAACGTCAGCGTAGGCGTAACCAAGATTATTATAAAGTTTTGTTATGGTTTTAATGTCGTCGGCCAGGGCAGATCGTTTGAACCATGTATGAGGTTTTGACTCCAGCTTTCCTGTTAACTGTTCAGCAGGAACTACCAGATCGCCTTCAACGTCGACTTTTCTGATCTGAAATCTGTCCCCTTCCCTGATGGGATAAGTGACCTTGACTCTGTTTCCCTCGATGGAAAGTTTTGGGGCGCCTACCTGAACATTAATGAAACCGTGTTCCAAATAGTAGGCGATAATGCGCATGCGGTTTTCTTCCAGCTTTTCCCTTGTAAATGTGCCTGATTCATCCAAAAACCAGAACCAGCTTTTCTCCTTTACTGTCATTATTTTTTTGATGTCTTTTGCAGATAGCTTGGACCGTCCATCGAGATCTATGTCTGTAAGGTAGCTCTTGTTGCCTTCACTGATCTTGAAGGTTAGAGTCGCTTCGTTAGGAGACAGTTCCTTGAGATCATAATCAATAGTCGGTTGATAGTAGCCTTCCTTTTCATACATCTGTTTAATTTTGGCCACATCATCTCGAATTTTTTGAAGACTTGCGACAGTAAATGACTTGGTCGTCAGAGCGTCGAGGATTTCGTCCTTGGAAAAAACCTTGTTTCCTTCTATGTCAATTGTCTTTATGGAAGGTCTTTCTTTTAAAGTTATAATGAGGTCCATTTCCCCTTTGGAATTCTCTTCGGCTTTGATCTGGACATCATCAAAATAGCCCATCGAATAAATTTCCCGAATGTCGTCACTCAAGGCGCTTTTGCTAAAAGGGGAGCCGGTTTTCATTTCGAGTTTATTAAGAATAGCTTCCCGTTGAATTCTTTTGTTGCCCTCTATCTTGATTTCTCCAACTTTCGGCCTATTTAGAACAGTGCCGCCAATATCGTTAGCGACTTCTTTCATTTTAGCGGCAAGGTCCTTAAAATCTTTACCAGTAGTGGAGAAGAACTTCGGTTTTGCCCCCTGTTCCGCGAGAAGAACATAGATTTCGGCTGAAAGTCCGTCTTCCAGTTGCGTTACATCGCCCCAAATGGCCGCTTGAGCGCCAGCCTTTTCGGCTATCCTGATCAAACGTTGTGGATCGACTTTCTTTTCCTGGACCGCTGACACAAAGGGCATGCCAGGGATTACTTCAATGTCTCCGTCGCGTGACAGCTCCGCCGCCAGGGCGCTCGCCATTTCATTACTGAACTCCTGCGCCTTGAGCCCCTTAGTTATCATCTTGAAAGGGAAGACAATGATCTTGTCGATTTTTTTTGCGTGAGAATCTGTTGAGATGGCTATGAGCGAGACGATAATACCGCACACCAAGAGGACCTTGTTCATTGAAGCTCCTCTATTCTGCCGGCGCAAAGTGTTACGCGCCTGTCCATGGTTTTCGCCAACGCTTCCTTGTGAGTAACTACTATCAATAACGTTTTCCTGTTGTGATTGAGGTCCCGGAGAATTTTTTCTATTTCAGCCCCTGATTCCGGGTCAAGATTGCCGGTAGGTTCGTCGGCAAGGATAACATCCGGGTCCATAACCAATGCACGGGCAATGGCCACACGCTGTTGTTCACCACCTGAAAGCTCGCCCGGGCGATGGCTCAATCTGTGAACGAGGCCAACATCGACCAGAAGCTGCTCAGATTTCAACCGCAATTCCTTGATGTCATGGCCCGCGATGAGACCTGGCATGGAAACATTCTCCAGGGCAGAGAATTCCGGAAGCAACTGGAAGAATTGGAACACAAAACCAATTCGCTGATTCCTAATTCTAGCCTTCTCTTTTTCCCCCAGATCTCGAATATTTACACCATCCAGGCGGATCATGCCTGAGGAAGGTTCATCCAATAAACCAAGCACATGTAACAAGGTGGTTTTTCCAACCCCTGAAGGTCCGGTGACAGCTACACTCTCTCCATGGCGCACCAATAAACTGACACCCTTAAGGACTTCGAGTTCCCCAACAGGATGATGGTAAGCTTTACGTAACTCAGAGATTTGGTAAATGTAATCATCATTCATATCTGAGCGCCTCCGCCGGTTCCAGACGAGCCGCTCTATAGGCAGGATATAAAGTAGCCAGGAAACATATCGTCAACGCTACTACGCAAATGATAACAACATCCCAGGGATATATTGCAATTGGAAGCGTAGAGATCGTGTAAATTTCCTCGGGTAGTTCAATGAAAGGGTATTTAGCCAGAAGCGCCCCTCCCGCCAAGCCGGCCGCGGCGCCCAACAATGTTCCTGCGGAACCTACAATCATACCCTGTGCTACAAATATTCTCATTATACGATCCGATGTGGCGCCTAGGGATTTCAATATGGCGATATCCCGACTCTTTTCTATGACCAGCATAATTAGGGAAATTATGATGTTAAAAGCCGCCACCAGGACAATGAAGGTCAGGATGATGAACATGGCAATTTTCTCAAGTTTCAGCGCGCTGAACAAATTCCTGTACATATCCCTCCAAGTCCTTGTCCAGTAAGGAGAACCGAGAATAGATTCGATCCTGGCGGCAATTTTTGGAGCATCATAGATATTTCTTAAATTTACCTCAATTCCCGATACCCCGGAGCCCATTTCAAAGAACTGTTGAGCTTCGGTCAAACCCATGTAGACCAGGTTGGAATCAAATTCGTACATGCCGGATTTGAAAATTCCGACCACCCTGAAATTCTGAACTCTTGGGATGGCCCCTATGGGTGTCCTTTTTCCTTGAGGGGAAATTAGCTGTACAGTGTCTCCGACCCTAAGAGCATTTGCAGCGGCAAGTTCCTTCCCTATTATCACACCGTTGTCGGTTTTGTTCGTTGTGCCCAGGTCTTGAAGCGAGCCCTTTTCCAAATATTTTGAGATCGAAATGACTTGTGAAGCCGATTTTGGATCAATGCCCCTGACAATCACTCCTCTGACTCTACCTTTGGTCGACAGCATGGCCTGGCCGTAGATGTAGGGAGTCACTGCGTTGATTCCATTTAAAGACCTAATTCGATCCATCAATTGGGTCCAGTCAGCGATGGATCTGGTTGAGTTGTTCATCACAACAATATGCGAAACGGTCCCAAGGATTTTGTCCTTGAGATCGCGTTCAAATCCGTTCATCACACCAAGTACGATTATCAGGGTCATCACACCGAGCATGACCCCAAGAACACCGAAAGCGCTAATGACGGAAATAAAAGCCTGCTTGCGTTTGGCCCTGATATAGCGAAGGCCGACCCATAATTCCAGTGGCAGCTTCATTCAAGCCCTTTTTCAGGTCGCATATGAGGAAACAATATCACTTCCCGAATTGACTGGGCATTCGTCAACAGCATTACCAGGCGGTCAATACCGAGACCTTCGCCGGCAGCGGGCGGCATCCCGTATTCGAGTGCCCGCAGGAAATCTTCGTCCAAGAAATGGGCTTCTTCGTCGCCCGCCTGACGCGCCCTTACCTGTTCTTCAAACCTGTTTCGCTGGTCCGCAGGGTCTGTCAATTCGGTAAAAGCGTTAGCCAGCTCCCGCCCGCATATATACAGTTCGAACCTATCTGTGGCGGTAGGGTCTTCCTCATTTCGCCTGGCTAATGGAGAAACATCTACAGGATATTGATGCACAAACACCGGTCCCCAAAGATTGTTTTCCACGACCTCATCGAATACCGCCATAAGAAGCTTGCCCAGAGAATCTGTTTTGTTAACTGATATTCCCATCTCCATAGCTTTGACAAACAAGGCGTTCCTGTCTTGAATTTCATGAGGCTTCAGGGCTCCGCTTTTCACGAGAGATTCCTTGACGGTAATTCTGGGCCATGGGGGGGTCAGATCGACTTCTCTATCACCGTAGGTCAACTTTAAAGATCCAACTATCTCCAGGGCCAGACTGGAAAGCATTTCCTCTGTCAGCTTGATCAGGTCTTCATACGTCCTGTAAGCCTGATAAAACTCCAGCATTGTAAATTCGGGATTATGTTGGGTTGAAATTCCCTCGTTCCGGAAGTTGCGGTTTATCTCAAAGACCTTGTCAAAACCTCCCACTAAAAGCCTTTTCAGATAGAGTTCAGGGGCTATCCTCAAGTAGAGCTGTCGGTTGAGAGCGTGGTGATAAGTTTCAAACGGTCTGGCGGTAGCGCCTCCGGGGATGGTTTGCATCATTGGGGTTTCAACTTCCAGAAAACCACGAGTTGCAAGAAAGTTCCTGAGGAATGACACTATACGGCTACGGGTAACGACGATTTCGCGAGACGCCTGGTTAACCATCAGATCAAGATATCGCTGCCTGTAACGAATCTCGACGTCGGAAAGGCCATGCCACTTCTCCGGGAGAGGCCTAACTGACTTGGTCAGGAGAACCAGTTCTTTCACGAGCACGGTAATTTCACCGGTTTTAGTTTTAAACGGTGTTCCGCTGACACCGATGATGTCCCCAATGTCAAGTTTTTTAAACCGGCTATAGTCCTCTGAACCAAGGATATCCCTGCCCAAATAAATCTGGAAGTCACCGGAAACATCGTGAACACGCATAAAGGAAGCCTTGCCCAAAATACGAATGGCCATTATTCTTCCGGCTAGGCGTACAATATCACTTGTCTCTTCGGTTTCTGAGATCCCTGAATACTTTGACTTTAGTTCCGCAGAATGGATGTCCGGACTGAAGCCTGATGTATAGGGCTGAATTCCCGATTCGACCAGTTCTTCGAGTTTTTTTAGACGAACATCCACCAAAGATGACGAGGAGCGCTTCTGTGAATTCGACGAAGGTTCCGACACCTGAGATAGTCTCCTGACTGTTTTCCTATAATTGAATCGGTTTTGTATACTTTTGTTAAGAAAATGTCAAGTTTATGCGTCCTTAGCTCAAAAAGATCCCATGCCAATAGATTGGAATTATGGTAGTTTTTAAAATACTCTGTTTTTTAAAGCCAAAATAAGTGAAAATGTCCGGGAATTTCAAATAATGGCCATATCGATCAAAGGGAGTTTGAATATGATTTCAGTGGTTTATATGATAGATCTTTCGGCGTCATGGAAGAAAAGTGTGCCGTCCAAGGTCACTGACCTATTTAATTCGCTAAACCCCGTTGAGATGTTCAAACCAAAAGATCTTGTCGCAGTAAAGATCCACTTTGGTGAAGCGGGCAACACTGCCCACATAAGGCCGCAATTCGTCCGGCAAATCGTTGACATTCTCAAAGGTCTCAAGGCTAAACCCTTCCTAACGGATACAAATACACTCTATGTGGGGTCCCGCACGGAGGCGTGGTCTCATTTATGCACAGCCTTTGATAATGGTTTCACGCGTGAGGTTACCGGCGCCCCTGTGATAATCGCCGACGGACTTAGAGGCAACAGTGATGTAGAAATTCCCCTGAATGGAGCCCATATAAAGGACGCATATATTGGAGCCGATATCCACTATGCCGATGGCCTGGTTGTTATGACTCACTTCAAAGGCCATGAACTCTCCGGTTTTGGTGGAACAATCAAAAATCTTGGGATGGGATGCGCGTCGAGAAAGGGCAAGCTGGATCAACATTCCAATATTTCTCCCAAGGTGAATATCAAGAAATGCGTTGGTTGCGGTGAATGTGTAATTTGGTGCAGAGGGCGCGCAATTTCCCTAACCGGAGAAAAAAAGACTCGAAAGGCTCATATTGATCCCGAACGCTGTGTGGGCTGCGCCGAGTGCATTTTAACATGCAGGCAGGGAGCTATTGCAATCCAGTGGAACGAGTCTATCCCAACCTTCATGGAAAAAATGGCGGAGTACGCGAAGGCCGTTTTGTGCCAAAAAACAGGCAAATCCATCTTCATGTCCTTTGTTACTGATGTTTCGCCTCTTTGCGACTGTAACCCCTTTTCCGATCGTTCCATTGTCCCGAGTATCGGGATACTGGCGTCTACGGACCCGGTAGCAATTGACCAGGCGGCAGCCGACCTCGTGAATCAGGCCCCGGGCAATCCCATGTCAAATCTTGAAAGTGGCTTGGAGCCGGGTTCTGATAAATTCAGGGCGATGTTTCCAAACATTGACTGGGAACATCTGCTTGACTATGCGGCAAACATCGGTATCGGCTCAAGAAAATATGAACTGGTAAAGCTCTAGCCGCATTACGATCAGATCCTGGAATATTTTTTGTTAAAAACGTTTCCCTTTTATCTTTTACGCGTAATAGTCCAGACTTGCGACCCGAACCTAATCCGCCGCGTTGACAGAAAGCTCGTAATATTGTAAAATATTAATGTAGATGGATCAGTATATGGTTTTGAATCTTCCGATAATCTTCTTGAACCGTCAGAAAGGCGCCAGGAGAAACAAGATGCCAAAAATAGCGCTGATTACAATACTTGCAATACTAATACCGGCCGTATGCTTTGGGCAGGGTATTCTGGAGTCGGTTCTCGGGCCGGGAGGTCTCGGCGTCTGGAATGGAGTCGGCGCCAATCAGTTCAATTATCAGCAGTTTCAAGGACAGCAGCCGAACCAGCCTATGCAACAGGGTTATGAACAAGGACAAAACCCTTATGCTCAACCAAACCAGGGCTACGCCCCTCCTCCGGCTTACCCAAATTACAACCAGCAAGGAGTATATTCCGACTGGCAGAATTATCAACAACCCAGCAACGCTCCACAGGGCCCTCCGCCTGTAAGCTATACCGCTCCTCCTCAGCAGGGCCCTCCTCCGAACCAGAACCAGGTCCCGGTAGCGCAAGGCCGGCAGCCTCAGCCGCCGCCTGGTCAGTATCCTTCTTACCCTCAATCCCAACAGTTCGATGAGAATTTGCCTGCCGGTGCGGTCCGCATAACCACACAAACCCCGGACGGAACCACCGTCCAATATTACCCGCCACAAGGCGAAGATATGGAAAACCAGCCGATTTCGGCTAGAAAACCAAAACAACGTCGTGGGCAAGTTGCTCCAACGCCGGCAAGAGTCAAGAAACCGGCTCAAGAACAACGGACATCAGCTGGGGCCCATGAGGGCCAGGGAACGTCAATCGCGATGCCTCACCCGGTCGAAATTCCCCAGGGGCAGGATCCCCGGTCCGGCTGGAATTCATTTAATAGAGGGGCCCCGACTGCTCCTCCGGCTCAATGACTATTCTTTTTCTAAAGAATTCATCGAGACCTTTAACCATTCTGTAGTGTTAGTATTCCTGACTTCAACTCACCGAATTTACGACTTTTTATTATACAATAGGGCCTTAGATTTGACAGGGCCCTATTTCTTTATCACTGATCTCTCGAGTTATTAAGCTCTGTGCCGGTTGACGCTGCCCCAGACCTGGAGTAATTTGTATTCAACACTGGCATGGCCTGTTTGAATCGGAGTTCTAATTCATGTTTGACACCCCCTCGAAGAAAGAGGCTTGCGGAATCTTTGGCATATACGGGGTTGATGACCCCGCTAAACACATTTATCTGGGATTGTACGCATTGCAGCATCGCGGCCAGGAATCGGCCGGGATAGTTGTTTCCGACGGTGTTACCGTTTCAACCAAGAAGGGGATGGGACTGGTCCCGGACGTCTTCAGGAACGGGGAACTTGAAGAGCTGAAAGGAAACATGGGCATTGGGCATGTGCGTTATTCTACCACCGGCAGTTCAATGTTGAGAAATGCACAGCCCTTTCTGGTTGAACAAATAGACAGGTTTTTCGCACTTGGGCACAATGGAAACATTGTCAACATTTCCAAACTAAGGCGCAAACTTGAGTCGGCGGGAGCAATATTCCAGACTTCCACTGACTCGGAATTGATCGCCCATCTAATCTTGCACAAAAAGGGCCCCCTGGAAGAAAGACTTGTAAAGGTCTTCCAGGAACTCAAAGGCGCCTGGTCCCTCGTGTTTCTCAGTTCAAACGGAATATATGCCGCAAGAGATCCTTTTGGATTCAGGCCCTTGTGTATTGGGCGTAAAGGAGACGCAATAATTTTCGCGTCCGAAACCTGCGCTCTGGACATAATCGAAGCAGACTACGTTAGGGACGTTGAACCGGGTGAAATCGTAGTCGCTGACAAAAACGGCCTACGCTCTATAAAAGCCCCTCAACGCAAAAATCTCGCAATGTGCATCTTCGAGTACATCTATTTTTCCCGTCCTGATTCCTCGATCTTTGGGCATGGTGTTTACAAGATAAGAAAGTCTCTCGGGGTCCAGGTAGCTCTTGAGAGTCCAGTGCCGGAAGCGGACTTCGTGGCCCCTATGCCAGCCTCGGGTAACTATGCGGCGCTTGGTTACGCTCAGGGTAGCGGGTTGCCCTTTGAATTCGGGGTAATACGTAACCATTACGTCGGACGAACATTTATTCAGCCTTCACCAGCCATACGAAACCTTGGGGTGAGGCTTAAACTTAATCCTGTCAGGGAGATCCTCAAAGACAAAAGTGTAGTTGTGGTTGACGATTCAATAGTACGGGGAACTACCAGCAAATTGCGCACAAGAGCTTTGCGGGAAGCCGGAGCCAGGGAAATTCACATGAGAATAAGTTGCCCTCCCATACGCTTTCCATGTTTTTTCGGCATTGATTTTTCGAGTAAGGGAGAACTCATAGCTTGTTCCAAATCGGTACAGCAGATTTGTGACTTTATAGAAGCGGATTCTTTGGCTTATCTGAGTCTGGAAGGTATGTTAAGAGCGATGCCCATTCCGGCGAAAGATTTTTGCACGGCCTGTTTTACGGGCAAATATCCCATTCAGATCACTGATGATTCCACCAAGATGTGTCTGGAAATGAATACGGCCGGACCAAGTATATGGCCTTAGCGGTCAGGATTTTCTAAGAACGAGAAGCTTTTCAGCAACTGATAGATCCTCTGGAGAAGTTATTTTAATATTGTAATCGCTGTCAGGCACAATAGCGACTTTCAGCCCCAAACGTTCTACAAGTGAAGCGTCATCTGTCCCTAGAAAACCATCAGCGACGGCCTTTTCGTGCGCATCCAGAATCAGGGACGTTTTAAATGTCTGGGGAGTGTGCGCTAACCACAGATCTTCCCGTGGCAATGTGCCTAAAATGAATCCATTGGCTTTCTTTACCGTATCTTTTACAGCGCTAGCCGCTATGGCTGATCCGTACAACATTGCGCTTTCTATCGACATGGAAATTACCGAAGCCCCAACCAACGGTCTCACACCATCGTGAATCACCACAAAATCGCTGTCCTCAGCATGCCTAAGACCGTTCAAAACAGAAGCCTGTCTAGTGTCCCCGCCCTGAGTTATATTTCTAACTTTTCGGAAACCATGACACCTGACAATTTCGGAGAAGCAGAAATCGACCTGTTCCCTGGGAGTTGTCACTACTATGAAATCAATTTCCGAATGCTCCTCAAAAATACTAATGGTCCTGGCCAGTATGGGAACGCCCGCCAAACCAAGATACTGCTTTGGCATATCGGCCCCCATTCTGGTTCCAACGCCCCCGGCCGTAACTATAGCTGCGCATATCATAACAGTTCTCAGACTTCTTGTGGAATTTTGCAGTCGGTTGAACTATCTTACGGTCGAACCTGATTTCAGGTCAAGTGAGCATGGAGGAAAGTTAAGTGGAATTGGATATCGAACAGAAAATATTGGATCGCATTAAAAATCCCGGTTGGGTAACAACACGAGGAATACTGCTTGATCCCGCCAGCCCTGCTGATTCGGAAGAAAGCATTAAAATTCAGGCAGTGATGCGTTCACTTTCCGATAAAGGCATGGTAGCGCTTTGGCGTCTTGTTATTGAAGCCGACGGAACGGAGTTGATGGCGGCGGCGCGGCCCGATCTTGAACTGGATAAAGACCTTGAACGTCGCGGCGCATGGGCTAAAGCGGTACGATATTAACAAGTTATCTTGCAATGATTTCCTTGCGCCAGGCCAGGAAAGCGCCACTCGTTATATGAAAACATTATGGGACAGGGACATTCTAGAGAAATTCTCGCAGGAGCATCTTGTCAATGCGAAACGTTTCGTGTGGATAGCTACCGCAAATATCAAGATGACCTTTTTGAGATACAAATCAAAATTCGTGTCTTTCCCCGACCTCATGGCAATACTCATAAATAGTGGCGTTTCGTTCAGAATCATACATTCTGAAGCTCCATCAAAACCTTTCAGGGATCGTTACGAAAGGATTGACACCAAAGGCGGACTTAGCGCAGGGGTTGAGTTTCTACAATGCCCAAGAATGCATGCCAAGATCTTCATTGTGGACGGTTCTTCAGCTCTGGTAGGTAGCGCCAATTTGACAGGAGCTGGTATCGGAGCTAAGAGTTCCAGGAATAGAAATTTCGAGGTAGGATTTTTCTTGGAGGGTCAGAATGCTGTCGAGCCTTTTATGAATTATTTCGATTTTATATGGATGGGCGGCCATTGCCGACAGTGCGGGCACAGACAGATATGCCCCTGCCCTGCGGATTCATGATTTAACTCATACTGGAAAGCCCCCACGATAGAATTTCGATCATGTCACGACTCAAATTGCTACTATGAAATTACAAGTTTTCGCATGAAATCCACCGAATCCTTAATGGTAGACGTTTGTTTTCCTCTTCCTGTTGACGGGCCTTACACCTATGAGGTCCCGATTCGGCTCAGGAATGAGGCTTGCTTTGGGCGACGGGTCCTTGCTCCATTTGGAAAAAAAATACGGGCGGGTTTCATTGTTGGGCTTAACCCTGAGGGTCACATTGACGGTCCCCTCAAGGAAATCCTTGAAATCCCCCAGGAACATCAGTGTTTCGATCACCCATGGTGGGACTTTATAAAATGGGTTTCGAATTACTACATGTCTCCAGCCGGACTGGTGTTGAAAACCGCCATACCTGTAGGGTTTGAAAGACGTTCCGAGCCATGGGTCAACTTCACCCCTGAAGGCAAGACCTGGCTTGGAGACCTATCGCTTCCGGAAGGTGGACCGGTTGAACTTAAGTTGTCGAAACATGGTTCAATATCTCGCAGACGATTAGTCTCGCTAATCGGCAAAAAGCAGCTTGACGCCGCCATTCGCCTGGGTTTTGTAACGGCCGAAGAACATTTGGCACGAATCAGGCCTGAAAAGATTGAAAAAAGCTGGGTCTTACAGGATGCCGACGCTGAAATTGATGATAATTGGAGCTTAGGGCTAAAACTGACGCCCGATCAGGATCGTGCCTGCGCTACTATCGGCGAATCCATACTCAACGGAGGTTTTGCGCCTTACCTCCTTTTTGGTGTGACAGGCTCAGGTAAAACTGAAGTCTATTTAAAGAACATTCAGGAAACCCTTAAACGGGGTAAAAGGGCTTTAATGCTGGTTCCAGAGATTGCGCTTACACCTCAGTCAGCGCAACGTATAGTGTCCAGATTCGGCAATAACATGTCAATCTTTCATAGCGGAATAACAAACGCTCAGAAGACCGCCGAGTGGCGCAGAATAATGAGAGGGGACACAAAGGTCGTCGTTGCGACGCGGTCCGGAATTTTCACTCCAATTCCCGACCTTGGATTGATAATTGTGGATGAAGAGCATGACTCGTCTTACAAACAGGAAGAAGGATGCCCTTACAACGCACGGGATTTGGCGCTTGCAAGAGGCAAACTTCAGGGGATTTGTGTTGTGCTCGGGAGCGCCACCCCGTCCTTTGAAACTTTTGTTAATGCCACCAATGGCAAACTGAAAAGAATAGACCTTCCTACGCGTCATCATGGGGGCGAGTTACCTTTGGTCCAGCTCGTCAATCTCAAGGAAAACGGGAAAGACAAGAACGCGTCCAAATGCTTCCTAACCCAGCATCTACTGGAAGCCGTCAAGGATTCTCTAAGGAAAGGAAGTCAGGTTGTCCTTTTCCTAAACCGTAGAGGATTTGACACTTTCGCCCAGTGCCGTGAATGTGGACACATATTCAGGTGTCCTAATTGCGATGTTAGTCTTATACATCATAAGAGCGCCGGAGATTTGCGATGCCACTTGTGTGGTTTCTCCCAGTCAGCGCCTCCACTGTGCCCGAAGTGTACAAGTTCTAAACTCTATTTTGCGGGAGTCGGTTCCCAAAAGGTACAGGATGAACTGATAAAACTTTTTCCGGACGCAAAAATTGAGCGTTTTGACAGGGATTCGACGAGAAAAAAGAATGAACTGAATGAGATCTTGACACGTTTCAGGAACAGGGAGATCGACATACTTGTAGGTACCCAGATGATTGTGAAGGGTCATGATTTCCCTGGAATATCATTGGTCGGAATACTGTTTGGAGACGCGTCCCTCAATTTTCCGGACTTTAGGGCAGCCGAGAAAACTTTTCAGTTGTTGACTCAGGTAGCCGGGAGGACTGGCCGTGACACTGAACGTGGGCTGGTAATCCTTCAAACTTTTGACACTGGGCATGAAGTAATACGCCTGGCGGCCAGGCACGCGTATGAAGAGTTCTTTCAAATGGAATCCGAGTTGCGCAGAGAGCTTTGTTATCCGCCTTATGGTCACCTCATACTTTTGAAGGCGGAAGGGACAAATGAAAACAGGGTTCAGGAGAAGGCCCTGAAAATTGCTCGTGAAGCCAGGTTTCTCAAAAATGAGATTCCCAATGTCATGATATTGGGTCCAGCCCCCTGTCCCCGCAGTAAAATGGTCGGAAAATTCCGCTGGCGTGTAATTCTAAAGGGCCCTGACCGGTCTGCTGTGCGCAAAATGGCTGGTATGTTAATTGATCAAGGACTGCTCAAAGAGCACGGGGTTACGATGGATATAGATCCGGTTGATTTGATGTAGCGAAGCGTCCTGTTTCTGCTACAGAAGGACGGGGAACTACAATTATTCGGAGAATACTATAACTATAACATAAAAGATGTATTACAATGATGATTGTGATTACGAAAATTCATCCATCGCCAGTTTTGTCATATGACGTCGCTCATGTTGGGGCGCTGCACCGAATTCTGTCGGAACTGGGACCGGATTTGCCAAATTGGAGGCATCATGAAAAATATTCGAATACTCGTCATATCCATAGCTGTAGGTCTTTTGTTAGTTGGTGGGATACTCATGTGGTCGGCGCACAGGAGCGGGTATTCGTTGGCCAAACTGGCCGGCGGAAAGACAGTGGAAAAGAGCGAGTCATCGGACATCAAGCATATCACCGACGACAATTTTGAGACTGAAGTTGTAGAAGCTTCAAAAACCAAGCCAATTCTCATAGATTTCTACGCAGACTGGTGTTTCCCTTGCCGCATGCTTGATCCAATTCTTGAAGAACTTGCGAAAGACATGCGAGGCAAAGCCATAGTTGGTAGAGTAAACACAGACAAGAACCTCATAGCGAGAAGATTCGGCATCACTAAAATTCCGGCTGTTTTCATCATCCGTGACGGAGAAATCAAGGGGTCTTTTTTTGGCGTTGTTCCAAAAGAAACCATGGCCAAAGCTTTGCTCCAATCCGGATCATGATTGGCGTAACTGACATTTGAGGTCCAATTTTGAATATCTGCTTGAATCTACTTCATAAATTTATCATCTTCTTTCTATTTAATAGGTAGTTATGGCGGTTTAGCCTTGAAACTTTTTGCATTTTAGGTTATCATTTGGACAACTGATTCAAATTTACGAAGTACATTTTGACAAATTATTTCAAGAGGGTTTCAGAATTGTCAAAACTATTTACGGCATGGAATCTGTTGGCTATCTGTTTTCTTTCGGCTTCACTCGCTTTCGCAGAATTACCCAGCCAATACCAACGTGTATTAATAGCTAAAAAGGGATCTCACGGTTCCGTCACTCAAACAATTTCCAGTAGCGCAAGTAGTAAATCTTCAGATCAGCCAACTACGGCTAATCAGTCGCCTGACGATACGAAAAACGCCACGGTAGCCGATGATACGGTCATCTTGCCGGAACGTGGAGAATTTAATCTACTGACTCGTGACCCACTGGATATGCTGAAACTGGACAACATCAAACCCCTTTACACTTCACCAGCGCTTCAGGGAGAGGGGATATGGGAGTCTTCCGGTTCCCCCCGGGACCCTCGCGGCAAACCTCTCATTTACAAGACTTTCTACAGGCCCAGTGTGGACTTCCCCAATGCCGTCGTTTATATGATGGTCGTCGACATGAGCATGGCGTCAATGCGTTATTACGTGGGATCTCAGGAACCAGCGGCAGCCAAAGGAAACTCGGAAGTAGAGCCGGACATGCGTTCCAAGATAATGGCGGTTACAAACGCGATGTGGATGCAACGACATTCAAAGGGCGCGGGCGCAATTTTCCGCGGGAAGACAATGTATCCTATGGTAAATGGTGCTGCCACCCTCATCGTTTACAAAGACGGTTCAGTGGATATAAGGGAGTGGACACCCGATATTCCCCTAGAACTCGTGCAGGACGCCAGGCAGCTCAGACACTTGATTGTAAAAGACGGGATGGTAGTCCAGTCAGTACTCCGCAAGGGAAAGGTCGAAGACTCGGAAATCGGATTGGGGTTTCTCCTGGGCGGAGGAGGCAAAGATCTTGACGGTAAACACGCATGGTTCGTGGCTCATCGAAGCGCGTTCGGCATCAGGAAAGACGGGAACCTTGTATTTGCTATAGGACACCATATTGGCAGTAAGGACCTCGCCAGGGCGCTAGTCCTTGCCGGATGCGAGAGAGGACTCCATGGGGACGCCAATCCGGACAATATAGTAGCTAACCTTTATATAAGGGACATATTCGGCAACATGGTGCGAAAGGCCAAGCTATCTCCTGAACAGGCAAATTATACCCTAAATAGGTACGACGATCGTTACTCAAAAGATTTCTTCGCCTTCTTCCTTAGAGAGCCCTCTCATGCGACCAATTCGGCTTTGACCCGCAACGCGGGCCCTACAATAAAAACAAAGCAGTAAATCATCATGAACTATTTCAGGCTGTTAACATCGTGTCTATTGTCAGTTGTTTTGTTCACCTGTCCGGTTTATGCAGTAAAGAAAAACCAGGGTTCCGGTGGGAGTGAAACGAGATCATCAGAACTTTGCAGGCAGGCCATCGAAAAAGCTAACAGCAAGGCCTATGATCAGGCGCTGTCGTTGTTTGACTCTTCAATAAGGGCGTCAGGCAAGAACTCCTCTGCTTTTTACAATCGTGGCAAGGTCCTTATGATTATGGGCAAATACAACAAGGCTATAGGCGATTTTGATCGTGCGGCGAAGCTGAATCCCGACATGACCTCAGTTTATGTCGCAAGAGGAATGGCCTTCCGGCTTATTGGTGATTTCGCCCGCGCGGTTAAAGATTTCACCAAAGCTGTCACGGTAGACCCTACAAACACCAACGCTCTAATTCATCGAGCCGCACTCTACTTTGACATGGGTGAACATGAGGGGGCTTTGCAGGACCTGGATAGAATTCTGACTTTAAACCCAAAAATGTTCAACGCCTTGGGCAACCGGGCATATATTTTGGAACAAATGGGTAGATATGACGAAGCGGTTAAGGATTTGGGCGCAATAGTCGCCATGGACGAAAATAACGTAATGGCTCTTAAACATCTCGGGTACATCGCAAGACAAAGTGGAGAATTTGACAAGGCTCTGCGTTGGTATCGCATGGCGCTCGAACTCGAGCCCTCACCAAAAGCCCAAACGCGAATACAGGAAGAAATTTCCGATCTGGAAAAAAAGGTTGCTCCTAAACAATGACACCGTTAATAACGGCCCCAATTTGAAATACGCAATTGTGAGTTCTACTGCAGCAATCCGGTACATTCCCCATTGAGACTCCATAAAGCCCGCATTCTTGTTTGAACCCATTTCAAACAGAGCGTATTTCCGATCAATTGTCGATCTCGCGCCCTTTTCTCTCCATAAAAATTGATTTGTGAATCAATTTTTATCAATTTAACTTGACTCTCCTATTCATTCTTCTTTAATATTATTAAGTTCATAAGTCATAGGAAATTTGATACCCTCAAATAGCTGTAAGACTAATTAAAAGGAGAGCAAGAAGTGAAATCTCTGGTATGTCTTAAACAGGTCCCTGATACGGAGACACAGATCAAGGTTAACGCTGATGGGTCAGGGATTGTGACGGACGGCATAAAATATGTCATCAATCCATACGATGAATTTAGTGTAGAAGAAGCGCTACGACTAAAGGAGAAATTTAAGGCCGGCGAGGTCGTAATACTCAGCATAGGACCGGATAGATGCATGGAAGCTATACGAACAGCTCTCGCAATGGGAGCGGACCGTGGTGTTCACGTCTGCGATGACGCCGTGAACAGCGCTGATCCTTTCGTGATGGCTCAAACTCTGGCCGCAGTCGCTTCGAATCAGGAATTCGACATAATATTTTGCGGACATCGCGCTATTGATGACGACTTCGCAGAAACAGGGGCCATGTTGTCAGAATTGTTAAAGATCCCCCAAATCACCTTGGTGACCAAAATCAATGTTTCTGCTGACAAGAAATCAGTAATTTGCGAACGTGACATAGAAGGTGGCAAAGAAACGGTAGAATCTCCCCTTCCCTGCGTCGTAACGTCTCAAAAGGGTCTTAATGAACCCAGATACGCTTCCCTCCCCGGGATTATGAAAGCCAAGAAAAAACCGGTCGAGAAGAAATCACTTTCTGATCTTGGGTTCTCCCCGGAAACTAAACTTCAAGCCAAAAATTACTCCATGCCATCCGCTCGTCAGGCGGGCAAGAAATATGAAGGTATGGAGCCTCAGGATGCCGCCAAAACAGTGGTTCAGGCCCTACGATCCGAGGCTAAAGTAATTTAAACATCGGCTACGATTTATCGATTGGTTTATTCGACATGGAGGCTTTATAAGATGGCTAATGTATTGATATACGCCGAAATCAAGGCAGGTAAAATAAAGAAATCAGCGTTTGAACTTGCAAGTGAGGGCAGAAAGCTCGCCGACAAAATGGGAGGAGAGCTGACTGCGGCGCTCATAGGCCCTGGTCTGGAATCCTTCGCTCCTGAGTTGGCCAAATTTGGAGTTGACACCGTATACACAGTGGAGTCCCCAGAATTGGAAGGCTACAACTCCGAATATTTCGCTCAGGCTCTCGCTCATTTGATCTCAGAAACCAAACCTGAAGTCGTACTGATGAGTCATACAATGCAGGGCAAGGACCTTGCTCCCAGAACGGCAGCCAAACTTGGAGTTGGCGTAATGGCCGACTGCGTTTCATTTTCTCTCGATGGTTCAACCCTAATTGGTAAACGTCCCATGTATGCTGGAAAATGTTTCGCCGAGTGGTCGGCGGCCAGTGCGCCTCAAATCGCTACAGCCCGTCCCAACGTTCTGGAAACAGCGGAAACACCGAAGGCAGGGACTGTGTCCAGGATGGCTTTTACCGTTGACACAAGTAGGGTTACTTATACCACTAAGGAACTTAACCTGGACACGAGCGGCAAGGTTGACCTTACAGAAGCTGAAATAATTGTTTCCGGCGGAAGAGGCATGGGTGGCCCCGATTACACTCTGCTGGAGGAAATGTCCGCTATATTTGGATCAAGGGCTACAGTGGGAGCGTCCCGAGCTGCTGTCGACGCCGGCTGGAGGAAGCACTCGGATCAGGTAGGACAGACAGGCAAGACGGTAACGCCTAATCTTTACATCGCTTGTGGGATTTCCGGATCAATTCAGCATTTGGCAGGTATGGGCTCATCCAAGGTCATCGTTGCAATAAACAAGGATACAGAAGCCCCAATTTTCACAAAGGCCGATTATGGAATAGTCGGCGATCTCTTTAAAGTGATCCCCGAGTTTAATAAAGAACTAAAGGCCATTCTGGCTGAATAATTCAAACTGATACATAACTGGAGTGAGACAATTTGGGCTCTCACTCCAGTTTAACCGCATTCCAAAGACATAGCCGTACATTTGTGAGGGCAAAAGGCTGATCACAACTCCGTGCCGTGAAGGCTGATCCCGGTTAGTGATCTTCTAAGTGTGTCTAGCGCCTGAGTTGCAGCCAGAGTCTTTACCCAGTCCCGAGGACCGGGAAGGAGAAATCCTCTGCTCAAAACGCCATCAGCAGTCGCCATACCAACGTAAAATGTCCCGACCGGCTTTTGGGGGGTCCCGCCATCAGGTCCGGCGATCCCGGTCACTGAAAGGCCTATGTCGGCAAAACCCACAGATCGTGCGCCAATGGCCATCTCACGAGCGCACTGATGTGAAACGGCCCCATGTTCCCGCAAAGTCTGTTCGGAAACCTTCAAAAGACTGGTCTTCATGTCGTTGGAATAACTCACAATTGATCCCTTGAAACATTGTGATGATCCAGGCACGCGGGTAACCAGTTCCCCGATCATACCCCCTGTGATTGATTCGGCCAAAGCAAGAGTAACGTTTCGCTCACGCAAGATGCCCACCGTGACCTGTTCTATGCTTTGACCATCTGTAGAAATCACGTTCTTACCGATTCTATTCAGGATTATACCCAGCTTCTGAGCCAAAACATCCTCGACCGCTCGGGCGTCATCCCCTGAAACATCCAACCTCAACCGGATGACCGGAAATCTTGGCAGGAAGGCCAGATGAAATCCAGGCTCATCTATCGCCACGTCCTGTAATATTTCAGCCAGCTTCGACTCAGATAACCCGTAGACCATGACCGTTTGCGAGCGGAAAATACTCTTGGGTTGACCAAACGTGCGAAATATCCTCGGTATCCCCTGCTCCTTTAGCATGCGACCTAATTCCCTTGGAACTCCTGGGTAGAACATCGCTATTGAACCGTTTCGGTGGATCATGAATCCAGGGGCTGTGCCGTAATCATTAGGAATGGGGTCTGATCCCACGGGCAGCAACGCCTGCTTTCGGTTACTCTCCGCCATCGGTCTACCCCATTGGAGAAAACGGTCCTTGATTCGTTTGAACTGTAATTCATTCAAAGTTAATTCAACACCCAGCAGTCCGGCGACCGCTTCAGATGTTTTGTCATCTTCAGTGGGGCCCAAGCCACCAGAAACCACAACCACCTTCGACATTCTCATCGCCCTGTCAATTTCATGGATCATTGCGGGAATATCATCTCCCACAGATGACATACCCCTTATTGATATCCCTACTGATCTGAGTTCCCTTGAAATTGTCTCACGGTTAGTGTCGGTTATGACGCCGTTAATGATTTCATTACCGATTGTAAGTATCCAAGCCTCTATAATCATGTTCATGACAAGCCCTGATCTTTCTAAATAGATTACCTAATCATTTGTCGAGAAATTTAACTCATTTCCTGGGAATCAACTCCAATCAAGGGATTAATGAGCTTCATCCCAATTATTGCCAACAGAAACATCTACAACAAGTGGAACTGACAATTCGTAAGCATGTTCCATCTCAAACCTTAAGAGATTGATCGCTGCGTCCACATGATTCTCGTGAGCCTCCAGAACCAGCTCGTCGTGGACCTGAAGAATCAATTTTACGGGCAGGTTTTCGGCCTCCAGACGTTTGTGGACATTTATCATTGCGACTTTCATCAAATCTGCGGCGCTACCCTGCATGGTGGTGTTTATTGCTATTCGCCTGGCGGCCTGCTGCGCCACCTTGTTAGGGTTTGTCAGGTCAGGCAGAAACCTTTTACGTCCAAGGATGGTTGTAACAAACCCGACACGGCTCGCCTCGTCCGGGACTTCTTCCATGTACTTCTTTACACCGGCATAGGTAAGGTAATAGTCCTCCAGATATTGTCTTGCAACCTTTAGACTGACACCGATCTGGTTTGACAATTTAAAAGCGCCCATTCCATAGATAATGCCAAAATTGATTTCTTTTGCTTTTCTCCTCATTTCCGGCGTCACCAGTGACAAGGGCAGACCAAAAACGCTAGCGGCCGTTATCGAGTGAATGTCCTCGCCTGAATCAAATGCTTCCAACAGCCTTTTGTCCTGCGACAAGTGGGCCATTATTCGAAGTTCTATCTGGGAATAATCCGCCGCTATAAAAACGTGGTCTTTATCTGGGACAAAAGCCTTGCGAATTTTACGTCCCTCCGGTGTTCGTATGGGAATGTTCTGTAAATTTGGATCAGAAGAGGAAAGCCTGCCGGTAGCGGCCACCGCCTGGTTGTAAGAAGTGTGAATGCGACCAGTCCTTGGGTTCACCAGGTTTATCAGGGAATCCGCATAGGTGGATTTAAGTTTAAAAATAGACCGGTATTCGAGAATTTTCTTGGGCAGTTCGTGCTGAAACGCCAATTCTTCCAGTACAGCCAGTGAAGTGGATAGGCCGGTCTTGGTCTTTTTTGTCCCCTTGAGTCCCAATTTGTTGAACAAAATCTCGCCTACCTGCTGAGTCGAATTTATATTAAATTTTTCTCCCGCCAGATCATATATATCCTGTTCGATTTTCTTCAGATTTTCCCCGAACTCTATTGACAATTTTTTTAAATAGTCCGAATCAATTCGCACTCCTGTCAATTCCATATCTGTCAGTACGGAGATAACCGGTAATTCTACATTCAGGAAAAGGTCTTCCAGTCCCGCTTCCAAAAGTCTTGGGGTCATTATCATAGACAGCCGGAAAGTGACGTCCGCGTCTTCGCACGAATATTCACTTGCCTGATCGATGTCGACTTCCGCAAAGGATATCTGTTTCTTCCCTGTCCCAATCAAATCAGTTATAGGGATCATTTTATGCTCAAGATAAAATTCAGCCAGATCGTCCAGCGAATGACCCCTGCGAGAAGGGTCAAGCAAATAGGACGACAACATTGTGTCGCATACGACACCCCGGAGGTTCACACCTTCATTCTTTAATACGATCATGTCGTACTTGATGTTTTGCCCTATTTTTTTTATCGCCGGATCTTCGAGGATAGGTTTAAGCATCATCAATGTTTCGCTCTTCGATAATTGAGGACCTTTGATGTGACCTACTGGAAGATAATAAGCTTCACCCTCTTTGGCGCAAAGTGAAATTCCGACGAGTTCAGCCCAAACCGGAGCAATTGAAGTCGTTTCGAGATCGACCGCAAAAAGCCCCCGAGTCCTGATTTCAGATATGATTGCGGGTAATTCCTGCAGGGTCATGACTGTTTTATAGCCTGAGAAATCGAGGTTTTTCACCGCAGGCAGATCGTCGAGTAAGCGTTTAAATTCAAATTCCCTGAACATTTCCCTCAGAAGTTCCTGATTCGGTTCCAGCATGACCAGGTTTTCAATATCCACATCAATTGGAACATCTTCATCAAGTTTAGCCAGGTCGTGACTAAGGAAAGCTTTGTCCCTGTTTGTAACGAGAGATTCACGGAGCTTTGGCTTGGTGATCCTGTCCATCTGGTCATATATCTGCTGAAGAGATCCAAAGTCCTGAATCAGATTGGCGGCGGTTTTAGGGCCTACCCCTCTAACTCCGGGGATGTTATCCGATGAATCTCCCACCAGGGATAAATAATCCAGAATTTGTTCGGGAAGCACCCCAAATTTGTCTTTGACTCCCTTTGCATCATACAGGGCATCCTTCTGTGGGTCCCACATCGCTACCCCATCGCAAACAAGCTGCGTCAGATCTTTGTCGGCTGAAACAATCACCACCCCCCAGTTCAGCGATCTCGCCTTTTGAGTGAGCGTCGCGATAATATCGTCGGCTTCGTAGCCTGCAATACTCAGCATAGGCAATCTATACGCCTGGACCAGTTCCAGAATTTTGGGGATTTGAACAATCAGATCCTGGGGAGCTTCGGGTCTGTTAGCCTTATATAAAGGATACATTTCATGACGAAAGGTTGGGCCCGGGGCGTCAAAGATCACTGCTATCCTGGCCGGGCTTTTGTCTTTAAGCGTTTTCATGATCATGTTGGTGAATCCAAAGATGGCTCCCGTCGGGAAACCCTTTGAATTGGAAAGACCACCCATCGCATGATAAGCGCGAAAGATGTAAGCGCTCCCATCAATCAAGTAGATTTCCTCGTTAGTTTTGCCCATCATTAGCCTCTCGGAGTCGTCGAAACATTTCCCGCATCTGCGGCGCAATCGAATAAGACCTTGAATTGACCATATTATCACAGTATGGTAATTCCTTATAGTTGAAGTTGAGCTTCGTCCGTTTTATGTTAAACCGACCTGGTTCAAAAAAATTCTCACTAAAATGGAAGGTGTTTTATGTTCGTGCCAAAGATTAATGACGAAAAATGCAAGCAGTGTGGTGAATGTATAGACGTTTGTCCCGCAGATGTTTTAGCCGCCAATGACTCCAAGACAGTCGTAGCAAACGCCGAGGACTGCCTCGGTTGCGAATCGTGCGTGTCTGTTTGTCCTGAAGAGGCCATACAGGTCGATGAAGTTTGAGTCGTATTTTTGAATTAACCTGTAACTGAGTGGATGAGCTTGACTTTTAAATTTGAAAAATCGGCCAGGTTCATCCCCTCTTGACGAATATCCTGGAGTAATTTCTAGTGGAAGCCAATGAACACTGCGCTCATATTGATCGACATCCAGAATGATTATTTCCCCGGCGGAAAGATGGAACTCGAAGGAAGCATTGAAGCAAGCCTGTGCGCTAAAAGATTGTTACAATTCTTTAGGGACTCGAATCTCCCCATAGTCCACATTCAACACGTCAGTGTTCGGCCGGGAGCGACTTTCTTCATTCCAGACACAAAAGGGATCGAATTTCACGAAAACGTTGCGCCTCTGCCGCACGAAACCGTTATTCGAAAGAATTACCCGAACAGCTTCCGGGAAACATCCCTGTTGGATCATCTCGAAAAGGAATCAATAAAACGTCTTGTCATCACCGGAATGATGACTCACATGTGCGTGGACGCCACCGCCCGGGCTGCCTTTGATTATCGTTTTAAATGCGCTGTAGTCGCTGACGCCTGCGCGACAAAGTCACTCTCTTTTGAGAATGAGCTTATTCCTGGGGCGCATGTGCATGGGGCTTTTTTGGCGGCCCTCAATAACGTTTACGCAGACGTGATTACAACAGGGGATTTTCTTTCAAGGAATCTTGTATAGAAAATGACTGGAAAATGTGCTTAATTGACTTACCGGGTCGAAACGCACATGATTGTCTTCATGATTCAATAGCTATTCATGGGACTTGTCGGCATGCTGTCCCTGAAGCGACGACCGGCTACAGCCTTCGGAACAGGAACACTTATGCCCATGATCGCTAACGCAAGAGCCGTCTCCTGATACCGAGCCCACATATGGCCTCAAGTGGTTCTTCCACAACGATCTCAGGATCAGTCCTCCCAGAATTAGCGCTGCGGCCCACTCGGACCATTCCCAAAAGGCCCCTCCTGTTGAGGCAAACCCTGTGCTAGCCATGGCGGAGATGCCCATTACACGGTAGATCAAGTCGGTTACAAACGCCATAAACAAAGAGCAAACGACTATTGATCCTATATAAATGCCAAGGGATCGCTTACCAAGTATACCGACAACCATCGAGATAGTAGTCACATTTGTAGCTGGACCGGCCATGAGCATCACAAGCGCTGCCCCGGGGCTCATTCCCTTCATGACGAGAGCGGCCGCCACCGGAGTAGACAAAGTTGCGCACACATACATAGGACCACTAATAACTATGGCTAGCAGATATGAGCCAAGCCCTCCGCCCATGACCCCTTTTACGAAAGAATCCGGTATAATTACGGTTATGATTCCGGCAAGCGCTATTCCAATCACGAACCACACAGCCAGGTCTTCCATGAGGTCGTCGAACGCGAATCTCATTCCAGCCCGAAGCCTCTCCAGAAAAGTGTGATGTCGGGCATGAAGCCAGGGATCACAACCGATGCCATCACAGCAAGCGTCGACAATACAAGTCCGGTCTACAACGATGTCGCCACTCTCAATATATGACTTGCCTGTGAAATTCTCGATCAATCCTGCGCTCATTGCGCTGAAAAATGCAGTAATCGGCCTCATTAAAGTCAGGACGGGGCCTAAAAGTGAATATGTCAGAGCTATGGAATCAATACCAGTCTCAGGTGTGGAAGTTAAAAAGGAAAGACACGCTCCATTATTCGCACCCTGTCTTTTGAGGCCCGCGACAGCGGGAACTACCCCACAGGAGCACAAAGGTATGGGAATGCCCAGCAACGAAGCATAAAGCACTGACCTGAATCTACCCCGCTGCAAGTAGTTTGCGACTGAATCCACACTGATATATACGCGAATGATCCCCGCGATCAAAAAGCCGAAAAGGAGGTACAGAGAGGCTGCCTCCAGGATCCTCCATGATGACGCGAGAGATTGAAATATGATGTTCATAAATCCAATGTTCGGCAGTTATCTTCTCCTGTCAATGGGTTTACATCAATATGACGCCGGGGAAACTCAGCCAATGATTTCCGTCTCCTATCGACAGCAGGTTCAGAAATTAATTTTTTGCATGTTTTCCCTGATCATTTTTTTATTTAACTTACCAACGCTAGTTTTGGGGATTTCTTCCACAATATGAAAACGATCCGGCACAGCCCACTTTGATATGATGCTCTGCTTTACAAACTCCATCATAAATGCCCGGAGATCGTCCTCGGAAACCTTGTCATTAAAATCGGGATTCAGGATAACAAGCGCAACGGGCCGCTCACCCCATTTTTCGTCCGGGGCCCCTACTATTGCGGATTCGGAAACCGCTTCGTGACGACTCAGCAGGCTCTCCAGTTCTAGAGAGGAAATCCATTCTCCACCAGTTTTAATGGCGTCCTTTAGACGATCCTTGATTTGGACATATCCTTCCGGGTCCATATCAGCCACATCACCGGTATGCAGCCGCCCACCCTGCCACAGTTCCTCCGACTTGTCCTGATTTTTGAAATACCCCTGAGTACACCAGGGCGTTCGCACCGTTATTTCACCCTGCGAACCGCCATCCATTGGCAGAAAAGCCCCGTCCTGATCGGTGATCTTAAGATCTACCAAAGGAATCGGAAAACCGGTTTTGGTCCTGACATCCAATTGGCGTTCCATGTCCCAGTCCATCATGTGAGGCTTCATGTTGGCGAGCGTGAGAATCGGGCAAGTTTCAGACATGCCATATCCGTGGAAAAGCTCAATACCCATCTCCAGAGCTGTCTTGGCTAAACCTCTAGGCAATGCCATTCCCCCGGTGTTGACCTTCAAGGATCGCAGGTCCATTTCTTTGGCCAGAGGATGATTGATCAACATGTGCAGGATTGTCGCCACGCAATGCGAGAAAGTAACTTTCTCCCTTTTGATCAGTTCCAAAATTCGTTCCGGAACGAACCTTCCCGGATATACCTGTTTGGCCCCCAGTAGTGTCGCTACATAGGGAAAACCCCAGGCATGCACATGAAACATGGGTGTAATGGGCATATAGACATCGCCGGATTGAAATCGTCCCGGCGCTGTCAAACCTGCTGTGGCGACTGATACCGCCAAGGTGTGCAAAACAAGCTGGCGATGGCTGAAATAAACCCCTTTGGGGTCTCCAGTCGTGCCCGTTGTATAAAAAGTTGTGGCCTGAGCATTCTCGTCAAAATCAGGGAAATCAAAGTTCTCGTCAGCTCCCAGCAACAATTTTTCATACTCGCTGGAAATTGGTAGACTTGTCGAAGGGGCATCCTTACCGTCTTCGATTAATACGTAAGAATGGACTGTTTGCAAGCGGCCTGCAATCTCTTCCAGCATAGGAATAAAATCCCCGTGCGCCAGGACCACATCGTCTTCAGCGTGCTTCATGGTAAAGAGAATCTGCTCTGGTGAAAGCCGAACATTCACGGTATGCAAAATAGCGCCCATCATTGGAACAGCGAAGAAACATTCCAGGTAGCGATGGGAATCCCAATCCAGCACAGCAACCGTGTCGCCAGGTTTGACCCCAAGAGATTTGAGCCCGGAAGCCAGTCGATGTATGCGCTTGTAGAATTCTCTGTATGTGAGTCTGACCTTGTCCTGATAAACTATTTCCTGATCTGGCGCATACAGGATTGGTGTAAGAAGCAGTTGCTTTATAAGTAACGGGTAAGAATATGCGGAAGGCGCTTTACTAATCTTTCGAATCCCCTGAACCATCAAACAAACTCCTGGTGTATCTCTTTTTGCCTAAACTCACCGAGCCAGAACTAAAAGGCCACTAATCCTGGTAATTTACATTACCTCTGTGACCATGGAGGAATAGGGTATACATAAGGTTTACTCGCATATTCCCTGGGCCACACCAATTCAAATTTCTCTTTCTGCCATTGGCCCATATAGCTGGGAAGAAGGTTTTGCTGAGATTTTTTGCCATATGATATAAATTTTATATGTCCATACATGGAATCCATGTCGGTCTTTGTCAGGGCCTCCCGGACACTTTCCCGTGAAAGTTCGGACGCTCGCCTGAGAGCATCGGCAATCACATACAAAGCTACATACGCTTGAGCGGCGACAAATTGAGGCGGACCATCAAACCGTTTCCTGTAATTATCGTAATACTCCTTTGCGCCGGGAAACGGTAAGCTCTCGGACCAGAGTGTCGCGGAATATATATAGTCAGCAGCCTTCCCCGCGTTCTTGACAAACTCTGGTAGAGCAAATCCACCACCGCCGCCTACAAACAGTTTGGGGGTAAAATTCAACTCTTTGGACTGCCTGACTATAAGGCCCGCGTCCATCACGTAACAGATAGCATAAACAAGATCAGGATTGGCGCCTTTGAGCTTGGTAAGCAAAGGCTTGAAATCAACGGATCCCGATTCAAATCCCTCTTTTAAAATTACCTTACATCCCAATCCTTCACAAGCCTTGGCAAAGCTTTTACCCTGGGACTGTCCAAAAAGAGTGTTCTCGAAAATGACAGCCGCGGTTTGTGGTTTTGCCACATCTTTCAAAAAGGACAGCACCCCCTTGAAATACTCACTTGACGCCTGATTAACTCGGAAAACGTAATCCCATCCCATCTCGGTTATGTTATCCGCCGCGCCGGTATGTGTCACATAGGGGACCTTGAAATTTTGAGCTACTCCCGCGATCGCATAGGTAACTGAAGATGAGTAACCACCTGTGAGAACGAGAATTTTATCTTTGGATATCAGTTTTTCCACCGCCGAACGGCCAACTTCCGGTCTACCTGTGTCATCTTCGACAAGAAGCTCAAGCTTCCTTCCCCTTATTCCGCCGGCTTTGTTAATTTCGTCCAAGGCAAGCTCATAAGAGTGTTTCTGCATTTCTCCAAACTTGGCCAGCTCTCCAGTTAGAGGAATCACAGCCCCAATAACAATTGGACCACTGTCTCCGCCTCCTGCCAGCGCCATTGAAGCGCAGGACAGGATGCAGCAAACCGCTACCACGAATAACGACACCTTTTTCATATTGGCCTCTCTTTGGCAACCATGATAAGGAACAAACAGAACTTGACTAATTCAATAGACTTTTGTCCCGGAACGTTTTACCCCAACAACCGGGGAGACGCAAAAGAATTGACGTTTTAACCAATTCTATTGAGGTTTCCGCGTCTTTAAAAGTCCAATTCAGTCCCTTTTCGCGTTGATTAGTCCAGTCGAAAAAATTTGTATCACTTGATCAATCTCAGACTCGCTTGTAAATTTACCTACAGAAAACCTGACCGTCCCCATTGCCCATTCGGGGTCAACTTTCATTGCCTGAAGTACGGGAGAAAAGCAAATCTGTTCAGAGGAATGGCAAGCGGAACCCACCGAAACCGCCACTTTATCTTCAATCCCGGCAAGGAATTCATTCGCGTTGACGCCCCTAAAACTGACATTGAAAGTGTTCGGTAATCTATCTACCGGATGCCCATTGAGCTGAATGTCCGTTATTGTTTCTTTGAGGCCTGAATGGAGTTTATCTCTCATTTGTTTCATATGCTTAATATTTTTTACTATGTCCCGAGCGGCAATCTCGCACGCTTTTCCAAGTCCGACTATCTCGAGAACATTTTCGGTGCCGGGCCGCCTTCCACTCTCGTGGCCCGCTCCGTGCAAAAATTTTTCGAGGCAGACCCCTTTCCGGACATAAAGCGCTCCCACGCCCTTCGGCGCATACAGTTTATGTCCAGCCACGGAGAGAAGATCCACCCCTAGTTCATTGACGTCGATGGGAATTTTCCCAACCGATTGCGCAGCGTCCGTATGGAATATAACTCCGTGTTCTCCAGCGCTATCTGAAATCTGTTCGATTGGCTGGATTGTCCCAACTTCGTTATTAGCGTGCATAATTGTTATCAGAATGGTTCTGGGGGTTATGGCCTTTTCAACGTCCGAAACCTTCACCATGCCGAACTGGTCCACAGGCAAATACGAGACCTCAAAACCATGTTCCTCCAGGAATTTACAGACTTCGATAACCGCCGGATGTTCAATCTGGGATGTTATTATATGGTTTCCCTTATCCCTTTGACTGAACGCGATCCCTTTAATCGCATAATTATTCGATTCCGTTCCCCCGCTGGTAAAAACAATCTCATTCGGAACGCATTTGAGTAGAGACGCAACTTGCTCTCGAGCCCTATCGACAGCGTTTTTTGTTTGGGCTCCATACCAATGGGAACTGGAAGGATTCCCAAAATAGTCAGTTAGAAATGGCCTCATAGCCTCAATCACTTCAGGGTCATGGGGCGTTGTAGCGTTGTAGTCCAGGTAAATTGGCGGGTTCATGACTGTGGTTTAACCCTTTCTGAGTGGAAATTTTTCAATTGCGGGGTAATATCTCCAAGACAACGGAATTCGAACCATCGACTTTTTGGGAAAATATGAGAAGGAAAATCGATGACCAAAATGTGCCATACACTTTCGAAATTGACAAGGTCCTCTGGAATAATTCTTGGGCGTAAGTGACATTGAAAATGTTTTTGAAATGGGATTTTGGAAATGGTATGCCCCGAATCTGAAATCAGACTAGGCTGATCAATCATCAGTTTGTAGTTTGATTTCCGCTGATTGACGAATGTAATTCGTCGCGAACGGTCTAGGGCGCTAGTCTTGCCTAGAAAGAACTTCCCGTTGAACATAGGTTGAGAAATACTGCTGAAAAAGCTGCTGAAAAAGCTTGACATGCAACCAAGAGCGTATTAGTATTTAAATAGATACTTAAATGGAGTTAACTGTGTGCCGTAAAGAAGCCGAACTATTCAAAGTTCTTGGTGTAGGATCTAGAATCAGGATTATTGATCTCTTGAAGCAAAAGGGGCCTTTGTATGTGAATGAGATGGCTCGGACATTGGGCATTTCAGCCTCTGCGTTGTCCCAGCATCTCAAGATTCTTAGACATGCTGGCTTGGTTCAAAATCAACGAAAAGGTTTCTGGATAGCCTACGATGTGGACCCTGTTGCGTTGGAGCAGTGTAGGAAAGTTATTTCTGAGGTTTGTCAGTGCGGCTGTGAAGAAAGTTGCCGGGTGACAGACCTGGTGGGGTGTAGAGAAATTAGTCCAGGCGAGAGGGAACTGGCAAACTTGACAAAACGGGAGAAAGAACTTGAGGAGGAGTTGCAGAAGGTGAGGGTCCGACTGAAGAAGGTGAAAGAAGAGACATAATTTTTTTCAGTCATATTTCAGTATCTGCTTAATTACTAATAATGTGAAGGAGGTTGCAATGGAAGAGAAAGCGTATTTCGTCGTACATAGTGAACGGTTCCAAAATCTTCGTTACCTCAGCCGGAGAAGCCGACATTTACATGGTTCTTGTCAGGACGGATCATGAAAAGGGTCCGCAGGGAATGAGCTTGTTGATTATTGAAAGAGACACTGCAGGTCTTTCCTTCGGACGTCCCGAAGATCGGATGGCCTTACGAAGCGCCTCATCAAGAAAAGTGTTCTTAAGCGACTGTCCAGTTTATGATCACAGATATGATCCTCGGAACAGAATCTGCCGAAGCATTCCTCCGTAGCTGTGCCGCCAGAGCCGACTCTTCGCCAGATACGGCCTGTCATCAACGGCTTGAAGGCAAAACTTCTTGCCTCTGAGGCTGCCACAGATGTGAGTGACAAAGCAATCCAGACATCAGGTGGTCACGGATATTGCCACGACTTTGTTGTCGAAAGACTGTTCCGTGATGCACGAAGATTGACGCTTCACTTCAAGACATCCGAGTTACTCCAGCAAGATATTGTTAAGGCAGCATTGGGATTGCGATGAGACTATTTGATAGGGCGGTCGCGTTGCATATAACTGCCCTAGAGACACAGCGCACCGGCCCAAACAGAAAGGAGGTGATAGAGAATGTGTCAACCAAGATCAGGGCACGGGTTTTCAAACACAGAAGTATGCGCTTGTGGCTGCTGCGATTGCGGATGCGCCACTTCGTTCCGTCGCTTCTTCTCCACAAAGGAGGAAGAGGAATGTTTGAAAAACTACCGGGACCAATTAAGAAGGGAACTGGCTGGACTGGAAGAGCGCCTGAAGAAATATGAACAGGCGTAAAACCATAGTTTCGCCCTTTGGGTATCGATTTATAATGGGGCGGACAGACAATTTTTGAAAAAGATGGCGTTCCGCTCAAACCCGTTCTTTGGAAACAAACGGAGGCTGTAAAATCTTTTGTGTAAATGGCCAAATTGGGTTTAAATCCGACACAAAGGAGTAAGAAGATGGCCATTACCGAGGAACTACTTGATGAACTG
>JAJYDQ010000090.1 GCA_021777225.1 Deltaproteobacteria bacterium
GCAGGTTCGCTACGCGGTGGAAGCTGGAGTCAACATCATAGCGCCGGAATGCGCCGTGCCACTAGCCACTCCTCTGGAAAATCTCAAAGCCTTGGTAGCTGCTGTCCATGAAGGTTACTAACTATTTTTCGATGCCGCAGCCCATTGTCTTTAAGCGAATATCGAAGTCTCTCCCAGAAATTTTTGGGGACCTCATTTACTGCCCCCCTACCATCTTGCAGCTAGTGTCGGGAACCCCTCACACTATGAATAGTCTAGTAAATCTAGAGGCAAGAGGAATGGAGCAATGAAGGTTTCTCGATAAGCCACAGCGCATGAAAAGTTCGACCGGCAATTAACAAGCCGCAAGCTACCGCCTTTCCAGGCCCTGAATCCTTCAATTCCGTGGCTCCTCATGAGGCCGTCAGACACGAAGAAAGAACACTGACTAAGCGGCTCAACGGTGCAAACAATATTACGGGTAGAGGATTGCAGTGGTAAAAACGCATCTAATGTGCGGAATCATAGACATCTTTGCTGACGTTTCGTGACATCCAATTCTCCAGGGAGTTCTGCAAGAGGTTTCAATGTTAAGTAATTATTTGTCTACAATAATCGGAGTGCGTTTGTTCTGCGCTTACGATGTAATCGATTATGGAGTTTAGAGTGCCCCTGCAACTCGAAACTTCCGACTGGCTAACCCTACTGGATGTCTCACGAAATGGTTTGGTGGCCGTCAATTTTGACGGAGAAATAGTTTTCCTGAATAGGACTGCGGCACGCATCATAGCGATAGACGCGGAAATGGCAATAGGAAAAAGAATCGAGACATTGATCCCCAATACTGGACTCTTGGAAGTGATGAAGAGCGGGCGTGATGAAACAAATCAGAAAATGGTCATAAATGGACATGTAGTATTTGCTAACAGGATCGTGATCAAGCGTGAAGACGGCGTTACAGGAGCGCTAGGCATGTTTCAGGACATTTCAGAACTCGAAGACATGTCTAAAGAATTGGAAAGCGTTAGAGCCATTAGTCGAGAATTGGACTGTATTTTTGAATCAGTTGACGATGGACTCGTCCTCACCGATGAGAATGGCGTAGTCCTCAGAGTCAACAAAGCCTACCAAACAATGGTGGGAATTTCTAATGAGGAATATAGAGGGAAGCACGTTCATGATCTCATCAAAGAAGGGTACATTGGACGGTCCGTCAGCGACATAGTAATAGAGCGAAAGAGCCCCCATTCAATAATTGACATAAGAAACGGAAGAGAATTGCTCCTCACTGCTAACCCGGTATTCGATGAAAATGGAAATGTCATGCGGGTTGTAACAGCAACAAGAGATTTGACAGAACTCAGTGATCTTAAAGATAGGCTCGCCAAGAGTGAAGCAGCAAGAGACCAATATTATCAGGAACTCAAACAGCTCAGAGCTGAGCTACCGCACAAGACAATTGTAACCAACAACCCTGCCGTCAAACAAAAAATTGACCTGGCGCTTCATATCGCTCAAGTAGATTCCAATGTACTGATCCTGGGAGAATCCGGAGTTGGAAAAGATTTGTTCGCAAGGCTGATCCATCGGGCAAGCAAGCGGGCTCTAAAACCTTTTGTCGAAATAAATTGTGGAACAGTGCCCGAGGGCCTTTTGGAATCAGAATTTTTCGGCTATGAACCGGGAGCGTTTACTGGAGCCCTAAAGGATGGGAAACGAGGTCTTTTCGAACTGGCCCAAGGAGGGACTCTTTTTCTGGATGAGGTTGGGGAGTTGCCGATCAGTTTGCAGGCAAAAATTCTTCGCGCTGTTCAAAGTAAGCAAATCTCAAAGATAGGGAGCACAAAAAACATAACTCTGGACATACGAATTATTGCAGCGACCAATCAAGATTTGGAGAAAATGGTCGAGGAGAAAACCTTTCGAAGGGATTTGTATTATCGATTAAGTGTTGTGCCAATTGTATTACCACCGCTCCGAGACCGCAAAGAAGATGTTCTGCCATTAATCACAGCTTTTCTTTTAAAGTTTAATAGCCGTTACGGCTATCAAAAATGGATACATCCTGATGTCATTGACTGTTTAAAAGGGTATGAATGGCCAGGAAACATCAGGGAACTTGAAAACGCTGTCGAGCGCGCTGTTGTAACCAGTTTGGATGATTGTATGAACTTGGATGCCTTCTCAAATATTCCGAATCGAGGATGTTTTGACGGACGGGCGGGGCTAACTTCCTTGAGACAGAGCCGAGAAAAGCAAGAAAAACAGGTAATTACAGAAGCTTACCGTAACACGGGCAGCACTCGGAAGACGGCTAAACTTTTAGGAATTAGCCAATCCGCAGTAGTGAAGAAGATGCAAAAGTATGGAATTAGTAAAAAATAGGAATTTCACTGTACCTGCCCTTAGTCCTCTCCGCAACCTTTTAGCTTTCCCATCCCTGAACAGATATTAGAGAGTGATTCGTATTGGAATCGATTTATCTAAAATAGATACGTCATTAATTTCATTACAATATGATATGTTGTTGATTAATAGAGCCGAGATTATTCGATGACATATGGAATCTGATGAATCCAAACCAACTGGCCAAACCACAATATGACTCTGTGGTACAGTCGTTGCATAGGACGACACATAGTCGACGAATATCCTAGTGGAATTCCTGGCTGGAAAACCATTTTTTTGTAAAAGCTATTTGGCGTCATCTGTTCGTTGGTGTTGCAAAAAGTATTGCTACATTCATTTTCGCGGTCAATGTGTCAACGCCTTGATCTGGTAAAGCATCTCGAGTCAAGTCCAACGGGGATTTTGATAACCCATTAGGATTTCTGAGAAACAACAAACATGGAGGAGAATCATGCGTGATTGTTCAACTCTCGTTAAAAAGGTCATAGAGGGTGACTGGAAAGAAATTGCCAATTTGACCCAGGAAGAAATCGAGTCCGGAACGAAACCCGACGAAATCATCCTTCAACTTCAAGCCGGCATGGAAGCGGTCGGCGAAAAGTATTCTAGTGGCGAATATTTTCTTCCGGACATGATGAAGTCGGCAAGGTGCATGAACATAGCATTTGAAGTTTTGAAACCTTTGGTCGAAAATTCTTCGGTTGGAAGCTTGGGCAAAGTTGTAATCGGCACAGTGAAGGCCGACATGCACGACATTGGGAAAAACATCGTTTCCGGTTTTCTGAAAGGTGTCGGATTCGAAGTCATCGATCTAGGGTCAGACGTGTCTGAGGACAGATTCGCCGAAGAGGTGATTCGTCATCAGCCGGACATAGTGGGATTGTCATCCTTGCTGACAACGACAATGCACGAAATAGGGGTCGTAATAAAAAAACTGGAGGAGAAGGGGTTGCGTTCCCGCGTCAAAGTGATTGCGGGAGGGGCGCCCGTTACCGAGAAGTTTACCAGGAGTATGGGAGCTGACGCCTATGCTGCTGATGGGGGACAAGCTGTAAAGGTATGCAAACAGCTCGTCCAAAGAAGTTAAGACCACATTCAGGAGGCTTTGCAACATGGAAATCACTCAAAAGCAAAGAATACTTGACGTTGTCGCGGGCAAAAAAGTGGACAAACTTCCCTTCGGCGCTCGCATTGATGTTTGGTACAATTACCACGTGGCTCATGATTCGCTTCCAGCAAAATATAAGGGTTGGTCTCAGACGGATATCATCGCTCATCAGGGCGCTGCGGCTCAAAAACGCTTTTTTTCTATTTGTAAAGAAGAATATCACGACATGGAAGTCGTGAAGAGAAAAGAACCGCCCTACGAGATTACCGAGTTTATAACCCCCTTAGGAACCTGTTCCATATCGTTGCTCTGGTCTCTAGCTGAAGGACCTTGGCTCGCCTACGAACACGAAAAACTCTTCAAAAGCCAAAAAGACTATCCAATCGTTAAATACATTTTGGACCACACTGTTCCGGTCTTCAATGAAGCGTATGCGAAAGAACGGGAAGACATGGGCGAACGTGGGGTTGTCATGACCGGAACTGGATTATGGGGGCCTAGCCAGCGCGTCATGCGAGAGATCATGGGGTACGAGCTTTTTTACAACGAGTACATGGATCGTCCAGAAAAAATTGATGAACTTATGGACTCCATGATGAATTTGGAGCGGAAAAAGCTCGACATTGCCATCAAATCGGACATCGAAATCATCAATCTTTGCGCCAACTGGAGCGATGACATTCACACTCCTGTCTTCAAACAATACTTTACCCCCTGGTTCAGAGAAGCCAATGAAAAGATCCATGCAGCCGGCAAGTTTTCAATGGCTCATACAGACGGAGAAATGAGAAGGCTTATTCCACTTTTTACCGAGACGCTAATTGACGTGGCAGAGGCGGTTACACCCGCGCCACAGACAAAGTGCGCCATGACCGAGTTTCGGCGTATGGGCGATAAAGTCACCTTTTGGGGTGGGATACCTTCAATACTGTTTGAACCGTATGTGAGCAACAAGGAGTTCGATGACCATGTCAAAGGGCTATTCAAGGAAATGAAGCCTGGATACCGGTTCATCGTTGGAATGGGGGACAATTTGACCGTTGGGGCAGATATTGACCGGGTGGGCAGGGTCGTGGAACTGATAGAGAAGTATGGGAAACTGCCTATAGAATAGTACGAAGAAACAATATCATGGCAGGATACAATTATAATGTTTGGAATAACAGTGATTTTAGTTAATGCATTAAATTAGATCCTCGCCTTTGTTTATTTTGTCACCGTGCGTAATTGCGCGACTGTGAAACAACAGCGTCTGTTTTAGCCCTGTACCTGTCAATACGTTTCATAGGAGAAGATCAAATGTCATACGATGCATGCGCCGAGCCAAACGCTCCAAACTTTGGGAAAAATGGCCTTAATTTGCCGCAGAGGATGGAGAGGCTTCCTCTGACGAACTACCAACGAAAAATCTTCCTTATTATTGCCACCGCCTGGCTTTTCGACTCTATGGACTTGGGGATGATGACTTTTCTCCTTGCGCCCATAAGTAATACTTTTAGCTTGACTCCAGGGCAGACGGGTCTACTTGGTAGCGCTAGCCTAGCGGGGATGGCTTTCGGCGCAATACTCGCCGGAATATTGGCGGATCGTCTCGGACGCAAGGCAGTATTCCAGGTAAGTATGATCCTCTGGGGCGCCGCTGCGATTATGTGCTCGGTCGCTTGGAGTTATGATTCACTTCTCATCTTTCGATTCATCTTGGGATTTGGCATGGGCGCCGAATTTCCCATCGCCCAATCAATGGTGTCGGAAATAATCCCTGCTGCTTTTCGAGGTAAGTACATAGCGCTTCTAGAGGGGTTTTGGCCTCTAGGATTCATTTTGGCAGGGGTAATTGCCTACCTGCTGGTCCCAATTGGAGGGTGGAGACCCGTGTTTTTGATAACTGGTCTGCCAGCAATTTACGTATTGGTGATCCGCCGCAAGGTCCCAGAATCTCCTCGATGGTACGAGTCTCGGGGCTATATAGACGAGGCTGAGGAAACAATTCAATACATAGAAAAACAGGTGGAGAAATCGTATGGAAATCCTCTTCCTGAGCCGGCGCCGTGTGGAATTGCAGATGAAGTGGTCAAAGGTGGTTTCTCTTTGTGGGAACTCTTTACCAAACAGTACAGGACACGTACGCTAATGATATGGACCTTGTGGTTTTTCGCTCTTCTTGGCTACTATGGGATCACGACATGGATGGGCAAGCTCTTAGTAGATAAGGGTTTTACTATTACAAAGTCTATCGAGTTTGTGTTGTTGATGTCTCTCTGGGGAGTGCCAGGCTTCTTTTCCGCCGCATATCTGATCGAAAAACTGGGGCGTAAACCCGCCGTAGCCGGTTATGTTGTTCTAAGCGGAGTTGCCGCCTACTTCTATGGGCAAGCCGGTTCGCAAAATCAAGTCATTGTCGCAGGCGCTTTCATGCAGTTTTTTTTCTTCGGAATGTGGTCAGTAATTTATGCGTACACTCCTGAGTTGTTCCCAACGCGAGCTCGTGCAACGGCTTGCGGATCAGCTTCTACGTTAGGTAGGATAGGCGCTCTATTGGGGCCTGTTATTGTTCCTGCAATCATTGTAAGCCACGGTATGGAGGCAGTGTTTACCTTGGGCGCTGTAGCTTTTGTCATTGCCGCTGTGAACGTCTTAATTTTGGGCCCTGAGACAAAAGGAAGAGTACTCGAGGAAATAAGCCAATAGGATTTGGCCCAATCCTCAATGGCAAAACATGATGATTTATAAACCCATTGATGGAGACTGAACGTGGTGGAATACAATGTTTCGAAAACTGGAACGATTGCAGTTATCGGCTGCGAGGTTATCAAGGCGGAACTCGAAATGGTGGCTCAAGGTTCAGTGCAATTTCACTTTCTGGATCAGGGTCTACATCGCACCCCAAACAAAATGGCCGCCTTAATTCAGGAGAAGATCGATCTTGTGGCCGAATCAGTTGAAAAAGTCGTAATTGCTTACGGTCTGTGTTCCGGCGGGATCAAGGGCATTAGAGCGAGAGCGAGTAGCTTGGTAGTTCCGCGATGCCATGATTGCATCGCTCTGTTCTTCGGCTCCCTAGAGGCTTATAGTCAAGCCTTCAAATCCAGGCCTGGAACTTACTACCTCACACCTGGGTGGGTGGCGGCGAAAAAGGATCCACTCGGCATAATCTATGATGATTACGCTCCAAAACACGGCATTGAAACCGCCTTCTGGGTCATGGAGGAAGAATTGAAGCATTATACTCACATTGCTCTTATTGATACGGGAGCAGGAGACCTCGAAGCTTTGAGACTTAGGACCCACGAGAACTGCCAAATTCTTCAGAAAGAATACCTCGAGATCAAAGGCAGCTTGGACTATTTTCGCAAGCTCATATATGGCCCCTATTGTGATAATGAATTCCTGATAATTCGACCCCATGACCAAGTTACGGAAGAAATGTTCCTGGGGTCGTAAAGATGATTGAGCCTCCTACAGCACTGGAACCGAACGAATCAAACGAGACGAACATATTGGACCTCGCCTTTTACCATGGGTTGAGCATTCGCACTGATTGTGGTGGGAAGGGATTGTGTGGCAAGTGCAAAGTTATCGTTATTCCTCCTGAAAATCTTTCCCCAATCACCGAATTGGAACGAAAAGTCCTCTCATCCACAGATCTGGCTCAAGGATTTCGGTTGGCGTGTCAGGCCATAGCCAAGGGTAAAGTGAGCGTCTCTGTTCCCATAGATTCCAGCGATACGCCCGAAGCTAATGCAAAAACAGATTTAGAGGGAAACTTCCCCGTCGATCCTATGGTTAGGCGCTTGTTCATTGATGCAAGGCCAAATTCGAATACTGAACACCGGGACTTTGTCAGCATATTACGAAAGGTGGATCCCAGCTTGAACTATGATGAATTCTGGGATCCAGTGATTCTTCGTGACCTATCGGCAAACTGGAAGGGAAATGGCTCTATAACCTTGGTCAAACATCGCAAGAAGGGCGTTACGGGCGTGTTGCCCGGTTCATCCCAAAGCATGAGCCTTGGTTTTGCTGTTGACATCGGGACCACTACTGTGGCGGCCTATCTCTGCGATATGGTGACAGGGAATGTATTGGGGGCGTCAAGTTGCGCAAACCCGCAGCGAAGATACGGTGAGGACGTAATAAGCAGAATAGCATTTTCAGACAAGAACGAGAATGGCACAACTGCCTTAAAAGATCTGATTATAGAGGGAGTCAACTGTCTTATTGGAGAGTGTCTTAGCAACTGCGGAGCAAAATCATGCGATGTTGACGAGGTTGCACTGGTAGGAAATACCACAATGCAGCATTTATTTTGCGGCATCAATCCACGCAGTTTAGGGGGCGCTCCTTACTTACCGGTGAGCCGAGAAGCGGCGGACTGGCGAGCATCGGACCTCGGGTTGAACCTTAACCCTTGTGTTAACGTGCATACTTTTCCAGTAATTTCCGGATTTCTTGGAGGTGATACCGTAGGAGCGATTCTTTGGGATGAGACGAATCGGCGCGATGAGACCACGCTTCTTGTGGATATCGGCACGAACGGCGAGTTGGTTCTTGCTAAAGGAGCGGAACTATGGGCTACAAGTTGCGCGACTGGCCCCGCGTTTGAGGGCGCCCATATTAGCTCAGGGATGAGAGCGGTTGATGGGGCGATCAACAGGATCAGGATTGATTCCACTGATTTTAATGTGAGTTACGATGTCATTAGACATGAGGCCATTTCGTTCCCACGGGGGTTGTGTGGCTCCGGCGTCATAGATGCCGTGGCTGAAATGCGAAAAGTGGGATTAATTCGCCAAAATGGTCGGCTCAACGAAGCAATACCTGGGGTCATTTGTGATTCCAAAGGGATTGGCCGTCGATTCACCTTAGTCACTTCGGATGAAACGGGCACAGGGTCCTCAATCGACTTGACTTTGGATGATATTCGTGAGGTTCAGCTTGCTAAAACTGCGCTCAATCTTGGAATTAAATATTTAATGGCTTCTGCCGACGTGAAACAGGTGGATCGCCTAGTCTTAACCGGAGCCTTTGGGGCCCGATTTGATTGGAAGAATGCCGTAGCTATAGGAATGTTACCCGTTTCGTGCGTTTCCGGAGCCGTAGAAATAGTGGCAAACGCAGCCGGTCTTGGGGCGGTTTTAGCTCTGTTAGATTCTAAGTCTCGCAAAAGAGCTGCAGCCTTGGCTCAGGAAGTAAGGGTTTTGGAGCTGTCGGAACACCCTGATTTTCACACCGAGTTTCCCTTTGGAGTCGATTTTCCTCCCGTAGCTGGGGAACTCTAAAATGAGCCACCTGTTTTGAGCAAAGGTTATGGATGATCACGGGCCATACGCCGCATTGATTCAGAAATTCTCTCATTTATAACATCATTTACGTTGATATAGAGGTAGTTATGTTAATCATAGGTGAAAAAATCAATAGTAGCATCAAGAGCGTGGCCACTGCGATCGAGACCAAGGACGAAGATTTCGTTCAAAAACTTGCTATAGAGCAGGTTGCCGCTGGGGCCGACATGCTCGATGTAAATGCGGGTATCTTTGTAGACCGGGAAGTCGAGCTTCTCCCGTGGCTTGTAAAAAAAGCCCAGGAGGTTGCGGATGTTCCTCTTTGCATTGATAGTCCAAACCCGGAGGCCCTCAAGGCCGCTCTGCCTTTGCACCGTGGTAAGGCGTTGGTCAATTCGATATCCTTGGAAGCTGGCCGTTACAATAGTATCATGCCCGTAGTGAAGGAATTCGGGGCTTCGGTGGTTGCTCTATGCATGGACGAGCGTGGTATTCCTCAAAAAGCTGGTGATCGCGTCGAAATTGCCTGTCGGTTGGCGGAAAAACTCCGATCGGATGGTTTATCGTATGATGATATCTATTTTGACATCCTGGTTCAACCGATCAGTGTGGACATCACGTTTGGCATGGCCGCTTTGGAGACAATATCCGGAATACGAAAGAGTCTTCCTGAAACACATACTACTTGTGGCTTGAGCAATGTTTCATTCGGCCTCCCGGAACGCAAGCTGCTTAACAGCGCATTCGTAGCAACCCTTGTCTCCTACGGTATGGACACATTCATCATAGATCCCTTGGATCCTAGGATTATGGCAATGTTCATAGCTACCAGAGCGCTCACAGGACAAGACGAGTTCTGTGAGGATTATCTCAAAGCGTTTCGGAGTGGCAGACTCAAATGCTAACCTTGAATAGACACCCGATTAGGAGTTGGCTCGATGTCAAGCGTTCCAAAAACTGTCACAATATTGTAGCCTGTGGAGACTTCATACCCCATTTCATAGCATCAGCTCAAAGCCTATTTAGAGTCCTCCAATTGTGAGCGATATCATCGGGGCGTTCACAGGAAAAACCCCTTATGAAGTTTACCCGAGTTCTCTACACGAATCGAAGGCAGCGGCATGAACAAGCATATTGCCCTAAAAGCCGCTCTCAACTGTCCCAAACCAACAGGCCGTTTCTTTTCAGGGCTGTCCAAAGACAGGTAGAAAACAGCGCTTAATGGAACAGGAGAAAAGGAAATGATCAAAAGAATTCCGTATCGTTGGATTCTTGCTTTTGTACTCTTTTTCGCTTACAGCATTCAGTATCTGGACCGAGTGAAAACCAACGTGCTGATGCCCGCTATTGCCAAAGACATCGGGTTAACCACTGTTGATATCGGAACTGGGACTTTCTTGATGATGCTTTTCTACGCGCCGGCCCAGTACATTTCCGGAATATTGACGGATAAATACGGAGCAAAAAGGATCTTGATTTTTTCCGTTATTGCCTGGTCTTTGATGACCGCATGGATGGGCTTCATCGAAACGCCCACCGAGTATTTTTACCGCATGGCGTTGTTCGGTGTCTTGGTAGGTACAGAGTATGTGCCCTCGGCAAGAATTTTAATGAGGTGGTTCAACAAAGAAGGTCGAGCACGCGCGCAGGCTTTGCTATCCTGGGCATGGATCTTGACGCCAGCTTGGGCAAGCATTTTGGGGACGCAACTCGCAGTGTATTTCGGCGACTGGCGACCTGTATTTTTTCTCACGGCGGCAATGGGGATTGTACCGTTGATCATGATTGGGCTTTTGGTTTTTGATAGACCCGAAAAGTACAAACGCATTACTCAGGAAGAACTCGAATACTCTTATCGTGACGAATTCGAAGAAGGGACATTGAGGAGCGGAGATTTCACCGATGTCCAAAATAAAATCCTTGCGCAAAAGAGTTTTGGTTTTTTTGATCTTTTCAAGAATCGCAGTTATGTGGCGGTAATAGTAGTCGACATTGTGATGCAGATCACATTGTGGGGTGCTATGGTTTGGGTTCCACTGTATCTCTCCGACACGTTCTCTTTCAAACTGTCCGCTATGGGATACTGGAACGGCCTTTATTTTCTGGCAGGGGTGGTAGGAAGCTTTACTTCATCCTATATCTCTGACACGTTTTTCAAGAATAATCGTCGAGTGATGATACAGGTGTGTTTCTTCGGTCTCATACCGTTCATCCTGCTTCTCGCCTCTTTGAAAACGGTAAATCCTAGCCTCTTGGCGCTTGCGCTGTGTGGGATGGGTTTTTTTGCAAATATGGCTTGGGGACCATTTTTGGCAGTTCCTGCGGAAATTTTTACGCCTGAAGTTTATGGAAAGGCCATGGGCTTCGTTAATGGCGTTGGTTACGCTGTTGCAGCTTTTGCCGCAAAAATATTCGCCTCTCTTGTGGTCGTAGAACACGGGATAAAAAACTACTCCATGGGCTGGATCTTCATTGCCGTCTGCGCCATGGCCGGAATCTGCGCTTCTTTTTTCATAAAAACATATGCTCCGGTTCAGCCACCGCATCGAATTGGTGAGTCAGCAATGTAATTATCGGAACCAACTTTCTTTAGACGATAAGATTCCGGAGCACCATGCTGAAAATTTCGTTTTCCGAAAGAGTGGGAATCCGAGTTTTCTTAACATCAACAAATAATTCGAATGCTTGTCATAGAATGTGTTTCGACAGTCCTGTCTTATGAGTTTCGCCTGTGTTCCTGAATGGATCTCCTCCATTGAAGACTTCTGTAGGCGGGCTCTGTCGAAGCATTGTCATATTCGGCTGATAGCTATCAAGACGTTGCTGTTCGGATTTGCCATCAGAGGGGCACGGCTCGTTGCAGCATTACACTACATAAGTTGCGCCGTTCAATTTAGCCACCTATACTGGCGCTGGAGGAAGAGGGGGTAATCTTGATATATGTTATCAAAAATTAGGCAAGGAGGTTTTAGTTATGCAGCCGCGTGGACCACTAATGATTGAACACCGACTCATTGAGAGAATGCTTGCGCATTTCAGAAAGGAACTCGACAGGATCTCGACTAACGGCAGGACAGATCCAGTGTTTATCGATACAGCGGTAGATTTCTTTCGCACTTATGGTGACAGGACCCATCACGGGAAAGAAGAACTGATACTTTTCCGTGAACTTGGTCGGAAACGGATGTCAGACCCAGACAAGACAATCATGGAGGAGTTGATCAGCGAGCACGCCACTGGAAGAGTGGTCACAGCCGCACTGGTGGATGCGAACATACGCTATCGAGCCGGTGACGATTTGGCATTGAACGTGATTACTGAGAAACTCCAGTTTCTGGCCGACTTCTATCCCAAGCATATCGAGAAGGAAGACAAAGTTTTCTTTCCCTCCATGATGAAATACCTCCCGGAATCTGAACAAAAATCTATGCTCGAAGAATTCTGGGAATTTGACAGGAACATGATTCACGAAAAGTACAGGCTGGTTGTCGAGTCTCTGGATAAGTAGTATAACAAATCTGCAAGCACACAGTTTTTTGTCATAGATTCGCCTAGAACTCAAAATTATTTTCCTGAGGACGAGGTAAAGGGACATCATCCATTTTGGTCTCATGGATTCATGTCTTCGCCAAGTTGACGGGTTGGGTTTGCAACTCGAACTTCAATTGGAACATTTTGCAAAAGCAAATTTTCCGTTCACAATATTGGGAGAGGCCTGTATGAATGGGAAAGTACATTACTGGATAGTTTGTGACGCAGTGGCATACATAAAGAACTATGGCACACCTTTACAAAAGAGAGCCTTGCAGTCTTTTGAACTGGCCTATGGCCAACAGAAATCCATTGAGGAGATACCAGAGTCTCAGAGCGCAATGGAGCGATTGGCCGGTTTCGAATCGTGGCACACAGACAAATTTGGTGACTTGTCTCTGAGAATTCCTGGATTGTTGTGGAAAACGAAACGAAACCTGACTGGAGTTTTTGGCCACAGGTTTACCGCCTTCAATCATTTCATAAACCCGGACCCGGATGCAGGGAAACAGTGGTCAACCGGAAGTGGTTATTCTTACAACACTTCTTCGATGAAGGGCTTTGACGCCTTCGTGGTAAGAGGAATATCGGTCTATCTCAGGGGGCTAGTGGATACTGATAATTCACTGGTCCTGAATCGCGTTAGACCAGCCTGGACCAAAGGCGTTTCGGAGTGGAAGGACAACTTTGCACAACAAATTGTTAACACCGCTTTCGTTCCCTGGAGTGTGCTTGTCAAATTCTACTACGAGTATTTTCTTTTTGACCAAAATGAGCCACTCGAAGTTAAAGGACCAAATTCGCACCTGGTCGGCCTTCAACTTTTAGGGCCAGTTTTTCACGCAATCGCTGACGCTTGCTCTCCGCAACATGTCAGACCCGCACTGGGATTCGGGCATCAAGCCTGGGAAAATTACGTTCAGTCGAGGGTTTACACCCGACAAATCGACATGAACCCTTCCCTCATATCTAAAATCATGACAAAAGGTCCTTTCAGCCCTGAACTTGCCGCATCAGAAGGCAGACTCAAAGGACGATTCGATGTCGAATCTTTCGTTTACCAATTGAGTGTAAATACTGCGGATACCGTCAGCCGATCAACTTCCTCGACCTGGCGTGAGTTGTACAAGGCCGGAGAAAACTTCTGGAAATGGTACCTAACCGGGCAGCAAATTGAAGATGACGCCATGTACCTGTACAATCAGGGAGTCGCTGGAACTGTCCACGCAATAATGAGAGCTTATCACGACCTCGAAAGTCTGGGCATTCTGACACATGATGGGCTACGGGGCCATGCACACTTGCCGCACTTCAAATGTATCCAGGACGATGGAATTGACATGCCCTGCAAGATGCTTAACGACAGGGATGCGCCGGCTGAAGAAACAAGATCGGACCCGTTGCGAAAAACGGTTGAAATCCTTGGTTTCGAGCCGTCTGCAGGTTCTGATGTTCAAAAACTCATCGATGAATTTGAGGCCCTTTTCACCAAATCAGGACCACTTCGTCGCAAAGGCAGAGAGTTTACGAATCTGCTGGAGCAAATGGAAACATCAGTTGTCCGGGAATATGATATTAGAGCGAAACAAGAGAATACTCCATTCTGTCCATTACGGTTTGTTGAGAATATACCTGTTGATTCCGACGTGAGCGCCCATTTTGGAGTTGAAACTTTTCGGCTGCCATCACTAAAGGAATGCAAGGATTCCAATCTATTCTCAAATTACATGGATAGGCTCGACGAACACTCAGAAGTGGCTCATAAGCTTGAACTGACACTGTCCGCAGCGTCCCTGACCTATTTCAAGACCACATGCGAGTTACATGAATCGCGGTCCCGGAAAATCGATGATTTGATTGATACTCTCCATCAGGAGCGAGACGAGGACATTTGACTGAAGCAATCTTGAATTATGATTGAGACAAATAGTTGAGGCTGTGTCGGTGGTTTGCTTTTACCCGTTTTTCGCACACGTCATTCGGCGTTTATTCCAGACTGAGTAAGGCACGGCCACGAGAGGGCCCAAAATCATGTAAGCAAAAAGCGTAGGAATGAAGTTTTGTGCATAATCCGACAATTCCGCAATGAACAGGGCGAGTCCGACATTGCGCGCGACGCTTGCAATAGCGAGTACAGAACGCTGCTCCCGAGATGGGCCACCCAATAGATGGCCGATGGCCAAGGAGCCTCCCACCATTATGATGATCACGACACTGGGCAAACCGCCCAAATTCAGCATCATCCGAAAGTCAGGAGAAAGAACAAGGAGAATGATCAGCACGACAAAGAGTACAATGAAAAGGATATTGGCGAGCATTCTCAAAGGGTTAATAATCACATCAGTGAGCCTAGGAGCGAAGCGCTGGATGAGCAGACCAGTGATAACCGGCAAGAATGTGACTCGGGCTACTTGCCGGGCCACCTCGAAAGGGGTCAGCCTCAGGCCTGGCAGTTCAAACAGAGCCCTAAAAATAGCCAGTATAAGTGGTGTAATCACGACAGCCAGCAAAACCAGCGTTAACTGCAGGCTGGCGGAGTATGTGGGATCCCCTCCGGCCATTTGGGACCGTTTGTAGGTGAGCGGGGCGCCAGGCGCGGCGGCCAACACAGCGAGGCCGGTGGCTACAGCGGGTGATAAATTGAACACCCATAACAATAAGCCCACCACCAGGGGGACCAGCACGATTACAGCGAGGAGGGAGCGGAGCAATAACTCAGGTCGACACCAGAGGGATGTGAGTTGTTGAAAGG
>JAJYDQ010000015.1 GCA_021777225.1 Deltaproteobacteria bacterium
CGCTGGAATTGGCTTTAGAATTGGCTGAAATATCATCCAGCCACGGAATCAGGATGTTATCTTGCGCTCACGATTTTCTTGCTGTTGGTCCGATAGCGCCGGCTAGTTGCATTGACTCGGAGTTTTTGAAGGGGTTGTTTCATTCTGCTGATCAGAAGCGACTGCTTGATGAAATAGACAAAAGGCCAACCAGGAAAGATTGTAGATGCGTAGCGTCCGTTGACATCGGACGGTATGACACATGTAGGCACGGATGTGTATATTGTTACGCCACAAAGTAGCTATTGGCCTGAATTGTACCATCGCTGACAAACATGTGAATCGAAAAGCCATGATAGGCAGGACTTATCACACTAGATTGCTAAAATGCTAAAACTGTCTATTATGGTTACATCTTTTTTGATATAATTGGCAAATTAGGTGTCAAGGGTCACTTTCTGCTATTACTGGCTCGTCTTCAAGTGGCCATACAAGTGATTTTCAGTAATGAAGTTTGAACAAACCAACATAGAAAACGATCTTGATTTTGATCTGGCGGATGGTCTTGAACCTGAACGTCTTGTTTTGCCCTCGACTTTGGTGATTGACAAGGCGGAAACGGACGAGATCCTCAAATATTGCATTATAGCGGCTCTGCTCCTCCATCTTTTGCTGTTAATAATCGTGACCAGAGCAGGGCGTCTGCAGCCTCCTCATTCTCTGCTCAGACCTGGGGAAAAGGTAACTCAGGTTAGGTTGGTAGAACCCCAGGACTCGTGGAAAGACAAAGAACCACCGCCCCAGCAGGCTGCGGCAATTTCCGATAGAGACCACACCGCGTTAAAACAGAGACTTCCCAAACTGCCACTTCCACCAAAGCCTCCAATAGGCTCGATGCAGGAACCACAGACAAGGATGGCTTCGTTAAACCCTCCACTAGCGCCGGAGGACCTTATTAAAAAAAAGGTTGAACCGCCTGAAAACGAAGCCAAAAAGCCGGCGCCTCAGGAAAAGTTTGAAAAGAAAGCTCGAACTCTAGAAAAGGAAATCGTCCCTAACAATTCAAAACAGAGGGACCGCAAAAAAAGTATAGATCTTAGGCCCACTCCAAGTGAAATGGCCAAGGGACTCTCGCGGTCATTCAGCGGGCCCAATGACTTTTTCCCTAATGGTGATGTTGAAGAAGCAGTTGTAGACATCAACACTAGAGAAGACAAATTCTTTTCATACATGCTTCAACTTAAAAGAAAAATTCAGGGAGTATGGGTTTACCCGGCTTCTGCTGCACAATCCGGGTTAGGCGGCAGCCTGGCTCTCGAGTTTTCAATTGCGAAAAATGGTGATCTTCTGTATGTGAATCTATTAGATTCGTCAGGACATTCGATACTTGACGAATCGGCCATCAAAGCAATCAAGTCGGCTGCTCCGTACTATCCGTTTCCTCCTAGATTGCATGCAAAAAGACTCAGGATTAGAGCAAACTTTATTTATGTTACCAGCAACTTCCTAAGGAATATAATGTGACAGGGGTGGTTATATGGTAAACTCATTTCGGAATTTGCGGAGCGCCCCTGTCTAAGTCCCCCTGCCCATTTTAAGTTGTCACTATAGCGGGCTTGGTGTCTTGAAAACGATTGCCTAATAGGTTATCATTAGCATGAACAGCCTCGGAGGCGTTGTGTCGAGGCCTTGAGTTTTATCTTCATCGTGAGATGTCTGGTTTTTCTCACGACTTTCGATTTGGGTCTGGATGGAGGTCACAGAATGGCTTACGGTTTTTTAGTGCTGTTGACGGCACTAGCGTTCTCGTGGTCCGCCAGCGCGGCAGCCTACGAATTCTCCGGAAAATTGGAACGTTTGGATTCCAATTATGTCACGCTACTTGGGAAAGACAGCGACAAAAAGACAGGAAGAATTTGTCAGGACCAGCGAGCGCAGGCAGCCAGGTTTCTGGGCAAGTCAGTCATAGTTAACTTTGAGAAACAGCAAGGGGAGGAGTGGGCCATCAGTTTTGAAGCCCTAAAATAAAAGTAAGGGCGTTTTGTAAACCAAAGCGCCCTTACATGTTATCTCACCTGATTTTCAATATGCTCGTCTGATGATTCTTAAATCTAAAATATAAATCCTCATCTGTTTACGCTATCGAGGGGCAGGATCTCGTATGATTTCCTGACTTCCTGTCTGGCTGCCAATTCATATTTGTTTAGCCTTTCTTTCATCTCTTTCACACAAGATTCGTCAGGGCATTTTTTCGAACCCATTTCAATGGCTTTCTTTTGATGTTCTGCGGCTTTAAGTGGATCGCCCTGCTTGAAATATGCCTCGGCTATCGTTTCCTGGAACACACCATCCTTTGCGCCCATCATATCAAGGGCCTTCTTTGCCAAATCCATGGCTTTAGAAGAATCCTGAAGCTTCTCATCCGGACAGGTCAACAGGAACCATGCGGTATCCTGAATGGTCCACGCGTCATTTGCGCCCATCTTGGAAATTTTCTGGAAGTCGTCGTAGGCGTCCTTGCATTTTCCCATTCTGCTAAAGATCCAAGCTCTCATACGGTAGCCCTCAATAAAGCTCGGATTGTATTCGAGCGCTTTGTTAATATCTTTAAGGGCTTTTTCATTGTCTTGGGCCCTGGAATATAGATCAGCCCGCTGCGCATAAGCCCAAGAATATTTTGGGTCCAGCTTTATAGCCTCTGAGAAGTCTTTGAGGGCTTCATGGGGGTGTCCCTTGATTTTAAGAATGATGCCCTGTTGGCCGTATGCTTGAGCTGATGGGCCTTTAGCCAATGCGGCGCTGGCGTCTTCAGCAGCTCGGTTCAAATCTCCCAACTGCACGTAAACTCTTGATCTGCCAACATAACCGGCAGCGTCAGCCGGATTGGCTGAAATGTACTTATCGAAAAGTTTGAGAGCGTTATCAAAATCCTTTTTGGAAAGAGCTTGATTAGCCGCTACTAATTCAGGATTTTGTCCACCTTTTAGCATTTGTCCCCAAGGGAAAAAGAATACTATGACGACGACGATAATTCCCAGGATCAAAAACCCCATGAAACTATAGACGGATGCTCCGTTTTCCCTTCGGAGACTTAAATTCGGCGTTGCCTTGCATTCACGATCCATCATTCTTTGCACTCCTTCATTGTGAATTTCTCGAGAAGAACTCCATTTGTTCTCCCCCTTCTTAAATATGAACTAATTTGTCTAAACACGAAATCATTTCGCCTGGTTCAAGAATGTAAAGAGTCCGACTGAAGCTGCCCACTCCAGATCGTACACAGGTGTTGACTTAAATACAAAGTTGGAATTATAAACAATTCGTTAATTTAATCAACGTCAATTTGTCAATAATTGACCAAAATAGTCTTTTTTAATAGAGGCGCTGTGAATTTCCCTGAAAAGGCAAATCGAGAGATTGAGGTCGTGTTTTTTGATTTTGGCGGAGTTTTGGCGGAAGAAGGTTTCAAACAGGGTTTAATGGCGATAGGGGCCACGTCTAATCTGGGGCCTCAAAAGTTTTTTGAAATCGGGGAGCGAGCCATTTATGAAACCGGATACGTAGTTGGGAAAGTTTTAGAGACTGATTATTGGAACGCCATCAGGAAAGAAACCGGGATCAAAAACTCCGACTTTGATATGCGGGCGGAAATCCTTAACAGGTTCAAACTGCGGCCCTGGATGCTCGGAACTGTCGATAGACTAAGCCTAAAAGGCTATTTTGTAGCACTGTTGAGTGATCAAACTAACTGGTTGGATGAATTAGACGCCAGAAGCCATTTCTGTGGACACTTCGACGCTGTCTTTAATTCGTATCATTTCGGGAAGGGCAAGCGGGATGTTTCTGTTTTTTTGGATGTGGCTCATATATTGGGGATCTCTCCGGAATCTTGCCTCTTGATTGATGATAACCCTGGTAACATAGCTCGGGCATCATCCCTCAAATACAAAACTATCCTTTTCAATGGACGGGATGCGTTATTTCAGGAATTGACAATGCTTGAACTTGTCAACTCAGACGATCTAATCGATATAATTTCTGACTGAAAAATCTGATAGCCAAAGTTAGACGCAAACTGATTTTCATACTTAGCCTTGGTATTTCTCCCCACTTATAACTTAGTACTCTCAAATAGTCTTCTGATTCTACCTCGTCCAATATCTTAACTAAACCTCACGTCATTATTAGGTATACTGAGCAATATTTTTGTTTTGATTATATTTTTAATGTTGGACGCGTATATGCAGACCAAATTGATCTTGTTTGTGGGGATCATATTGACTTTTGCTTGGAAATTTGATATGTTACACGTCAGAAATCCTTTTTAATAATTTGTGAATCCTAAGAAGTTCCAAGGGATGGGTGTTCCTAAATCATGAAATCTATAAAATCGGTGGGCAAATTCCCCACGATCGTGCCGATATTGCCCCTCCGGGACATGGTTATATTTCCAAACATCGTGATTCCGTTATTTCTAAAGGGCGCCAGGGTAGTCAAATTAGCGGAATCCCTACAAGGTGGTTCTAACCTTGTAGGCCTTTTTTACCAAAAATCGCGAAGTCGATTTGGAGTCTGGAGTGAAGAACTGTCACCAGTAGGTGTCCTTGCTCGAGTTGAAAAGATAGTATCGGTCGAAACTGGAGGGGTGAGGGCTGTGGCTGAGGGTTTATGCCGGGTTTGTCTTATTAGCAAAGTAAAAAATGATCCGTATTTAACCGCGGAAGTTGGATTAGTGGAAGAAGGAACATGTGAGAGTGATCTCCATGACGCTTTGGTCGCAGGCGTTGTGAGCCAGTTCAAAATGGCAGAGGCCTTAGGGAAAACTGTAAGTCTTCAGATGCTCAAATCCATCGAACAAGCCCGGGATATCGGGGAATTGGCAGACCTTATAGGGTCTCAGGTGTCCGTCAAGTCGGAATCCAAGCAGGATCTTCTTGAAATTCTGGACCCCATAGTAAGATTGCGAAAATCTATGGCCTATTTCAAAACTGATGTTGATAACTTTGTTAATAAGCCGATAGTCTCGACTGAGCCTCTCGCTTCGTCAGCAGGCTTCAAAAGACCGTCAGCTCCTGAGACGAGACGGCAACTCAAGACATTCCAGAAGGATTACAGTTCCGACGATGACCCAAATGCAGCGGAATTGAGAGGATTTCAACTCAGGATACGAGAAAATGGCATGCCTCCTGACGTGGCTGAAGCCGTAACCAGGGAGATCCAGCGTCTCGAGCGGATACCGCCGCATTCTCCGGAACATATAGTCTCCAGGACTTATGTAGATGTGCTGACCAGCTTGCCGTGGGACAAAACTACCCAAGACTATCTGGATATTGTGAAGGCCAAAAGGACTCTTGATCTGGACCATTATGATCTTGCAATAGTCAAAGAACGCATCATGGAGTTCTTGGCTGTACGCAAGCTCAAGGCTGACAACAGAGGACCAATTCTGTGTCTTGTCGGACCACCAGGAGTTGGCAAGACGTCCTTGGGGCGTTCAATTGCCAGGGCAATGGGGAGGAAGTTTGTTCGAGTTTCGCTGGGCGGTGTTAGGGATGAAGCTGAAATACGCGGGCACAGGCGAACATACATTGGCGCCATGCCTGGCAGAATTATCCAGGAAATTAGAAGGTCTGGGACAAGCAACCCAGTCTTCATGTTGGATGAGATCGACAAGGTCGGTCAGGACTTTCGCGGAGACCCAGCGTCCGCTCTTTTGGAGGCGCTTGACCCTGAGCAAAATTCGGGTTTTATGGACCACTATCTGGACATGCCTTTTGATCTCAGCAAGGTCATGTTTATCGCCACTGCAAACCAAGTTGATTCCATTCCACATGCGCTTAAGGACCGTATGGAAATAATTCGACTTGCCGGTTATACAGATGAAGAAAAGGAAAAAATTGCTGAACTGTTCCTCATCCCTAAGGCACAAGAGCAAAATGGAGTTAAAGACTTCGACATAGCCTTTGAATCCTCGGCTACTAGGAAACTGATTAGCGGTTATACCAGAGAAGCCGGCGTTAGGAATCTTGAAAGGGAAATAAATTCGGTTTGCAGGAAGATCGCACTAAGGATTGCCCAGGGGCAGCTCCCCAAAAAATCTGTAGATCCAGCTATGATTGAGGATTTATTAGGGGCTCGGAAATACTATTCAGAACTCGCCGAGGAAAAAGATAGGATAGGAGTTGCAACAGGCCTCGCCTGGACTGAAAACGGAGGAGAGATCATTTTTGTTGAGGTCACAGGTTTCGGTGGTAGAACTGGATTAATACTGACAGGTAACATGGGAGACGTGATGCAAGAGTCAGCGAGGGCGGCTTTGAGTTACCTGAGGCACTCATGTGAAAGCTTTGGACTCGACAAGAAACGTTTCTCCAATACTGAACTTCATGTTCATGTGCCATCAGCGGCAATACCCAAGGATGGGCCTTCGGCAGGCGTGACAATCGCTGTAGCCCTAGCTTCACTCTTCACCGGTTCCGCTGTCAAACGGGATGTGGCGATGACAGGCGAACTCACATTACACGGAAGGGTCCTTCCTGTTGGTGGAATCAAGGAAAAACTCCTTGCGGCACGACGCGCCGGAGTTAGAGAGATTATTCTACCTTCCAGGAATTTTCCCGATGTTAGATCATTTCCAGAGCATGTTACGAAAGGGCTTGTTCTGCATTTTGTCAGTGACGTCGGGGAAGCGATATGTACTGCGCTTGCCGACAATCCCAGTTTCCCCGACGTTTCGATGGAGCGTCAAAGAATTCTGCCGCTCTTTTCAGATTGCCGGTCCGACATGTGCTGAGCGTCAAGAATTCATGTCCTTATTTCTGTGACTGGCTAAGGGCTGTGCTTATCAGTTCAAGAAGCCTGATTCTCAACTTCTGTGGAGACATGGACGCTTTGATTCCCGCCGCGCGGCGATGTCCGCCTCCGCCCAATTCAGAAGCAATTGCTGACACGTCAATTAATCCCTTGGACCTGAGGCTGACCTTGCAGAGATTGTCCGACAGTTTGGTGATAAGCCCGCCGACTTCAACCCCGCGAGTTTCGCGAAGCCTGTTGACAAGATTTTCGCCTTCTGAAAGGTCTGCTCCTATTTCTTCAAAATCTTCAAGGTCCAAATGGCTAAGTACCAGTTTCCCATCCAGAAGAATCTCTAACCGCTCAAGCATTAACTTTTCTAGCGCTAACCTAGACACAGCGAATTCTTCAAAGAGATACCTTGTGATCTCGTAATTATCAACGCCCGGTTCCAGGAGTTTAGCGGCAAGTTCAAATGTCTTGCTTGTTACACCTGCGAATTTGAAACAGCCAGTATCGGTAATCAATCCTGTATATAAGCATTTTCCCACGTCTATACTCAGTGGGTGTCCTGCCTTTTCAAGGATTTCATAGACTAGTTGAGTCGTAGAGTTGGCATGTCGCTGAATATGATTAATGTTCCCGTATCCCGGGTTGGTGGGGTGGTGGTCGACATTGATCAGCGTTGCTGTTTCACGTAATGCATCGACTTGAGGAGAGATCCGATTTTCTGCGGCGACATCCAAAGAAATTATATATGTGGGGTCAAAATTGATCGATTCCAGACCTATTAGAACATCATCCTTGCCTGGTAAGAATTCAAACAGCGCCGGAAATTTTGTTCCAAGGACAGGGGCAGCGGTTTTGCCCATTTCCCTTAGAGCCAAATACATGCCGAGAAGCGATCCAATTGCGTCGCCATCGGGGTTAACATGAGTAATTACCAGGAACTTATCATGTTTATTTATAATTTCGGCTATTTGTTCAATCATTTTCGTTGACCGTAGTTGCTTCGATTTCTTTGAGCAATTTGGAAATCTTAACCGAATAATCAAACGAGGAATCATAAAAAAAAGTCAATAAGGGGATATATTTGAGGTCCAGTTCTTCCTTCAATCGATGACGAATGAATCCTTCGGCTTTAGCCAGTCCCTTAAGATGATCGTCGACCCTGCCATCGGTTAAGCTTGAAAAAAACACCCTGGCGGACTTTAGATCAGAACTCATCAATACATCGGTTATAGTAACCCCCGAGACCCTGGGATCCTTGATGTCGTGAGTGAGAATATCAGATATTGTCTGTTTCAAAAGTTCTGAAACTCGCTCTTTCCTAAATTGCGGCATTGGTTTGCTACCTTCCTTGATCCGGCTAGTGACACAATATCACGAAACTGGCTTGATATGGGGTAAGTCCGCGCAAGTGGTCGGAATAGGAAGGGTATCTGGGGATCATCAGATATTCCAGGGGCCTTGAAATTCCGACCCGAAGAACCAGGATTTAATAAAATTCCCCAAATGGCATAATTTCGATGGAAAAACTGACTACCTCGGCCAGGTACAAATTCTCCGTGTATTCGGCAATTGTCTCGAGCATTTTATGAGCATGCCCTGAGTCATTCGAAACTACCGCAATTCCCAGGGAACATTTTTGCCATTTATCGTTGTCCTCAACTTCAGCTATCGAAACATTAAATTTAGAGCGAACCTTCCCAAGGATACTTTTTACTACCTGGCGTTTCTCCTTTAAGGAAGAAGATTGATGAATCACTATTTTTAGTAAACCGATTCCCACAAACATGAAATATTAATGACGCAATACCCAATTCAACTACGTTCCGTAAGGCCTGGATGGTAGCAACTTATGATCACGCAAGTTTCGCTGATTCACGCTCCACCACAAAAGCCTCAATTACATCGCCTACTTTTAGATCCCGGTAATTCTCTATACTTATGCCGCATTCATATCCTTCCAACGCCTCTTTAACATCATCCTTGAATCGTTTCATAGAAGATATCTTTCCCTGATGAACCACCACATTGTCTCTAAGTAGCCTGATTTGATTGGATCTTTCGATTTTACCGGAAACAACGTGACAACCTGCGATAACACCTAATTTCCCAACCTGGAATGTCTGGCGCACCTCGGCGCGGCCGACAACCGTTTCCTTTTCAATTGGTGTGAGCATACCTTCGATGGCTCGACGTACATCTTCAATCGCGTCATAAATCACGGTGTAAAGTCGCACATCAACCTTTTCCTGTTCCGCCAACTGTGTTGTTTTGGGGGTAGGTCGAACATTGAATCCAATTATGATTGCTTGAGACGCGCTGGCCAGCATTATATCGGATTCATTGATTGCCCCAACGCCTCCGTGAATTACCTTGAGCTTGATTTCCTGAGATGGAATTCCCAACAACGCCTCTTTCACCGCTTCTACGGAGCCTTGGACATCTCCCTTTACAATCAAGTTAAGTTCCTTGACTTCTTCAGTCTGCATGCGTGCAATGAGTTCTTCGAGGGAGGCTGGACTGGTGGAAGCCGCTTCGTCTTCACGATGTTTGATCATTCGTTGAGTCCCGATCTGTCGGGCAAGTTTTTCTTCCTCAACGACCATAAGTATCTCACCAGCTTCAGGAACAGTGGAAAATCCCTGTATCTCAACAGGGGTGGAAGGGGTTGCTTCAGTAACGTTTCTGCCTTCATCGTCAAGCATAGCACGCACCTTACCGTAGTGTACGCCGGCGACAAAGGGGTCACCCAATTTTAGTGTTCCTTCCTTTACAAGGACTGTGGCAATGGGGCCCTTGCCTTTGTCCAACCTGGCTTCAACAATCGTTCCAGTAGCTCGTTTATTTGGATTGGATCGTAGCTCCATTATTTCGGCCTGAAGCAATATCAGATCCAAGATCTCATCGACTCCCTGGCCGGTTTTTGCGCTTACATCCGCAAATAGTGTGTCGCCTCCCCACGCCTCAGGAATAAGGCTGTATTCACTGAGTTCACGCAAGACCCGATCCTTGTCGGCCTCAGGTTTGTCAATTTTGTTGATTGCGACCAGAATTGGAACTCCAGCAGCCTTGGCATGGTTTATGGCTTCTTTTGTTTGATCCATAACCCCGTCGTCCGCTGCCACAACCAATATGACAAAGTCAGTGACCTGCGCCCCCCTGGCTCTCATGGCAGTAAATGCTTCGTGACCAGGTGTGTCAAGGAAAACCAGTTCTCCTCGCGGCACCTTAACCTTGTAGGCTCCAATGTGTTGAGTAATTCCTCCAGCTTCCTGATCCGTAACGTGTGTTGATCTGATACGATCGAGAAGGGACGTTTTGCCGTGATCGACGTGTCCCATTACGGTAATAACGGGAGGACGAGGGACGAGGTTCTCTTCGGTATCAAGTATTTTGGAGGGAAGCAGGTCCTGCTCGGAAGGTCGACTGGTGTCGGTTTCAAATCCAAATTCACTAGCCACCAGCGTTGCAGTATCGAAATCCAGGATTTCATTCATCCCCGCAGCTACTCCCAACGGCAGAAGATGCTGGATAACTTCAGCAGCTTTAACACTCATTTTATGAGCTAGTGTAGAAACCGTGACTGTTTCAGGTAGCTTGAGGCGTCGCTTAATGGCTTTAGGGACGGTGATTTCAGTTTTCTTGAGTCTGACCTTCTTTGCTTTACCTCGACGTCCACCTCTGTGTCTATCATCATAAAGATCGGAAACGTTAATCACTTCCTTGCGTCTACGTATTCCCTTAGCCTTATCTTCATCAGGCCGATCATCGATTACTCGACCCTTTTTGTCCTTACGTTTTTTTACTCGGTTCTTTTCATCAATCGGCGCTTCCGGAACGAATTGGCGTGTGGGAATATCAGGTCGTACGGTTGGACGTGGCGTGGGTTCCGGACCACGAGGCCTAGGGCCAGTGGGTGGGCCGGAAGGTCTGGAGCCTGTTGGCTCGACGAACTGGGTCCGCGGACTTGGTCTCTCTGGAGCACGCTGCGGTGGTTCCCTTTTTAGTTCCACTTTGCCGATAATCTGAGCCGGTTGAATTCTCCTGTCCTTCTTTTTCCTCTTCTTTGCAGCCCTGTCGTCTATTTCTCGTTGTTCTTCGGCTGAAGTGAGTGATCGTGTGGCCGCTTCGGGTTCTTCAATCTTAAGGGCTTCATGAGTCTCAGTGCGCTGTGCAGCCTTTTCAATTTCAACATGAGGCTCTTTGAGTGATTGCTCGTGTTTGAAAGAGGTGGGCGCTGTTTCCCTTTCGGGTGGTGGGCTTTGCGAAATCACGCCTTTAGTCTGCTGCTGCGCGGCAATCGCCGCATGGCGTCGTCGAGGAGCTTCGGTTTCCCCTGGAATTGGTGGGGTATCGGACGGGCGAGGACTCACAAGTTCGGTTGGCAGAACGGGCGGAGCCTGCCTAACCGGGGGCTTGGAAGGCGCCATCTCTATTATCCGTGCTGGCTCGTGTCGCCTGCCTTTGTGTGGTGTTTTCTTGGTTTCCGACACCACAAATGTTGGCGCAGGTTTTGGGGCCTCTGGTTGACTCTCAGTCGTTTGATACGGTTCTTCGAATTCACTAGCTATTGTTTCTGGGGGCATGTTTGACTCTTCTTGGAACTCATGGACTGGCGCATTTTTGGTACGTCTTCTGATAACAGTAGGTCTTATACGTTTTTCTACTATCTCTCTTTGGGGGAGAGCGGATACGAGGTGCGTTCTCAGACCTGCCGGGTCATCAGTGACCAGGGAGCTTTCGGGCCCATCAACCTCATAACCCATAGTAACTAATTCCTTGAGTAAGTCTTCGTTTTTGACCTTTAAGTCTCTCGCTAGGTCATCAACGGTCAAAATGGTCATCCGCATACCCCTTTTTCTAAGCCTTTTTAAAAATGCTCTCCACTGAAGGAATTATTTCAATTTCAGTCCTCAGGGCTTTTTCGAGTCGTCCTTTTTTCAAGGCCTTTTCAGCGCATTTAGCGAGTGGGCAGATGTAACAGGCCCTACCGCTAAAATTAGTTTTTTTATCGGCCAATATCAGTGTTTTGTCTTGTGCTTGCATTCGTATCATTTCAATGGCCGGTCGTCTACTTCGACATCCGACGCAAGTTCGAATGGGAATATGGCCACGGTTCATTCTTTGGTCAATCCATCCATACAGATGGTGATAAACCGGTCATCCGGTAAACTGTCAGGCTGTAGCCTGTGCAGGGTCATCTTCATTGTCCTGAGATTCCGTGGGAATCTCGTCATCGGTCTCAGATTCCGCACTTGGATCCGGCGAACTCACAAGGTATTCGTTCGCTCCTTCCTGTAGCATCAAGGCCTTTTCATTGGTTATTCCCATAAAGCTGGTCAATTCTGCTAACGAGGCTCGGGCGATATCTTCGGGGTTACGATATCCATTGTCGAAAAGAATAGTTGCAGTCTCTTCATCCATCCCCTCTACCGCCAACAAACGCTCAAATGATTCTCCCGTTATTTTTTCTTCTTTGGATTCACTCCGAACGTCTATTTTCCAACCGGTCAACCGGGCTGCAAGTCTTACATTCTGCCCTTTCTTGCCAATTGCCAGAGAGAGTTGTTCATCATCTACAATTACTTCCATCGTGCTGGAAACCTGATCTATTATGACCTTGGAAATCTGTGCCGGCTGAAGGGCATTGCAAACGAATCTTGCAGGTTCATCGTTCCACGGTATGATATCGATTTTTTCGCCACGGAGTTCCTGAACGACAGATTGAACCCTGGACCCTTTCATGCCTACACAAGCGCCTACTGGATCAACATCAGCGTCAGTGGACCTTACGCCTATCTTAGCCCTCTGGCCGGGTTCTCTGGCCGCGCACATGATTTTTACTATCCCCTCGGCAATCTCTGGGACTTCCTGTTCAAAAAGCTTTACAAGAAAAGAAGGGTCTGATCTTGAGAGGATAATTTGAGGATCTTTCTGGGTCCGTTTGACGTCGATAATAAGGGCCCGTATTCGGTCACCTTGACGGTAAGTTTCCTTAGGAATCTGTTCAGTAAGAGGTAAAATGGCCTCTGCCCGCCCGAGATTCACCACTGTGTTCTTCTTTTCAAATCGTTGCACGATACCCGTAACAATGTCACCCTTTCGGTCCTTGTACTCAGCGTATATATTCTCCCGTTCTGCATCCTTGACTTTTTGGATGATGACTTGTTTTGCTGTTTGAGCCGCAATACGACCAAAGGTGTCAGCCTCAATTTTCTCGCCTAGCTGATCACCAATTTCGGCGTCCGGGTCAAGTTCCTGCCTTGCCGTCTCAAGGTCAATTTCAATGCTGTCATCTTGTACCTCAGCCACAACATCTCTGAAACGAAAGACCTCGATTTCCCCGGTCGAGTCGCTGTATTGCGCTTCCAGTTCGACCTTAGGACCAAACCTCTTCCTAGCTGCCGAAACCAGCGCCGCCTCAAGGGCCTCCACTAGGTATCTCTCGAAATTCCCTTTTCTTTGGCCACTTGATCAATCATTCGGTCCAAACTTCCCATGGTCACCCTCCCACGCTAAACGCCTTTTGGTGAAGGCCTTGCTGCAAAATTTCATCCGGCGGCGTCTCTAAATGAGCTTTTTCTATATTTTCCACGTCAATCTCGACGACTCCATTTCCCAATTCCATTAGCACAGTAGAGTCCTGTGTTCCTCTCAGAATGCCCGAAAAATTCTTTCGGCCATCAATCTTATGTGTAGTTCTAATACGGGCCTGTCGACCGGAAAATCGTTCAAAATCCCGAAGTTTCCTTATGACCCGATTTATTCCCGGAGAAGAAACCTCCAGATTGTAGCGATGGTCTATCAAATTTTTCATGTCGAGCAAAGCTCCGATTTGCCTGCTAACCATTGCGCAATCATCGATAGTTACCCCATTGGGAGTGTCGATGTATAGCCTCACGGTCCAGGAGCCTCCTAGGAGTAAATATTCCACTTCAACCAACTCGATCCCGTCAGGTTCAAGCACAGGCTCAATCATGGTCCATAGATCCAAAACAAGTTTGCGGTTTGTAACCATTTCCTTTTTACGCGCCAACCTGATCGCGTGTTGTTTATAATAAAAAACCCGGGATTATGAAAAACCCGGGTGGCAAAAAACCACTCTCTGGAGCGGGCAACGGGGCTCGAACCCGCGACATCAAGCTTGGGAAGCTTGCACTCTACCAACTGAGCTATACCCGCATGACCAAAGATTAACAGCGGGCCGAGTTAATGTCAAGTGTATAGCGTGACTACAGAAAATATTATCAACCCCTTGTAGGGATTGCACCAAAAAATTCTACAGGAGTTTTTGGTTTATATCAATGTTCGATCTATCGCGCAACATTCTTAACCATCCTTTTAAAAATTCCGTTCTGCGTACTTCCAGGACCCAGTTTCGGAATTCCGTCGCGCCTTTTTCGTAGTCTTCCTCGCTTGCGGGATCAATTTTTGACAATCTGACTATAGCTACCCCGGAAGATGTGGTGATAGGAGTCTGATACACAGGAGACTCCTGGGATATCGATGTAAGCATTTCGGATACTTGGTTCGATTTGCCGAGCTGCGGGACGAAGCCAGCAGTTCTTGAAACCGGATCCAATGTCTCCCAGGTCAAATTATTTTCTTTAGCAATCTTACCCGCTTCCCCAAAATCCTTATTGATGGCTGAGATCAATTCATCCGCCCTTTTTACCGCAGCCGACAGGGCCTGATCCTTAAAATAATCATTGAGCACGAGGCTTCTAACCTCGGAAAGAGAAGGAATTCTTTCTGGCATTTTTTCAAGGAGTTGGGCAACAAGATAATTGTCGCCATTGTGTAACAGTTTTGAAATCTCAGCTACTTTGAGTTCAAATATTTCCCGGGAAAAATTTGGGTCGTCAACTACCCCAGGGATGCCGCCCTCTTTGGTAATTGAATCGGCTATTTGAACCTTTAGCCCAAATTTCTTAGCCTGTTCCGGCAGATTTTCCGATCGATAGACCTGTTCATAAAAATCATCAGCGAATTTCCCTATCCTTTTCTTAGCTTGCTCTTCTTTCAAGCGCTGAACAATTTCGTCTTTGACCTCGGAAAACGGCTTGTCGGTCTCGTCAACTTTATCCTGAACTAGGATGAGGTGATAGCCATGATCCGTAAAAATCGGCGGTGAAATCTCACCTTTGTTGAGTTTGAACGCCTCTTCCTCAATCTTTGGATCTAGCGAGCCTCTTGTTATCCAACCCAAATCGCCTCCCTTTGAGGCCGTGGTTTGATCCTCAGAATTGGCTTTGGCGAGTTTCTGAAAGTTGGCGCCGTTTCTGAGTTCCTGTTCCAATTTGGAGGCCTTTTCCTTGATGGCTTCCTTGGTCTGGTCCGAGGCCTTTTCGGGAATTTTTAACAAAATCTGACTAATCTTAACTTTCTCCGGGACAACAAATTCCTTCCGGTTCAGTTTGTAGAAGGCTTCGGCATCTTCATCGGTTACCATACAATCTTTTAGGAGGTCTTTCCACGAAAACCAAACATAATCTATTTTAGCCGAAGCCGGGATTTGATACCTGGACTCATTTCGCTTGAAATAGTTCTCGAAAGCTTTCTCATCAAGGGTGGATTTGTCGGTTGTCTCCTGCGGCTTTATGACTAGGAGTTTGAGTGACATCTTGTCATTTTGGAAATGCCAAAGCGTTCGGAGTTCTTTTGGGTCTGTCTTTACAGAGTCGGTTATAAGTTCAGCGACTTGTTCCGCCAACAATTCCTGTTTTACGCTTTGCTCGTAGGTGTCGGGGCTCATCTTGACGGAACTCAGATACATTTTGTAGATTTCCGGGTCGAAAACACCGTTTCTTTGGAAACTAGGATCAGAAACTATTTGATTTCTCACGTCAGATTCGTTGACGAACAAACCAAGTTTGCCAGCCTCCTGAATAAGGATTTGTTGATCTATCATGCGATCAAGAACGTTCTTTTTCAAATTTAGACGCTCTAGAAGATCAGGCGGCATTGCATCCCGAAATCTTAAACGTATTTTTTCCACCTCTGTTTGATAGGTATTGTAAAAATGATCGTAACCAATGACTTGGTCATTGACCTTGGCAGCGTAGTCATGATCTCTATTTCGCGGTCCACCCCATCCAAAAAAGAAAATGAAAACGATAATTATACCGCCGAGCGCAACTTTGATTATCCAAGAGCTGGCGTGTCGCCTCATCATGTCCAGCACGGGCTTCTCCTTCCTGAACGGGCAATTTTCGAGATGCGATAATAGGATCATATGATCCTTAAGTCAATGGAGACGCGTCTCAAGCTTTATTCATAGAATATTTCCTACTTTTTTTGAGTCAGAGTCCACTTTAGCTGCATAAGATCGATTAGGACGCTTGATCGACGTCTAAGGGTCTGCTATTGTCCAATCGCTTATTCATGTTTTAAAAATTGTTTTTCGAATAAAAATGATCTCCAACTGGCTATCAAGAGTTTTCTCTAACGACATGGCGATAGATTTGGGTACGGCTAATACTCTCGTCTACGTCCGCGGTAAAGGGGTCATTTTGTCTGAACCTTCTGTCGTCGCTGTCAAGATGGACCTTAGACGCGGCCCGAAAATTGTTGCTGTAGGGGCTGACGCGAAAAAGATGGTTGGTCGTACTCCGGACAACATCAAAGCTATACGTCCAATGAAAGACGGGGTGATCGCTGATTTCGAAGTGACTGAAGCGATGCTGAAGCACTTCATATTTCGCATTCACAAGCGCAGGATGTTCGTGAAACCCCGAATAGTCGTATGCGTGCCTGCCGGCGTCACTCAAGTGGAAATGCGAGCGGTTCGAGAAGCCGCCGAAAGCGCGGGAGCGCGTGATGTTTATTTGATTGAAGAACCTATCGCCGCTGCAATTGGCGCCAATCTCCCCATAACCGAACCGACCAGTAACATGATCGTAGATATAGGGGGAGGAACAACTGAAGTTGCTGTAATATCGATGTCAGACATCGTTTACGCAAAGTCTCTACGGGTAGCTGGGGACAAAATAGATAGTGACATAATAAAATATGTAAAACACAAGTACAGTTTGTTAATTGGCGAAAGGACCGGTGAAATGGTCAAGATGCTAATTGGGAGCGCCTGTCATACCAATGACGAAATGGTCATTGAGGTTAAAGGACGCGACCTAATAGCCGGTGTCCCCAAAGTCATACCGTTGCGATCCAGTGAAGTTACCGAAGCTATTTCAGGACCCGTAAGGGCGATACTGGAGACGGTAAAAACAGCTTTGGAGCAGACGCCTCCAGAGCTTGCCTCCGACATAGTGGATCGTGGAATTGTTTTGACTGGCGGGGGTTCGTTATTGAAGAACCTTGACGAGGTAATACGACGGGAAACCGGCCTCCCCGTGGTTGTAGCTGATGATCCTCTTTCAACCGTGGTCCTCGGTTCCGGGATAGTATTTGAAAACTTCGATCTATACCGGGATGTGCTAATGAGGGCTTAAAGGGGCGCATGAGGTTGCAAAGAGCCGTATTCATTAGTTTCCAATGAATCTAATGTTATCAATTCTAGCTCTTACATTTTTCGGCGCCAGTCTCGGACTCCATTCGTCAATTGTTACGAATGGTTTTAATTTCTGACATCAGTCATCCATCCTTTTATATGCCTCGATCCATAAGAGATTTAATCATAGCGGTCATTCTGGTTAGCCTCGGTCTCATAATGCTTTTCTCATCTTTTGAAAAGGGACAGAGTGGGACCTTCATGAGCATGATTTATTCTGTTTTCAAGCCGATCAACCAAACGGTGAGTTTTATTCAGGGAAGGTCAGTGGATGTATTCAATTCATATTTGTGGCTGGTAAATGTTAGCCAAAAAAACAGGGATTTGACTGAAGAAGTTCGTAGCTTGCGCTCCCAAATTGTATCTCTGAGAGAAAAGGAACTCGAAAACAAGAGGCTGAAGGAAGTACTCGAACTCAAAAGTAGGCTTGATTTCCCAACCTTGGTCGCTCAAATAATCGGTCAAGACGCTTCAGGGTTGTTTAGGACTGTTCTGGTCAACAAGGGGTCCGATGACGGGGTGCTTCCAGATATGCCGGTAACCGTTCCGGAAGGGGTTGTAGGCAAGATAAGCAGGTCCTCGAATGTCATGGCTCAGGTGATGATGATCACAGACCCCGCCATGTCCGTGGACTGCCGGGTGGAGAGGACCCGTGACAGGGGATTACTCAGCGGATCCTATTCTTACTCCTGTTTGCTTCAATACGTGAGCAAAGGGGCGCAAATCACAGAAGGAGACCTTGTTGTAACTTCGGGCCTGGATGGGATATTTCCGAGAGGTCTTGTGGTGGGAAAGATTCAGTCCATAAGATCATCTGAGCATGGTCTGTTTTTGGAGGCTGTTGTGACACCGGCCGCAAAGCTTTCAGAAATAGAAGAAGTAATTGTAATACTTGGTATTCAGGGAGGATTTTCTATAGAGCCCGGTTTAGAGAGCAAACGTTGAAGGAACTGATTTTTTTTGCTGTTGTTGGTTTGTGCCTGTTAGTTGTCCAGTGTTGCGTATTAGGCCAGATCTTTTCTCTTGAATACAAGCCCGATTTGGCGCTTTTGTTAGTAATTTGGATCGGACTCAAGGGTGATTACATAGCCGGACTCTTATCGGTTTTCTTTCTTGGAATTGTTGAGGATTTGTTGTCCGGCGCCTCGCTGGGGCTATTTCCTGTCATATATCTCGCCGCATTCATGTTCTCGGCGTATATCAGCTTGAATTTCGACGTAGAGAGCTTCGGACTGAGTTGGTCCATCACGATCGTGACTTGTTTCATTTCGTTCTGCATTATCTTCGCTGCCCGTTGGCTTGGAGGGCAAATCCTGCTTGAGCCTGTGATCATAAAACTCGTATTTGTGAAAACTATTTCAACGTCTTTATGTCTGATATTCTTGAAACCTCTTCTGAACAGCTCCTGGAAAGGTTATTGCAAATTGATCGGAGCGGCCTAGTGGCGCAATTACGCAGCAATCTCGTCCCTCAGGATTATTACAAGTCCCGCGTAATGATCTTTTCCTCGATCATCTGGATCGTAATGGCGATTCTCCTGATCCGGCTTTGGAGTCTTCAACTCATCATGGGGGAATCCTTCGACGACATGGCGATTGAGAACAGAATCAGATTACTGCGCTTACCTCCTCCTAGAGGTGCGATTCTTGACAGGAACGGCAAAGCGCTTGCTGAAAATAGGCCCAGTTTTACGTTATCAATTGTTCCTGGAAATATAAAGGGGGGACGGGAAATTATCGAAACCTACTCAGATGTATTAGGGTTTTCGCCGGAAAAAATGAGAAGTGTTATTGAGAAAAGCTTGCTTGCTCCAAGATTTATGTCTTTTCCGATCAAAAAGAACATAAGTTTGGAAGAAGTCTCACTTATAAAGGCGCATTCGCATGACTTGAAAGGCGTGTCTCTAGATGCGCGGCCATACAGGCACTATCCGTTTTGCGATCTTCTCTGTCATATAATTGGGGTCACGGGCGAAATATCAGGTCCTGAACTGGAGAAAGTAGGCCGGGTTGGTTACAGACCCGGGGACTATGTGGGCAAAACAGGCATCGAGCGTGAATATGAGACTTATCTGAGGGGTGAAGAAGGTTGGGAACAGATCGAAATTGACGCCAAGGGGCGTCACCTGGCGAGCCTTACGAGAAAACCGGCAAAGTCCGGAGCCGACATTGTACTTACAATAGACGCTTCTTTCCAGAAATTTGTTGAAGACACATTTACGGAGAGAGCAGGGTCAGTTGTCGTGGTAGATCCTGATACGGGACGTGTTCTGGCAATGGTAAGCAAGCCAGGTTATGATCCGAATTTATTTTCCCCGTCAATTTCTGAACTCAACTGGAAGTCCCTTAACAGCGATCCTCTTCACCCTTTGGAAAACCGATCCATAAGAGGGCTTTATCCGCCGGCAAGTACATTCAAGATCGTTACGGCGCTGGCTGGGCTTTCCGAAAGGGTCATAACGCCGGAACGGAACGTCTTTTGTTCTGGAGAGATGGAGCTTGGAGGGCAAGTATACAGGTGTTGGAAGCAGCATGGTCACGGCCCTGTGAATTTGCACAGAGCTATAGTTGAATCTTGCGATGTTTATTTTTACGAATTGGGTTTAAAATTGGGCGCGGATAGAATGGCCAAGTACGCTTCCCTGTTTGGATTAGGAAAGCCTACCGGGCTGGAATTGTCCCAGGAATTGCCGGGCCTCATTCCCACAAACTTCTGGAAAGAAAGGAATTATGGGACGTTTGTAAAGGATGGCGAGAATGTTACAATCGGAATAGGGCAGGGCTACACTTTGACAACGCCCATTCAGCTTGCCATGATGACAGCCGCCCTGGACAACGGTGGAAACGTAATGAGGCCATATTTAGTTGAGGAGATAAGATCCAGGGACGGCTCCGCCATTTTCCGGCAAACTCCTGTAGTCAGATGGAAGATAAAACCAGACCCTAACAACTGGTCTCTGATTAGAAAGGCCATGCGTGGTGTGGTCGAGGACAAATCCGGCACCGGGCGTAAATGTAGGGTTCCCGGACTAAGTGTCTATGCAAAAACCGGCACTTCGCAGGTTATCAGCGCCAGAGAAAAGATAAAGTCTGATGACGACATTCCATATCATGAAAGAACACACGCGATGTTTGTGGCGTTTGTCGATGATCAACCTAAAAAGATGGCGGTTGTGGTAGTCATAGAACATGGAGGTGGAGGGGGGAAGACAGCGGCTCCGCTAGCGAGAAAAATAATTTGCAGATATTACGGACTCCCCGATCCAGGTGATCCTCGTGAATAAGCGGGGTAATCTCGGAAGAGGACAATAAATTCGAAAGATTAAAAATTCAATGCCAAAGACGTATCTGGATTCAGGTGTTCTCAACTCAGTTCGGAAGTTCGAGTGGGTCTTGTGCCTGGATGGCATAATCCTGGCTGTCGCAGGAATTGTCCTCATTTATAGCGCGGCGATTCCTATGGGCGGCGTTGGCAGATCTTTTGTGATCAAGCAGACAGCGTGGCTGAGTCTGGGTATCGTCTTGTTGATACTGTTTTCGTTTATTGACTATCGAATCTTGGAAAGATGGGGACTATGGATCTATCTCTTCATACTGGTTGCGCTTATATCAGTTTCAATATTTGGAAGGGTTACCGCTGGATCACGACGTTGGATCGACCTAGGTTTAATGCGTTTTCAGCCGTCAGAGTTTGCTAAACTGACTGTGGTGATAGTTCTTGCAAAGAGTTTAGGCGACAGGAGACGTGGGCCTCTAACTGATTGGGTGGAAATATTTAGAAATTTGGGTCTGGTGATTGTTCCGGTCGTTTTTGTCGCCACTCAGCCTGATCTTGGAACAGCTATAGTGTTATTCCTAGTCGCAATATCGATGATGATGTTCGTCGGGTTGGCGAAACGAATATGGACAACGATCCTAGGCTTGACACTCGTCAGCTTTCCTTTGACTTATTTTGGCGGAAAATATTTGCTCCTGGATTACCAGAAAAGAAGGCTGATGACTTTTCTGAACCCCGATCTGGACCCGTTGGGAGCTGGATATCAAATAATTCAGTCTCAGATAGCTGTTGGATCTGGGGGATTATTAGGAAAGGGGTTTTTGAAGGGCACGCAAAATCAATTGATGTTTCTACCTGCAAAACACACAGATTTCATTTTTGCGGTCTTGTCTGAAGAGTGGGGGTTCGTGGGTTGCATGACAATTCTAGCGTTGTTAATGGCCTTTATGCTTCGTGGACTAGCTATTGCCGGCAGGGCGAGAGACGATTTTGGAACAATGCTCTCAGTTGGCTGTATTTCAATAATTTTTTGGCATGTGGCAATAAATGTGGCGATGGTCATGGGGGTTGTCCCTGTAGTTGGGGTCCCTTTGAGTTTCGTGAGTTACGGTGGGTCATCTCTGTTATCGTCTTTTCTTGTGACGGCGATCTTGACTTCCGTGAGTTCCCGAAGGTTTTCTCGCTAGATTGTAGTTTTCGCGTAACTTAATGGAGGCGGATTTGGAATATGACGCCTAGACGAATTAATTTTCCAGAATTTATCGATAAGAAGGAAACAATTTTAAATTATTTCTTGAAGTCGATTTGTGGCTGTGTTAAGGAAGTCGCGACCGGCCCTTCGACCAGAGACAATTGCGCCGGTAATACAGGGAGGGCACATGCTCCGATTCAGAAAGACAAAGAGTGACGCAGTAACAGGATTTTTAGGTTCCCAAACCGAGTTTACCGGTAAGCTGTCGTTCTCTGGGATAGTTCACTTAGATGGTCAATTTGAAGGGGAAATCATCAGTCGCGGGACCCTGGTTATCGGTTCCGACTCAATTGTCCACGCTCAAATTCATTCGAACATATTGAAGGTATCCGGTGAGGTGCGTGGAGACGTCACTGCGACGGAGAAAATTGAGCTGTTTCCTCCTGCGAAGGTTTTTGGACATTTGAAAACGCCGAGCCTGGTAATTGAAGAGGGCGTAATTTTCGAAGGCACATGTTCTATGGCGTCGTTTCAACCGGATATGCCGGAATTGGCTGGTGGTCCGGACGAAAAGAGACTTGAAGCAGGATCAATTGAAGTGATATCAGCCCAAGCCTGGCCACCTAATTATGAATCCCAGGATAATATTTCGGATGGGGAATCAGTTGAGGAACCGGCTTCAGATCAAAATCGCTGAATCTCACCTTCGGACCCAGTTTCAGTACGAAAAAATTCTTGACACCCTTTAGCCCGGGGTGTTAGAAAATATGACACTTAAAGTCTGGGTCCAAAAAATATCCTTGCCAAAAAAATCAGATTGAAGGCGCCCTTTAGCGTGACACGGGGTATAGTCGTGCTAACTGGGCGAAAAACTTGTTGAATCAGGAGATCAAACCGGTGATAAATGTAAATTTCACTCTGTTTATTCAGCTGATCAATTTCCTGATTCTCTTACTCCTCCTCAACTCCCTGTTGTATAAACCGGTGCTGGCTAAGATACGGGAAAGAGAAGCCAAAATTAAAGGCGACCGGGACAAGGCTTCGCAGTTGGACGCGGAGGTCATGGAGCAAGAGAAAAAACACCAGGACGCGCTGATCGAAGCCAGGCAGGTAGCGGGCAAAGAAAAAGCCGAGTTGCTTGCCGAGGCAAAAAAAAGTGAAGCGGACATTCTTGAAAAAGCTCGAATCGAAGCGGCTCGCATTGTGGATGAAATGAAATCGTCCATTCAAGATGAGTCGGAAAAGGCACGAGCGGCCCTTAAGGGTGAGATGGCGCCCCTAGCGCAATCCATTTCGGAGAAAATTTTAGGGAGGGCCATCTGATGGATTTTAAGAAAGTCCTTAAAAATCTCGTTTTTCTGATAATTTTTGTTCTGGGGACTGTGACAATAGCAAACGCTTCCTCTGGTGGGGGAGAAGAGTCAACCTGGACTCCGTGGCTGTTGCTTTGGAGAGTTATTAACACTCTAGCGCTCGTTGTTGTCCTCGTTTATTTTGTCAAGAAGCCTCTTGTCACGTTTTTCGCCGAGCGCAAGGACCAGATCAGAAGGGACCTTGCGGAAGCCTTGGAGCAACGTGAGACAGCTCTGCGATTGTTGGCGGATTATAAGGAAAAGATCGCAGGCATGGAAAAAGAACTAGAGCGAATGCGGATCGAATTGAAGAAAGCTGCGGAATCTGACAGCGAAAAGATTATGGCCAACGCTGAAAGATTGTCCATAGCTGTTGTCGAATCAGCCAAAATGACTGCCGAACAGGAAGTTCGAAAGGCCAGAGAAAACCTGAAAAATGAGGCGGTAGAATTGGCGGTGCAAATGGCCGAAACAATGATTCGTGAAAAGATTTCCGAGAAGGATCGCAAGCGAATTGTCGAGGATTATCTCGTCAAAGTCGGGGGTATGAAGTGATAGATACCACTTTAGCAAAGCGTTACGCGAAGGCCCTCGTTGAAATAGGCCAATCGAATGACGCATTGGACAAATATGGGAGTGATTTGGCGGCCCTGACGGGAATTGTGTCTCAATCTAAAGATTTCAGAGAAGTTCTCATAAGCCCTGTCTTTACAAAAGAAGACAAGAAGAGGATTGCGGGCGAAATACTGACTAAAATTGGCGCAGACGTCATAGTGAAGAATTTCGTCAACGTGTTGATTGATAGGAAACGTATAGATCAGTTGAATGGTATAGAAACGGCGTTTAGGTCCAGCGTGGACGAGATTCGCGGGATTACGCGAGGCGAAGTCGTGAGCGCCGAACCTTTGGAAAAATCCGACCTAAATCGCGTTACGGAAGCCCTTTCAAAAATGAGTGACAAAAAGGTTCTGGTAACTACTAAGGTTGACCCTTTCTTGATCGGGGGCCTGGTTGCCAGGGTTGGAGACATGGTTTTTGATGGCACCATTAGAACTCAGCTAAATCAGCTCAAGGAAAGCCTGAAGGGATAGGGAAAATGCAAATCAGAGCCGAAGAAATCAGTCAAATCATTAAACAGCAGATCCAGGAGTATGACAAAAAGGTCGAAGTCAGCGAAACCGGAACAGTCATTAGCGTAGGTGACGGTATCGCGCGGCTACACGGACTCGAGAACGCAATGGCTGGAGAACTTCTTGAGTTCCCCCACGGCATCATGGGAATGGTCCTAAACCTGGAGGCGGATAATGTCGGGGTCGCAATCCTCGGTGAAGACGTTCACATCAAGGAAGGCGATACAGTTAAGAGAACCAACCGGATCGTGCAGGTTCCCGTAGGACCGGCAATGCTTGGACGTGTCGTTGACTCTCTGGGTCAGCCCATAGACGGAAAAGGTCCGGTGGACACTAAAGAGTTCCGTGTGATCGAGATAGTAGCCCCAGGAATAATCAAAAGAGAGCCGGTCAAGGAGCCTCTTCAAACTGGTATCAAGGCGATCGACGCGATGATTCCGATTGGGCGTGGGCAACGTGAACTCATAATTGGCGACCGTCAGACGGGCAAAACAGCTATCGCGATTGACACGATCATCAATCAAAAAGACAGCAACGTTAAATGTATTTACGTCGCGGTTGGTCAGAAACGATCGACCGTGGCCCAGGTGGTCGCGACACTCGAACGTTTCGGCGCGATGAGCTATACCACGGTCGTATCCGCTACAGCGTCAGATCCTGCGCCTATGCAATATATTGCTCCGTATTCCGGGGTCACCCTGGGTGAATATTATCGGGATAACGGCCAGCACTCGTTAATTATTTATGATGACCTTTCCAAACAGGCTGTCGCATACCGTCAGTTGTCGTTACTCCTTAGAAGACCGCCCGGACGTGAAGCGTATCCTGGAGACGTTTTCTATCTGCATTCAAGATTGCTTGAAAGGGCCGCCAAGCTCAATCAAATTGATGGTGGAGGAAGCCTCACAGCGCTCCCTATCATTGAAACTCAGGCTGGCGACGTTTCAGCGTACATCCCCACAAATGTTATTTCAATTACGGATGGTCAGATCTTTTTGTCCACCGACCTTTTCTATTCGGGGGTTCGACCTGCCATTAACGTTGGGTTGAGTGTGTCCCGTGTGGGTGGTAATGCTCAGATCAAGGCCATGAAACAAGTTGCTGGGACACTCCGCCTTGACTTGGCCCAGTTCAGGGAACTTGAAGCCTTTGCCCAGTTTGGGTCCGATCTTGATAAGGTTACCCAAGCGCAGTTGGCCAGAGGAACACGACTGGTCGAAATTCTCAAGCAGCCCCAGTATGAACCAATGGCTGCGGAGAAGCAGATTGCGGTCATCTTTGCGGCTACAAACGGGTATGTCGACGAATATGACGTGAGGATGCTCATGGAATATGAACGGCAGTATTTGAGTTACCTTGAAAGCAGCTACTCGGATGTTCTGACTGAAATCAGGGAGAAAAAGATCATATCTGCGGATCTGGAGTCCAAAATGAAGAAGATTTTGGATGAATTCAAGGCAATATTCAATCCTCCTTCGGTTTCACTCGTGTAGAGTCTGGAACAAGCTTTGTGTGTATTAACATCCGGATTTAGTCCGCAGGGAATGAGGTCGAAATGGCAAGTCTACGAGATATTCGTAAACGCATAGCCAGTGTCAAGAACACCCAGAAGATCACTAAGGCCATGAAGATGGTTGCGGCTGCGAAGTTGCGTCGTGCTGAAGAGGCTATCAAAGCAGCCAGGCCCTTTTCAGAGAAGATGCGTGAAGTCATGATGTCCCTGGCAGCCAGGACAAAGGCGCATCCGATGCTTGAGTCACGGCCGGTTCAGAAGGCCCTTCTGATACTTGTGACCGCTGATCGAGGGTTATGCGGAGCATTTAATACGAATTTACAGCGTCGTGCTGAATCCTTTGTAAACGAAATGAAGTCCAGAGGGGTTCAGGTTAATTTTGTAACGGTTGGGCGCAAAGGTAATGATTACTTTCGCAGGCGTCAGGTACCAATCATCGAAAAGTTTAACAATGTTATGAACAAAGTCAGCTATGATCTTGCTGGACAAATTGTTTCGATTGCCACGGAGAATTTTCTTTCTGGGGAATTTCAGGAAGTTTACTTACTGTTCAACAGTTTCCGATCAGCCGTCACTCAGACTTTGACGCTTCGGAAACTTCTGCCCATAGCCCCGGAAGAGGAAGGTTGGAAACCTCGAAGAGGATATCTTTATGAGCCTTCAGAGGAAGAACTGCTCAAGGAACTTCTGCCGCGATATGTCCAGGTTCAGGTGTTCACCGGCATCCTGGATTCCATAGCCAGTGAACATGGGGCCAGGATGTCTGCAATGGAAGCCGCGACTACCAATGCAGGTGAAATGATCAACAAGTTGACGTTGAAACTCAACCGAAAACGTCAGGAATCGATTACAACAGAGTTGATGGAGATCGTCGGCGGGGCGGAAGCCCTCAAAGGTTAGTCCGGCTCTCCCCAAAGCCATATTTCGATAAACATTAGGAAGACGGTTTCAGGAGGATATCCTAAAATGAGTGTAGGGAAAATCGTTCAGGTAATCGGCCCCGTCGTCGATGTCGAATTTCCGGAGAATCAGCTACCGGCGATTTATAACGCCTTGCTGATTTCAAATCCTGCGATTAACAACGAGGCGGATAACCTAGTTGTTGAGGTAGCTCAGCATCTAGGAGATAATACAGTGCGAACCATTGCTATGGATACCACGGACGGCCTCGTACGTGGTATGGAGGTCAAAGATACTGGCTCTCCGATGCAGGTTCCCGTTGGAAAAGCAGTGCTTGGAAGAATTATCAACGTGGTCGGCAGACCGGTTGATCAAGCGGGTCCGGTTAACGCCGAGGCCCACCGTCCCATCCACCGTCCCGCTCCTTCATTCGACGAACAGGTTACACAAATCTCTATTCAGGAGACAGGAATCAAGGTCGTTGATTTGATTGCTCCGTTTATGAGAGGCGGCAAGATCGGGTTCTTCGGAGGAGCCGGTGTTGGAAAGACTGTTTTTATGATGGAGATCATCAATAACATCGCCAAACAGTTTGGTGGGACATCAGTGTTTGCTGGTGTCGGTGAAAGATCTCGAGAAGGAAATGACCTCTATTTGGAAATGGGCGGAGTGCTGCCTGGCCAGAAAAGAGCTGAAGGAGAAAGAGTTCTCGATCGCGCCGCACTGATTTACGGCCAAATGAACGAGCCTCCTGGAGCAAGGGCTCGTGTGGCGCTGACGGCGCTGACTGTCGCGGAGTATTTCCGTGATGAACAGGGCATCGACGTTATGCTTTTTATTGATAACATCTTCCGATTTACGCAGGCCGGTTCCGAGGTTTCGGCTCTTCTTGGACGAATGCCTTCGGCCGTTGGTTATCAGCCAACCTTAGGGACTGACATGGGTGAATTGCAGGAACGTATATGTTCGACTAGAAGTGGTTCAATTACGGCGGTTGAATGTATATACGTTCCGGCGGACGACTTGACGGACCCAGCTCCTGCAACCACATTTGCCCACTTGGACGGAACCGTTGTTTTGTCTCGCCAGGTGGCTGAGTTAGGTATATATCCGGCCGTTGATCCTCTGGACTCCACTTCTAGGATCCTCGATCCTAGGGTTCTGGGCGAAGAGCATTACAACGTCACACGTCAGATACAGTTGGTGCTCCAGCGATATAAGGACCTTCAGGATATCATAGCAATTCTCGGTATGGACGAACTTTCAGAGGAAGACAAACTGGTAGTCTCCCGTGCTAGAAAGATTCAGCGATTCTTGTCGCAGCCATTCTTTGTTGCACAGGAATTCACCGGCACCCCGGGTAAATACGTGAAGATCGCGGACACAGTGGCTGGGTTCAAGGAAATCATCGAAGGCAAGTGTGATGATGTTCCCGAGCAGGCTTTTTATATGGTCGGCGATTTGAGCGAGGTTCGAGCCAAGGCTGAAAAACTGGCGAGCGCCGCAGCCTGATCAGGAGAGGTTCATGGCTGAAAAGTTCAAGATTGAATTGGTCACTCCACGTGGTATTGTATTGGGTAAAATGGTGGAGGAAGTTATAGCGCCGGGTGTGATGGGTGAATTTGGCGTACTTATAGGTCATACGCCTATGTTGACATTCATCAAACCTGGAGTATTCTCTTACCTGGAATCTGACCGTTTTGTGAAATATGTTGTCGGGCCAGGGTTCTGCGAGGTTTTGAAAGATTCCGTCATGGTGTTGGTGGAAGAGGCGCACGCAGTCGAATCCATAGATAAGGCTCAGGCCACTGAGCAGTTGGCTGCGTTGGAAAGACAGCTTCTGGAAATAGATGCCGTTGAAAACGCAGCGGAATACGAGAGGGTGTTGAACAGGGTCAAAGTTGCCAGGACAAAGATTTCACTTGTCGGGGGCAATTGATACCTGAGTATTTTTATCCTATCCCAAAGCCTTGGCATGGTTGTACATTTCAACCATATGTCGAGGCTTTTTTATTTGTGGAAAGATCATTCTGTCACAAAACGTCAGGAAAGTTGCGGTAGGTAAATGGCGCCAGTAGATCCCATAGCCCTGGTTCGAGGAAAACTCACGAAATTTAAGCTGGACGCTGTCCTTCTTAACACCTCTGAGATCACTCGATCAACAAATTTGAGATATTTGTCCGGGTTTACCGGATCTGACGCGGCCATTCTGATTAATGAAGACCGGTTACATCTTTTTACAGACGGTCGTTACAAGATACAATCAAGAATTGAGTCTCCAAAATTTAGGGTACATATAACGCGGGAGAAGATAGCGTCTTTAGTCAAAATCATTAGAAACCTTGGAGTTAGGCGTCTTGGGATTGAGGGGAACAGGATCAGTTTTGATTATGTGTCCGCACTCAAGAAAGCCGCCAAAGAAATTGAAGTGATTTCGTTCAAGGTCCAGGAATTGTCTGATCTCCGGATAATCAAGGAAGGGTCGGAACTTGAAATGATCAAGAAGGCGGCCCATATTGCGTCGTTGGCTTGTGAAGAATTATTGGAAACCGGTATTTCCGGAAGATCGGAATCAGAAGTCGCTTGTCAGCTTGGATCTCTTTTCAAACTTGGAGGAGCGTCTGCTGAATCTTTTGAAACTATTGTGGCGTCTGGCGTAAGAAGCGCTTTGCCGCATGGTAGTCCGACGGAGAAAATTATACATTCTGGAGATTTAGTGGTAATTGATTACGGCTGTCTTTTCTCTGGTTATTGCAGTGATGAAACCGTTACCTGTGTTGTAGGGACTCCGGACACTGAACAGGTGAAAATTCATCAAGCAGTCAAAGACGCTCATGATCGGGCTATAGAAGCCATTAAACCCGGAATCAGGGGTAATGAGTTGGATAGAGTGGCTCGAGAGTCTATTTCAAAGGCAGGGTATGGCAAATATTTCCTGCACAGCCTCGGTCATGGAGTTGGCCTTGAGGTTCATGAACCTCCATATCTTTCGCCTAAATCGAAATCGGTTATTGATCCGGGAATGGTTTTTACAATTGAGCCGGGAATCTATATTGAAGGATTTGGAGGAGTTCGCCTAGAGAGTTTGGTCCATCTTTCACCAACTGGTCCGGAAATTCTATCGAGAGCTTCGAAGAAGCTCCTTTGCGTAGCTTGAAAAGGGTGAAGATTTTGGAAGAACTGGAAGCCGTGATCAATCGTCTAAGGTATTTTACCCAAAGTAGCCTCTGAAAACGCGATGGGGTTTTAATCTGATGGGTCGTAATTATATTAAATAATTGCACACGCGCGTGCGCAATAGCGTAAATCGATATGAAAGTGAGGAATATTTCTAAATTACAATGTATTCAACCTCAGATTTCAGAAAAGGGCTCAAAATCGAAATTGGCGGTGAACCCTTTACAATCGTTGATTTTTTACATGTGAAGCCTGGAAAGGGCGGGGCATTTGTCCGTACGACTTTGAAAAGTCTGCTTTCAGGAAATGTTATAGACAGGACCTTTAGGTCAGGCGAGAAACTAGACAAACCGGACCTCGAGGAAAAGCAAATGCAGTTTCTCTATGAAAGTGAAGGGGAATACCACTTCATGGATAGTGAGACGTATGAGCAGTTGTTTTTGGTCGAACAGAACCTCGGTGACGCCAAGAATTATCTCCAGGAAAATGTCAATGTCACGGTCCTTTTCCACAATGGAAAACCTATAGGTGTCGAAGTTCCCATATTTGTCGAACTTGCCGTGACGACAACCGAGCCTGGATTAAAGGGTGATACCGCGGCTGGAGCAACCAAGCCGGCGACTCTGGAAACAGGTATGACTGTTCTGGTGCCGCTCTTTGTAAATGAAGGAGATGTTTTGAAGATAGATACCCGCACAGGAAAATATATCGAGCGCGCTCGCTAGATGGTCCACATGGAAAAATTCGGTCTTGTAATTCATGATGAGCAGTCATTTATTGCCAGAGTGGTTGAACGTGGGATTCAGCAGGGCAAATTGGCTCACCATAGAGCAGACGAAATTGTCCGTATTTCCGTTGCCATGGCCAACAAATATGTTTTACAGAATGAGATTGATTTTCGGTCTGTCGAACAATTGGCCAGGGTCCAGCAAACAGTCTTCAAGCTTGTCGGTATCGGACTAGAGATCAAGAGCAATGGAGAAATCGATGCGGCAGTAGCTTGCCTGATGGATTTGACCCCCGTCGATTTATTCAGGTTGGCGTACACGAGGATCGTTAGCCTCAGGAATGAGTGGAAAAAGCTTCTTCTCAACGACAGAATTCAAATACTTGTTAATAGTAAGGAATACGACTGCTTGAGCGAGTTGGCATGTCAATGTCTTGCCAAAATGAGTGTATTTAATGAAGGTGAATTATATTCGATAAAATCTCTGACTCTCGAGGACGATCTTTTCACTTCATTGTCCATCCTGGAATATTATGAGTCTGAGCTGAAACGTTACCAATTTATCCTAAAGCTTAAAGATGCGCTTCCTTTCAAGATGCTCAACCGTTCACCTGTTGTTAATGCAGAAAACCTGTCCGAAGTTGATTCGATCCGAGAGGCTCTGATAAATACTTTGGTGATCTCAGGCTATTTGGAGACAAAAAACCCAATAGCTTTGAGTGTTCTTGAGATCAGAGACTTCTTGGAATCCATTGACTGGGAATTGGCTGAAGAGCCTTTTCCATTTCAGATCGAGGGAGCGGTAATTGATGTAATTCATGAACTGGGCCATGGGATGAATGAGGAAGAAGCTTCTTTTTTGGCTAAAGAGATCATCAGAACAGTTCAGAAGATGGTGACTACGATCGTAAATGACTGGAACACAGTGTCTTCATCTTCCCCTGCGATATTTTTTAAACGATGGCAGCGTATTGTTATACTTTCCGACAAACTTGATGAACTGGAACAACTGATTACGCCATCCGGTGGATTTGATGAATTTGAGTTCGAGACGTTAATCGAGAGATTGGCTGGTTTATCTGTACCAGAACTTGAAAATGTGGTTGCGCATTTGCCTTGGGAATCCCTAACTCCAGACCAGGTTATCAGGCTTTTTCATGACTTGAGGCCTCACCAGAAAATGCTTGGCGGATATGTCTGTCTAGGAGAATTTTCAGGCCCTGAATTCGTTGACCTTTTGGAGTCCATGGACAGCGACTCAATCAAAGCAATGGTCCCAAAAATTAAAGAGGCCCTTGGCGTTATATCTCTTGAGTTGGAGGACCTGGAGACATTGGCTTCGATTCCGGAAATAGATCAGAGCGGTATCCTGAGGGCCGTAGCGCCACCTCAATTAGATAGGACACAGGCGTTAGTTGAGTTCAGAGATGGGAGCCTCAGAATCAGGAAGATTTTGTTTCAATCGTGCATAAGGACAGAGTTTTTTCCTGATCTTTTTTTCGAAGCTTGGGCCATGGACCCCAAATTCGTGAAGCGGGAAGTCAGCTCTCTGTCAGTTTCAGAAATTGGCCCATTTCTTGATTCAGCGTCCAGCCACTTGTCCCCCAAAATTGTCAAAAGTAGCAACGGGGGATTAGATCTGGAATTTTCGGCTAATGAACTAAACAATTTTTATAAAAATCTACCCGCCTCTAAAAAGAAAGCTGCTATTCGCTTCTTTACGGAACGAGTCCAACAACAATAGGTTTTGTAACCGGAACAGAGGTTTTGGACATACGTGGCCAAAGTCCTCAACTTTCATGATTCTCTTTGACCTTAGGTCTAATTTTCAAGCTGTTTTATGAATTCCGGATGAACGTCATACCCCAAACTTAGAGCTTTTTGAGTATGAGTTTTAGCTTTTTCCATTTCGTGATTCTGGAAATATGACACAGCCAGGTTGTTATGGGCCATACCGAATTCGGGTTTCAGCTGGATCGCTCGGGAGTTATGTTCTATGGCCTTTTCGAGATTTCCCGAGGACAGATAAATGTTTCCGAGGTTTATGTGAGCGACAACTGATTTAGGATCTAAAGTCAGGGCCTTTTCAAAGCTCTTTTGGGCCTGATCGAGCACTCCCTTGTGGCTAAAAGCTATACCGATATTTATACATGCTTCGACAAGGTCCGGCCTGAATTCAAGAGCTTTCAAACTCTCTTCTATGCAGCCGTCATAATCACCTTTCTGAAGTAATATGCCCGATATATTGACCCTGGCTTCCAGCAATCCCGGCTTGAGCTTCATAGCGACTCGGAATTCCGACAGCGCCTTGTCCCATTGTTTAATGTGCGCAAAAGCCAACCCTAAATTATAGTGTAAGTTGGCCGAATCTGGATCTTGCTCCAGTTTTTTCTCCAAATCCTCTACTGTATCTACAGTTGGAAAATCCGTTTTAGAAGTTTGGTCATCTGAATTTAGAGACATGTTTTTACCATCCAAGAAGAAGTAATTTGTTCATCAGCAAAACTAAACGCTGGTAGCACAATAGTCAATAGGACCCACCCGGTTGTGTCAGCGACCAATTCTCATGTCTCCTTTTGTATTTTGATTGCGGAAAGCATGGCGTGACATTTACAAGAAGTCGCTATGACGTATTTCTGGCCCAAGGTGAGGGAGTCCCTAAGTGACCTAAGAGAGCGCAAAGTGTAGCCACCTACGCCTGGCGCTAACTGAAAGCTCCTCAGGACGCGTATGTCATAATCCGAAAAGTCTAGATACTCAATTTTCTCGTGCATCGGTGTCCGCTGTTCCCCGGTTACTGTGCAAGTGTCGCCTTCAGGGCAGTCATCCGGACAAATGAAATCGACGCTGCTCACACAGAGTGTCGAATTGTCAATTAACCAGTGGTTTTTAAAATGATCAGCCAGTCGTGCCGGTAAAATTGCATACTCGGACCCCCTGTAGTAGGCGAAAATGTAGGCTCCTGCGATATTGAACGGCGCCACTGGTACGATCAAGTCGGTTTCTGCTAACTGATAATGGCTTAAAAGGAATTCAACGCCGTCATTGCGAATTGGCCAAATTCCCGGACCAGGCACAACCGAACTCCTGTTTATACTTGGATCTACAATTATGAATTCAGCATCCACAAACTTGGATCTGAGTCTATCAAAAGCCAGCTGTCCAAATTTCCCAAACCCAATTAAAATAAATCGCATTTACAGAACCGCCTTCAACACACGAATTTTGCCGCTCAGGTCAGGATAGGCCCGAATTTCTGAGAAATCATTCAATTTTAAGAGGCGTTCAACTTCATCAGATTGTTCATCCCCTATTTCCAGTAGCAAATTGCCGTTTGGTTTCAAACAGTTCCTCGACTGAGGAATCAGCCGTCTGATTGTTGCGAGACCATCGTCACCGCCGTTGAGTGCGCAATAGGGCTCGAATTGACGTATTTCCGGCTCTAGGCTATCTATAATACTGGAAGGAACATAAGGCGGATTGGAAAAGATTATGTCAAAAATGGGGCCTGACCTAACAGATTCCAGAAGGTCAGAGGCAAAGATATGGGCGCAGTTTGGGTTTGGGTTAATCGACGCGTTGATTGAAGCGCAGCTAAGGGCACACAGAGAAATGTCACACGCGTACAAATCAATGTCGCTTCGATCACTCGCTATGGCGCAAAAGACGGCGCCGGACCCGCAACCAATTTCTAAGACTGAGCAATTTGTAAGAGTTTTGCATTGATCGAGAACTACTTGAACAAGAATTTCCGTTTCTGGACGAGGGATTAAAACTCCAGGATTGACCATGATTTCGAGAGACCAGAACTCCTTTTTACCGGTGATCAAAGCTACCGGTTCTCGGGAAGCCCTCCTTTTTACGAGTTCTCGGTATTTCTCTCGCTCCTTGTCGCTAAGCGGCCGGTCAAAATCCAGGAACAGCCGGAGTCTGTCGACACCAAGAGCGTGAGTTAACAGTAATTCCGCGTCTAATCGTGGAGAGTCGCATCCTTTTCTCCGAAGATATTCGGAAGTCCATTTGAGAATGTCCCGAACTGTCCAGATTATCTTTTTGTTGGATGTTGCTCCCATACTCCTATTTTAATGCTCATCTTTCTTCAAGGAATATATTGCCGCACACATTGGCGAGCTTGCATAAAATTTATAACTAATGCTCCCGCTAATTGCATAACCGATTGAACGATTTTGTGCTTGGTCCATACATAGGAACCATTTTGAACACATATTGTCCATAATTATAGCTGCATTCTACCCCTCCCGAGAGACCTCGATGCGCGCGCCGGGGTCTCTCCCTACCCACCTTTAACAAAAAACTTATGAGACAGGCCAAAATCCAACGGTATCTTTAGGAAATTCAGTCTTCAGGACGAAATAGGTACGGGAAACGGCGCAAGCTGACTCGATTAGGCAACTTAGATCGATACGGACGCTCAGATGAAGGCCTTCATCGGCAAAGCTCCCGAAGAGCTTCATCCATAGTCTGTTGAGACCGGCGTTGCTAATTATACAACAAATTTGAGACTATTTCTTCTTGGTAATCTCGACGTCAAGAAGTTTCTGAAATTCAGCGCGTATTTCTTCGATTGGAATCATAGTCGCCTTACGGGAGGTTGTTATAATCTTGCCTCGAACCAAACCATATTCGACCGTTTGAGGATAGTGAAACTTCCTCTTCGAAATTCGCCTCTTGTCAATCCATGGCGCCTGATGAATCGGAAGATAAAAGGTAAATCTGAAGGGCTCCATAACAATGTGGAAGTGATAAAGATCGAAGTATCCTTCCTCGTAATCAATCTTACATTTTTGCGTCAGATACATCCTTATATGATGTTTATTGGAATTGGTTTCATTCTCCCATTTCTTTTTCGCCTCCGGAGACAGCGTGTAGACTTCTCTGTCCCCGCGGCGCACGTAGTTTACTGTTAGACAACTGTGCCCGCTCTTAAAAATTTTTTCCAGTACATTGTGTTTTAGCGGGAAAAGATCTGTAGTGGTTTTGGTTTCATGGACTAGAAAACACATATAATAGCAGGCTTTGGCAATTTCTCTTTCAGGAGATGGGAAACTGTTGATTTCCTCAAGGTTGGCCTGATTTTGACGCACCTTTTCGGGGACGACCACTTTAGGTTCTTTAAATTTCTTGGGTTTCTGAGGAGTGGGTCCGAATCTGAGGCCTCTAGTTCCCTGCAAAAAAGGTTTGAGTCCCTTTTCCTCTCTTTTGTAAACTATTATTGGGTCCCGTCTGGGAGGCTTCTTGGCCATGTCTCTCTCCTCACGCCTGCGCGGCGTTACATGTTTCAACAAAGTAAATTCTGAATATTAACGGTTCCGCATTTCGAAATACAGCTAACCCTCCGCATATCACCAAGGGTATTAATGTCGGATTTCACATTTAATCCCATCAAAAGCCGCCACATTTGTTAAGACGACTGAACGCGTTTCCCAAGTAATGTAAACACGCCTCCCAGTCCATTTCAGCTATGCCAGGGATAATTGTTTTTCAAGGGTTCAAGAACGAATCTGATTCTAAACGCCGATTCAAGGAATTACAAGGAATTTTGATAAATTCACTCCCCTTTTTCGCTGTTCCTTATTCTTACGTCTAAACGTTTAATCGATAGTAATCAAGAACTTTTTTCAAGATTCAATATAGTTGAATCATTGTCTAAATCAAAATATAGTGAAATTAGAAAAGGAGTAACAAATGGATGTTATAGAAAAGGCTTTGTCTCAAGGCAGAAAAACCCTTTCGGAACACGAGTCCAAGCTCGTTTTATCCTCTTATGACATACCTGTAGTTGAAGAAATATTGGTGCGGAATGAGTCAGAGCTTAAAACCGCGGTTGAGAATATAGGTTTTCCAGTCGCAGTCAAAGCTTGCGCGCCAGATATTACCCATAAAACCGACCTTGACCTGATCAGATTGGATATAAAAACGCAAGAAGAGGCGGTCGAAGCATTCAGACAAATTATTCGTCGGATCGCCAAACTCGGGGAAGGGGCGGCTCTGGTTCAAAAGATGGCGAAGGGGAAAAGAGAGTTTATGGTTGGAATGACACGTGACCCACAATTTGGACCGTGTGTAATGTTTGGCCTGGGTGGGATTTTTACGGAGGCGCTCGATGATGTATCTTTTCGTGTCGCCCCATTGGAGAAAAATGATGCTACAGAAATGATTCATGAAATTAAAAGCCACAAACTTCTCGGGCCATTCAGAGGTATGCTTCCAGTAAACTTGGACAGTTTGGAGCAAATATTAATCAATCTCGGGCGGTTGGGATTGGAAAACGAGAGGATTCAAGAGATTGATATCAACCCACTTATAATCCGGGAAGACTTGCCGGTTGCTGTAGACGCCCTGATCGTTCTAAATTAGAACGCATTGTCTAATCAGCTCCATCCCACAAAATGTTGCGCCGCCTCACATGTCGGTGAAATCGTTTACCAGACGAGTGACGCGGCCTAATTTCACAAAAGGTAGGACAGCATCATTTTTTGGAAAATTTTTTGCCTAATCAAAGTCCAACGCATCCTCTCTTGAATCTGTTGAACCCAAGGTTAAATAATACCAAGACCATATTCCATCTCATTGAAGCCAGCTTTGATTTTAAGCTACTGCATCACTTAAATTTATCTACGATAAGGCTCCGCCAGTCTGATTCACAAAGGATTCTACGAAGATAACTTAAAATATGATTACGTGATGATACAGTATCCGTTGTTTTAACAATGAGATGACCATTTTTTATAAAAAACTCTTGACAAATAATTCATATCTTACTAGAAGTTGCGCACCTGCATCAGTCCTACCAAATATACCTTCCGTAGATTCTCACCAAGCGTCCTACCCGATGCCCCGTAGGGGGTCCCGCCTTTTTTTGTAGCCTAAAACCATAATGATATCAAAGAATAAGACAGGAATCTCCATAACTATAGAACCTATAGTTGTTCGAAATCGCCACCTTATAGGCATTGAGTATCGTTTTAACACCGGCGAATGCGCAGACCAATGTTAGGAGTGTGGATTCAGGCAGATGAAAGTTCGTTACCATTCCCTTTACTACTTTGAATTTGTAACCCGGTGAAATGAAGAGGTCTGTAGTTTGCCATCCTCTAGTGAAGCCCTTATCCGGCCTATAAGACGCCTCCAGAGCCCTAAGGCAGGTCGATCCCACAGCGATGATGCGCCGTTGGGTTTTCAGACATTCATAAAGGGAGGCAGCGGTGGAATCAGGTATGCAATAGGATTCAGGTTCCATTTTGTGAAGTCTAATATCCCTGCTTCGTATGGGAATAAATGTGCCAGGACCCACGTGCAGGGTGATCCTGAGTATCTTCACTCCCATCTTTTCCAGTGCAAAAATTGTTTGATCCGTAAAATGAAGCCCCGCCGTCGGCGCCGCTATGGAGCCTGGGACCCTGGCGTAGACAGTTTGGTAACGCCTTTTCGTGTTCTCTTTCAGGCTAGGGTCCTGTTTTATGTAGGGCGGCAAAGGTGGCGAACCGAATTTCATCAAGAAATCCAGGAAATCGAGTTCAGTCACTGGAAATTTTAACAAGGCTTTTCCGGGCGAGACAGATTTCTCAAAAACCAGCTCAACGCAATCGTTTAACTTAATGACACTGCCGGACCGAATCCTTCCACTCGCCTTAAAGAGGCATAATCGATGTGCAGACGCTAAAAGATCGTCTGGTGGATGTTCAACGGAAGCAGGGTCCAGCACCAAGATCTGGACAGAACCTCCTGTAGCCTTTCTCCCCCTTAACGCAGCAGGAATTACCTGAGTTTCGTTTATTACGAGAACGTCTCCATCCTTTAACAGGTGGGGCAATTCGAAAAAAGAACGATGATCAAGTTCACCGGTATTGCGATCAATAAATAGTAGTTTCGATTGATCTCTACGAGCTACGGGAGAGTGTGCGATCAATTCAGGCGCCAAGTTATACGAATATGTTGACAGTAGAAATTCCCTTGGAATGTCGATGAATTCACTGCTTGCATAATCGTGAGGCTCAATGTTTATGTATTTGTTCATCGTTATTTCAGATCTGCTGGATTTACTGTCAAAAACCCGAGTTCTTCCTGGCAAAAAATACAATAATAAGTCCTGTCACCATTAAAACGGCGCCAAAAATTCTTAGCACATTGTCTGGTTGCAACTGAGCGGTTTTCATGACCGTCTTCATTTTCTCCGGTACTACAAAATAAGGTATCCCCTCAATTACCATAACCATTCCAATGACACTCAAGAAAAATTCCATGATTACGCCTTTCCGTTAAACTTCAACTTTCTGTATGCCAGTTTTGATGGTTGAAATCGGTTATGAGGTCCTTGACCAGCCAGAACATCGTTCCAGCGTAACAGGCCAAGTATATATATAGTTGTGAACCGGTTAAAATGTTGAATGACTTCAGGATCAGATCAACGACAGTGGCTGGTACGAGAACAAAAGTCGCCAGCTTGAATCCTTTACCAAAACTATATGGAATTGAAAGTTGACGTGTCACCAAATAAATAGCCATTGCGGCAATGAGGGTTTGCATGATCTTGCTCATTCCGAAATAGACTACGAAAGCTATTGCCAGAAACAGTAGTATTGTGGACTGATAATTAGTCAACCCCTCAGAAAGTGTCTGCGAGTTAATTGTCAAGTCGGGAAAATTCTCCAATTTAATTTTGGACATCTCATCCCGATTTTTAACTATCAAAGAATTTTTTAAAAGCGCTAACCCTGTCGTATTTTCTTTAATGTAAGATAAAGGGTCAGGTTTCGGGTCCTCACGAGTGTCTATGACAACGGTAAGGTTCAGGTCCTTTGGCAATTCTACAAAGTAGGGCTGCTTTTCCTTGATGGTGGCCTTACCGTCAAGTATTGTAATCTCAGGACAATATACATCAAATTTGGAAGCTACTTTTTTCAAAAAGGCTGAGAATTCCAACCCATAGGTTAGAGTTAACACAGTTGCGCTGGAAGACACACAGATCACCAGAACAATTGTAACGATTTTGCTGGAAACTGAAGAAAGGGATTGGGACACGGAAGTGATATCGATTGGTCCTGTTTCAGAATTCAAATTCATTCAAATGCCTCTGTTAGGATGAACCTCAGCGGACGATTGTTTTTGATCTTTAGCTCGTTGAAAGGAGTCATGTGGCCAATATTGCCCCCGAAGAAATTCTAACGATTTCACCACCGGGGAGTTTCATCAGAAGCGCTCCATCGGAATCAATTCCGGTGGCGGTTCCTTTGATCCCGTCGCGTACCAGTGAATGTCCCTTGTGAGCCCACCGTTTCTCCCAAACACTGGGAACAAAGCTCGGTCCTTCAGTCTCGACCCTGGCTATCAACTCTCCCAATGCTTCTAAAAAGCGCTCTGCGGTAATCCTCAAGTCGAAAGTCCTACCAGTGATTATGGACATGGAAGTCAGAGAATCACTCATTTCAACAGGGAAATCATCAACACTGGAATTAACGTTAATGCCAACGCCGAGCACGATGAATTCCAGGGACGAATCAGTTATGCGAGCTTCCGACAGTATGCCGGCGATCTTTCTATTTTGAATTAGCACATCGTTAGGCCACTTAAGAAAAGCCTGGTATGGCTCACACGCGAGATCGACAACGGTTGCGACTGCAATTGACGCCAACATGCCAATTAGAGGCGCGTGCCTAATCTCGATAACGGGCCTTAGGATAACTGATAGCGACAGGTTTTTTCCTGGTGGTGAAATCCACTCTGACCCGGACCTACCGCGACCTCTTGTCTGGCGCAAAGCCATTACCGCGGCGCCGGACGGAAATCCCTCAGCGGCCATTTTGCCTGCCATATCCTGAGTTGATTCCGTCGATTCGACCATGACAAGATTGGGCCTGTGCATCTTTTTAATTTTCCGGGTAATGTTAGTCTTCCAAAAATTGTAGGAGCGTCTAAGCTCTTTTTATAGCCAGCATCTTTTCCAAAGCTTCTTTTAGTCCGATCAGCTTGCCGGACAACTCAGCCTTCCGGTCCCGCTGTTTCTTGATAGCCTCAGGTTTTGCTTTGGAAAGGAAATCCTCGTTGCCTAGTTTCTTTTCAACAGATTCATATTCGGCTGTGATCCTGGCTAGTTCTTTCCTCAGTCGTGCCACCTCAACATCAGGGTCCACAATTCCACGTAATGGAATATAAACTCTCGCTCCATTAACAACTGCGGTAACGCTGTCATGAGGAGGGGCGGAATCCGGGGTCAGTTCATAGAAATCCAGCTCGGAAATCCGGGCAAGGCTCAAAAGCATCGGCAAATTCAATCTAACAAGATCGAGTTGCTCTATTGAAGAGCACCCAAGGACAACTGGTAAAGCCTTTCCAGGGGAGACGTTCATTTCAGCTCTAAGGTTTCGTATCGAAGCAATTATGGACATCAGGAACTGCATGTCCCCTTCTGCGTGCTCGTCGATCAACGATTTATCAAGAACTGGATATTGATCAATTATGATTGGTCCTGAGTTCGGTCTGAGTTTGGATGAAATTTCTTCCGTTATGAACGGAATGAAAGGATGCAAGAGTCTTAGTAATGAATCCAGAGTGTGAATCAAGACTGCTGCGGATCTTTTTGAGACGGCTGTATCAGGGTCCCCAAGAGGGATTTTGGAAACCTCCAATCCCCAATCACAGAATTCGTGCCATGAAAATTCATACAACGCTTGCGCGGCTTCATTAAAAGAGTACGACTCAAGGGCTGTTCGCACTATGTCCGTAGTCTTGTTGAGCCTCGAAAGCAGCCAGCGTTCGGGAAGCGAGAAATCTGAAAAAGTTTTCAAGTCGTCACCTTGTGTGAGCTTCTCGCAGTGGGGCAGCGTGAATCTGGCCGAGTTCCACAACTTGTTTACGAAGTTTCTGTAACCTTCAATTCGATTCTCCGACAACCGGATATCCCTTCCTTGGGCCGCCAGGGCCGCCAGGGTAAATCGAAAAGCGTCGGCGCCATACTTGTCCATTACCATGAGTGGGTCTATTACATTACCGAGAGATTTACTCATTTTCTTGCCGTGTTCGTCTCGAACCAGGGCATGAATATAGACGTCCCTAAACGGTACGTCGCCCATAAATTTGAGTCCCATCATCATCATCCGGGCAACCCAGAAAAAGAGAATGTCGAAACCAGTCACAAGGCAGGATGTTGGGTAAAATGTCTTCAGCAGTTTGGATTCGTCCGGCCAGCCCATGGTCGAAAAGGGCCACAGGGCGGAAGAAAACCACGTGTCCAAAACGTCGGTCTCCTGGTCTAGCTTCACTCCTCCACATTCAAGGCAGACAGCAGGCGTGTTTTCAGCTACAACCACGTTCCCACAATCTCCGCAAGTCCATGCCGGGATTCTGTGCCCCCACCATATCTGACGCGAGATGCACCAGTCTCTAATGTTATTCATCCACTCGTAATATGTTTTTACCCAATGATCGGGAATTATTCTGGTCCTGCCATCCTGGACGGCTTTTAAGGCTTCTTTGGCCAGTGGCGCCACCCGGACGAACCATTGTTTGGAAATTAGTGGTTCGACAACATCTTTGCAGCGATAACATTTTCCAAGACCTACGGCGTATGGTGTAACTTTCTCAAGATACCCCTTTTCTTCGAGTTCAGACACTATACTTTTTCTGCATTCATAACGGTCTAACCCACGGAAATGCATCCCGCGCTCATTTATTCTTGCGTTAGCGTCCATGATGGTGACTCGTTCGAGATCATGTCTCATGGAAAGTTCGAAGTCGGTCAGATCGTGAGACGGAGTCACCTTAAGCGCTCCAGTGCCGAAATCCATTGCGACGATAGGGTCTGCGATTATCTTCAGCCTTCTTCCCACAAGGGGTAAGATGGCGAATTTTCCAATGTGAGCCGTATATCGTGGGTCACCGGGATTAACGGCCACAGCGGTGTCTCCCAACATGGTTTCTGGTCTCGTAGTGGCTACAACCAAATAGTCGTCGGAGTTTTCGATGTGATACCGGATGTGCCAGAGCGAGCCTTGTGTTTCCTGATGTTCGACTTCAAGATCGGAAAGCGCTGTGTGACACCTGGGGCACCAATTGACAATGTAATCACCCTTGTAAATTAGGCCTTCCTGATAAAGGCGGACGAAAACCTCCCTAACAGCCTTTGAGAGACCCTTATCCATTGTAAATCGTTCTCTATCCCAATCACATGAACAGCCCAATCGCTTTAACTGGTTGATGATGACTCCACCAGATTGCTCTTTCCATTTCCACACCCGCTCTATAAATTTTTCTCGTCCAAGATCGCCTCTGGTGAGCCCTTCCGCGGCTAATTGACGCTCGACAACGTTTTGAGTCGCTATACCGGCATGGTCCATGCCGGGCATCCAAAGCGTATTGTAACCGTTCATCCTGTGGTATCGAACCAATATGTCCTGTAGTGTATTGTTGAGGGCATGTCCCATGTGTAGGGAACCCGTGACATTTGGCGGCGGAATGACAATTGAGTATTCCAGTCCGGTCCTGTTTTCACTTGCATTGAAATAGCCGTTATTTAGCCAGAAGTCATACCATTTGGATTCAGTCTCAGATGGGTTAAAAGTCTTAGGCAGTAAATCCTGGGTCATATACAACTCCTGTAGTGGGTTTGTCAGAATTTAATCGGTAACGTGATAGAATATCATGAACTATCGCATCGTGCAATGGCTGCCGACGGATGTTTCAAGTGATAGCGGTAGTGTCATTCTCGGGAGGAAAAACTAAAATAGGATCTTGTAAGAGGCGTTTAATTCAATATTGGGAATATGGCCGCGCCTATTTTTCACTCGGCGCAAGACCACGGCCGTCTGATCGGGAGGAGCCGTAGATCGACGCGTACACCTCCTATGTGTAGGCAAGACTCATTGCCGCAGGCATTATCTTTCAGGACAGCGCTTAACAAAGTCTAAAACATCGGCCAAACTTGCGGTGGCTACAGCTATGCAACTATCAGCCCCACCGTAATAAATTCTCAGATCATCGTCATGAAGAGTCCAGCCGCAAGGGAAGACAACGTTGCCAACGTCGCCGCTTTTTTCATATGGTTCTTTGGGGCTGAATGTCCACTGATCAGAGCGTCTTAGCACACGGGTAGGGTCTTCCTTGTCCAGCAGCGCAAGCCCCAGTCGGTAAAGGCAACCGCCAACGGTCTCTCTAACTCCATGATACAGTATCAGCCAGCCCTCAGAAGTTTCAAGCGGCGGCGACGAGAGTCCAATTTTGTTGGCGTCCCACCAGCCTCCGGTCCTCGCAGGCATTAGGACTTGATGATCTCCCCAGTGCTTCAGGTCAGGTGAAAAAGATATCCAGATGTGCTTTCGAACGCTTGAAGCCGGCACCGGCCTATGGAGCATTGCATATCTACCTTTAAACTTGACGGGGAAAAGCGCCGCGTCTTTGTCCTCAGGGGGCATGACAGGACCATGCCTCTGAAAGTTGATAAAATCCTTGGTCGTGGCAAGGGAGACCAGAGGCCCGGCCTCTGAATAGGCAGTGTACGCGACAACCCACGCTCCAAGGTCCTCCACCCACGTTACTCTCGGATCTTCTATTCCCCATGTCTCTTCCGGGTATCTTTCAGGCCACGGAGCAAGTGTCGGCTGTGGATCAATTCCCCAGTCGGTGAGTCCGTTGGCGCTGCGTGCGGCGCATAAGTGGGAGAATCCTCGGCGATCTTCAACTCTAGCCAACAGCAGATATTGATCATTGACCATTGTAGCCCCTGGATTGAACACTGAATTGACTGGATATGGCCAGTCCAGACAGGTAAGGATGGGGTTCAGGTCATACCTTTTGAAAAGTGTGCGATAACAGCTATCATGATCATATTTCATATTTAGGATATCCCAAGTTTTTTCCGTCAGAATTCGAGAGGGAGCACGACCGCTTGTCCGGACGCAATTGATTGGCGAGCCAACTCGTAAGCTTCATTGTACTGTTTGGCTACCAGGTCCCAGGAAACCACATGATCAAGGTACTCTTTGAGGTTTTCTCCGAGTTTCAACCGGAGTTTTTCGTCACAGGCCATCCTGATAACCTGGTCCTTTAACATTTTTTTGTTGGTGAAAAGCAATCCACCTTCGCTCTCCAGTGTCTGAGCTGTCAGCCCTTCCATCGGAGCCGTCGTTATATATGGTTTGTTGAGCGCAATGATTCGTGCAAGCGTTCCGGATTGGGTTTCATCGGTTGAGGGCAAAACTATGAAGTCACAAACCGCCATGACTTTGTAATAAATTTCTCCGCGTGGAATAAACTCGAAGTAGTGGGCCAGTCCTTTTTTTTCCAGGGCTGCTAGCTGCTCCAGGTAATTTTCGTAGTCCGTCAAGTGGTTCGGATCTCTCATGGATCCCGCCGCCAAAAGGTCCCATTCTTGGCCTGTCCTTTCCAGTATTTCCGCATGAATATCTTCCCACATAGAAGTCAGGATATCCCAACGCTTATTGGACTGTATCCACCCAACCATGCCCACGAGACGATTACCCAGGTATGGGATTTGGTCCAGAACCAACTCTTCCTTGAGGACTGGAACATCCTTAATGGCCCAGCGTCGATCAGGCCTAGCCCCATGAGGGACCACCATGACGTTTCTGGGGGTTCGCCAGCCTTGTCCTACGAAATTCCAGTCCAGGCGCCATTTTTGATAATGGCACTTGAATAGTACTACCCTTGCCCGTTCACACATCTGGTAGATGAAATTGGCCTCAAAACTCGTCAGTCTACCGTGGACGGTATGCGGTTCGACAATAGTGGAGAATTCATTAATTGCGTCAAGCAGATCCAGGAACCCTTCGTTTCCATCTCCATGGCCTCTTGAATCATAATACTCGTACAAACCGTATTCATGTTCCAGATGAACTGCGTAAGGGCGCAGTCTGTGTACTTTTATGGCCACGGTCTTCCACCAGTCCCTCTTGGACATGTCAATGATAGGAAATACACCTTCGCCCTGACCGTCTGTGTGACTTATTACCAGCACTTCCCTGTCAGGATTATGCTTTTGGATGAATTCTCTTGCTTCCTCGGCAAAAGTCGCAATTCCACAAAGACGTGGAGGGTAGCTGGAAATAATAACTATTGGGCCTGAATCACTCATAGAAAGTCCTTTTTTCGTCAACGTTTTAGGAATGGCTGTTAGAAACCTTCACCACGTCAATCACAATTTCAGCGTGAAGATGATTCGGTTCTATTTGGAACGCAAAATTCTTTGAGCCTTAAGTTCGGAAAGGCCAAGCACTGCGAGAAGGTAGCACACAACTGATTCTGCGCCTTGGTTGGCGCTGATTCCGCTGGAGTCGATCCCGTCGGCCACCGAACCGTCAGCAAAATCATAGAGAGCGGTATTGAGTCTATTTCGACCCAGGAACCATTCAAAAGCAAGTCGGGCGAGTTCCAGGTACTTGTAGTCGTTCGTCACCTCTGAAGCCGCAACGTAGGCTTCAACCAGATAGCCTGCGTCTATGGGTTGTTGTCCGAAGAGAGCCTTTTCTCCACCTTTAGGGTACCAACCTTCATTGCCGACGAGGTCAAAATAGACCCCATTCATTTGCTCTTTGGTAAGGAAGTCAAGCGATTGCAGAGCGACGTTCAGGTATTCATCGCTTTTGGTCACCTGGTAAGCACGTAGCAACGCCTCTGGGATTTTAGCGTTTCCATAAGCCAATACGTCCTCGAACCACTCCCAGTCAGCGCTATTGTTTTCTTTGTACAGGCTAACCAGATCATCAGCTAACAAAACGAGAAGTCGCTTGAACTGACTTGCTCCTTCGAATTTTTGCAAGAGATGGTACATGCCTATAATGGCATAGGCTTTGGCCCTTGGCGATTCAACTTCGAGTATTCTGGGGGCGGCCTTTGCCATCATATTTTGAGTCAGGGCCCGTATTTGCTCTTTTGTTCCCCATCTGACAACGGTCCCTAGACCCCAAAAGACCCGACCTAACGTGTCTTCGCTCCCATGGTCATCCATGAATCTTCGATCATAGGACATGAAATTGTGAAAATGGCCTGTTTCCGTCTGAGAGTGATTCAGAAAGCTAATATAAGTATGAATTAAAGGAAGTATCTGCTCGTCTTTCTGCTGATTATAACAAGTCATTAGCGCTGCGAGTCCCCGACCGACATCATCCGCGCTGTATCCATGATCGCGATCCGGTATGCCGAAACACGCATGTTGCAACAAACCGACGTCGTCTGATAAAGATATCAAATGATCGAGTTTGATATCTGGGAGGGTAATCAGTGGAAGCATCTTTTGCTTCCAGGAAGATGTCACATCCAGGTTTCTCCGTTCGCCGAGCATTTGTAAAAACATTTCCACGTACTGACGCCCTACCTCCCGCCACACCATTGTCCGTCCGTACTCGTATGCCGCTTTCCGAATTCTATTGCGCCGCAAGGAATCGCCGATCAAGTCGTTCAGCGCAGTGGCCATACCTTTCACGTCGCTGAAATCTACCAATACTCCCCTTGCATCAGAGAGCAATTCTTCGGCATACCAATAGGGCGTAGACACTACAGCTTTGCCCATACCCACAGCGTAAGCGAGCGTTCCGGAAGTTATTTGTTCCTTTGCCAGATAGGGAGTCAAATAAACGTCACAACAAGACATGTATTCCGTCAATTCCTGCAGATCAACGAACCTGTTCTGGAACACCACATTGTCGGCTATCTTCAGGTCAATAGCTTTTCGTTCAAGGGATAATCGATACTGTTCGCCGTGAACCTTCTTTACTTCAGGATGGGTTGCGCCAAGAATGATGTAGACAATGTTCGGGTATTTCTCCACAACGTAGGGTAGGGCTTCAAGCGCCGTTTCTATTCCCTTATTGGGACTGATCAACCCGAAGGTCAGAAGAACTGTCAGACCTTCCACATTGAACTGTTCCTTATAGAAGTTGGAATCAACAAAGGGAACATCAGGAACGCCATGATGAATTATTGAGATCTTGTCTTGGGGAACGCCATATATCTCTCGGAGCATCCTGGCCCCCTTTTGGCTCATGGTGACAAGTCGCTGGGAGCAGTTTATGACGTCATCCAGAGCTTCACGGTAATCGTTGGGAGGATTTTCCAGGATCGTGTGGAGGGTGGTTATTACCGGTTTTTTCAAATGAGACAGCAGCACGGAAAGGTACTTGCCAGCGTCGCCTCCATAGATTCCAAATTCGTGCTGCAGGCTGACTATCTGTGCCGATGAACCGTTAAGATATTCGGCAGCGCGTGCGTAATCACGAATTACGTTTTTTCGAATCTCAAACGTAACCTCGGGTGGGTAATCGTACCCTCCTGCTCGGTCAGTAATAGCAACGACCCGATACAGCTTGTTTCCCATTTCCTGAGCGATGGAAGTACTAAGATCATTAGTGAATGTCGCAATTCCGCAAGCTTTTGGCACGAATGTCCCTACGTAAATTACGTCGAGATCTGATACCAATACGGGTTTTTCCAGTTTGATTCTTCTCACGCCTGCTCCTGCATATTTTAATCGCTTGTCGGGGGCGCCTCGCTCAGGCATGATGCAATTCAATAATTAAGTGGTCCTGTTGAGCGCCTGTTACTTGACGATGGGGTACTTCTCGAACATTGGACAGTTTTTGTCAAGCCCAGTCGAGGGGCTTCACCAAAACCATCACAATTTTTCTCAAGTTGATTAGTCAGGCTTTTAATGAGGAATCAGAGTTGTCCTGGCTGGCTCACTCACAAAAAGAGGAGTATCCTGAGATAAAAATCAGACTGGTAGCGCCGGAATTGATCTAAATTGGGCGCCAATTCACTCAGGGAAGGCAAATCATCATGAAAAAGATTGGAATTATTCTCGGCGGAGGAATCCTTTTGGTCATCGTGATCTTCGGGTGGTGGGTCTTAAGTCGCCCAGAACGCGGCACGACCGGCTCGGTCAGCACCCATTTTCGCTGGCTCGGCCCTAACGACAAGATTGTGGTAGATGGGTTCGACGACCCGAAAGTCCAAGGCGTCGCATGTCACATCGCGCGTGCGGAAACGGGAGGGGTGAAGGGTCAATTGGGAGTGGCCGAGGATACGAGTGATGTTAGCATCGCATGCCGCCAGGTCGGTCCGATCAAGATAGTAGGAGAACTCAAGGACGGCGAGACAGTCTTCGACGAGCACCGCAGCCTCGTGTTCAAAAAACTTCATGTCGTGCGGTTCTTCGATCGCAAACGCAATGTTCTAGTTTACGTGGCGTATAGCGATCGGGTTATCGAAGGTAGCCCGAAGAACAGCATCAGCACGGTGCCGATAATGGGATGGCCTGCCCCATAGATTCGGATAGCGCAGCCCCTTATCTGCGCCAGATGGTTTGAAGTTGATGAACTAATAAGGGCATGTGTCTGTTTTCAGTCTTTCATAAATTCAGGCTGATTTTACCTTTTTGGCGCCATGGTCCTTAATTCCAGGAATCAGAGATTCTGAGTGTTTTTTTCTAAAAGCTAAGACAAGAGGATCAGTTCTAGCTGTTGAATTGAGAAAATCGACATAGGATTCAAATTCTTCTTTCCTGCTCTCATATTCCTGCATCAGTTTTGCCTGAGCCTGTCCTTTCATTTCAACACAATCAAAGACTTTCATTTTCATCAGATACCTCCTTAGGACTCAAGATAGTCATTGTCCTATAACCGAATCGGATGTTTACACTATTGAATCCCCTAATACGGTTGAAATTTACAATGTGTCTGAAATTCCAACTGAGGATAAGATCTGCACCGGCAACGGTTGCCGCTGACACGTGTAATGCATCGCTGAAAGAAGCCTGCCCCAAGACTTCAGCAGCAATATATTCATTCGCAAGATCCCGCACCTCATCATCAATCGGTACTTCTTCAATTGAACTATCTGGGAGATTTAACATAACAGACTGTACTTCTTTAGGTGATCCGGAAAGTTCCCTGAGAGTTTCAGTTGAAAGCAGAACTATGAATTCGCCATTGGTAACCTTATTGAAAAAGTTCAGGCTGTTTTCTTTAAACTCTTCATCCTGAGCTCCACCAAAAACTGAAGTATCAGCATAAACTCTTATCTGATGCATTAACAATCTCCATTGCATAGAATCTGAAACTTCTTCGTGCCCTCACTAGAAAAAATTGCTCACAGATGATTTGCCGTCTGTGATTTTGGGGTGCCTCCAGTAGTTCAGGGTTGGTCACTGCAACGCTATCTGTCAATAATACTGTAAAGGAAAATCTATAGCCAACTCTTTTGTCGTTCCTTTGCCTTTTGCCGGAGGAGTTCCCAAACCATGTCGGTCCAAACAATATGAAAAAAGGGAAGGCTGTCCCAAATAATCATAGAAAAAGAACAGCATCAGCACGGTTCCGATAATGAAGTGGCCGGCGCCATAAATTCGGACTTCCTTAGCTCCAGATGATTTGAAGTGGAGGTTATATTCCAGATGCGCATACCAGAATTATTACACTTTAAGTTCATTTGTCTTTTTCTTTCCTTTAAGCTGCGTTACAATTGATGGGTAATTACCAATCAGTGAACTTGACTGGAACTATTCTAATGCGTTTCAGGACATACACTCATGTAGCGCTCTTGATTCTTGGGGTGATGGCGCCTTCCGTCCACGCAGAGTTTCTCCCATGGAACATTCCTGTCAACTCATCTTTTAGAGTTGGATACCTTTACGGTTCCCAGGTTGTGAGTACCTTCTCGGATTACGGTTCTGGATTGGTGAAGAGCGCCGTTGAGGTCATCAGGGCCAACAAAGACGTGGATCTGGTAATCCAGGAGGTCCACAGAAAATGGGACCCTGCCAGAGCTCAGAAAACCACGGCGAAGGTCCTCGCCAAATTTGGGAACCAGGTGGACGCATTCATCTGCAATAATGACAGGCTCGCCACAGGAGTGATCGCAGCTCTGAAGGAGCGGGGATTGGATCATATTGATCGTGTATTCGTTGCTGGGGCGGACGCGGGCCTCGTGAACATCAGATATATCGTTCAGGGGAAACAAGCCGTCGATGTGTGGAAGATGATTGACCCATTGGCGGAAACGGCTGCCGAAGTGGCTGTTAAGCTCGCGAGGAACCCGGGAAAGAAGATAACCGAAATAATCAAACCTGATAAAATGGTCAACAATGGAACTATGGAGATCCCCACCATAGTTACTCCTGTGAAACTGGTCACGAGGGACAACATCAACGAGACACTTATCAAGGGTGGCGTCTACACGACGAACCAGATTTACGGCGCCGAGCCGATATCAGAAAACCTTAGGTGACGGAGCGGCTTTTCGCATATTTTGAAGATGCTTTGTAATTTCCCAACAACTGAGCGCAAAAAGACGGGCGGGTTTCTTTTATAGTGTTTCACCAAAGGGCAGCTCTAAAAATTGTTTAATTTCTCTGCCCAATGCTATGTGCCCGACGACAATTAAACCGGTTCACATTGTTGACAGATTCTTTGTTTCTGGCAAAGGGCCATGCGAATTCCTTAATCATGGAGTATTACAGGTCCCAGAAGTACACGATTGGGTAGGGTCAGCTGGACACGTCGAAGGACACCACGCTGGGGCCGGCTGTGGTATGTCTGGTAGTGGTTGTCCAATATACAGCGTATAATTAGTGCTTGGAATAGCCGGTGGAACACAATAAGTTGGCGTAGGGTTATATTGAGTTCCTCCCTTGCAGTCGTTGGTCGAGGTTGGACATGGTGAGCCGCCACTCGGAGACTGAGCTGTGCAAATGTCACAACCCCACGGAAAAACTCCAGGATTTGTTTTATTGGGCTGTGGACAGCAAACCATGATAGGTGTCCCGGAGTCCGGCTTAATCTCCCCTGGATAATTGAAACCATTGACCAAACTAATGTCGTAGGTATCATTTCCGCCCCCAGCACACAGGTTGAGTTCAAACTGTGTGACAATGCACCCGGTTTGCGGAAGTGCATCGGCGCTTATAGTGAGAGGCATATATTGCGTTGTGCAAGGAAAATTTACCACTATTTGGTCGACTGCGGCAGGTGGGGTAGGCGCCGGTATGGTTGTAGTTATCATTAAAGGATTGCCGCCGGGATCCATACTCCAGCCGGGAAAACTACCGGGCAGGGTATAGCCACCCGAGCCTGGTTGAAACACCATCCACAACTGGATCTGGTGTCCCGTTTGGTTGACAATGGTGATAGTCTGACTGCCCAGACACGTCTGAGCCTTTGTTGAGAGATATTTTAATGTGGCCGTCTGAGTGGTTTGTCGCCAGTTCCGATTCGCCTTTGCTTGGGTGAGCGTGGTCATATTCCGAGGACTCTGGAATACCGGTTTTGGCATTACGAACGGGCTCTTGCCAGCCACAAGGTTCTCCAATTGAAAGCCCGTATTCATGAAAGCGGCTACAGACTGGTAAACCTGATTGGCGTTATCATAACCCACATCATATTTCACGACGTACATGCCATCTCGGGATTTAAGCTCAGCGCCTGCGTAATAGCCGGATATGTTAGAACCGCAATCAAACTTGTAACCAGTGACACTCAATCGGAGATCAGGACCACCGTTGTATAATTCGTGGGAATAACCGGCTTGAAAATCGAAGTTGGAATTACCGAAACTGGCAGTGGCCGCCGCATCGGCATAAGCGGGATTGCTATTGAAAATTGAAGCGTCAAGCGCTTTTCCATACCAATTGAAAAGGAGATCAATCGCGTCATCGCCGTGAACCATAAACGCCATCTCACCACCAGCGCTTCCAGATGGATACCAGGCTCCGGACAACTTCGTCGTGTCGAAAAATGAATTTACCCCGAGCATCGTGTGCTTGCCGAACATCCTCCGATATCCACCACCAAAACAAAGTTCAACACTGTTGTTTGGGGAACCGGGTTGAGCAATCGAGAGGCTTTGAAACTCTCCATGCGCCTCCCCATAAATTGTTGAGTCAGTTCCAAGCTTGAAAGGAAGCAGGTAGTCAACGGAAGCTGTCCCAGCCCGTAACTGAGGCCCAAACGTATAATCGTATCCAAACTGAAGATTCGGGATTTTCGGCAAAATACCCTGAAACATGCCGCTGGAGATTGAAATGTTATCGCTACCTCTCGGTCCGACTAAAGAACTTCCCGGGAACCCCAGTGGATTAGATGGATTCAAATCAGGGGCGACTGACGGCCCACTCGTCCTTACAGCGTCCGCTGCGCTGTAGGGTGTTTGCTGAATGCCCTGGGATACTGCCAACAAAGGAGAGATGCACACAACAACAAAAGCTAGAGCAAAAACCCTGAAAAGTCTCTTCATGACGAGCCTCCAGCGGAAGACGAGAACAATCGATATAAGCTTCGCTCCATCATAATGGCTACGTCCAAATCCCTTACCTACTAAGTTGTAACCGCAGATGACTTCCAAATAATACATTTATATTACTGATGTAATTATAACGTACTGTCATGCTATTGTAAACTGATTTATTAATAAGTTGTTATAACATTCATATAATTATAGACATATTGCTTGGCACTGTTAGCAGACAGCGTGGATGTTTTATCATGGCAGTGTTCCTCCAATATACACGGTATAATTGCTGCCGCTATTTTGATGTAGGTTACAATCAATATTAGTTGGATGATTTTCTCCTGCAGTCGGGGTGCAGGCCAATGGAGGGGTGGCAACAGAGCAACCAGTCCACCCATACCCGTAGACGCCAGGAGTGTTTGAATTGCCAGTGGCGGCGGTAGCCTTGGCAGGACCACCTGTGCCGGTCGTAGTAATCTCCACGGGATTGTCAAAGCCGTTAACCAGACTAATGTCGTAGGTGTCCATTAGTGGTGGCCAGTTATCACACAGCCCAAATTCAGCCAGAGTCTGAGGTGGTCCCCAAATGCATCCGTTCCATGGAACCTGAGTGACGGAAAGAGCAATATGCGCTCCGTGCCCAAGACTATCCGTTTGTGTGCAGGGAAAGTTTATTACTAGAGTGCTGTTTGCGTTCACGGTTGTATACAAAACGGGCCGGGCGCCCGGGACCGGCGGCGGAACCAGAGACCACCCGGGAAAACTACCGGGCAAGGAATAACCACCCGATTGAACGTTACCATATGTATCTATGTTGAAGCCCATGTACAAAGTGATTTCGCTATTCAGGTTGTTTACAACGGTGATAGTCTGAGGACCGCAGTTACACGTCTGAGCCTTTGTTGAGAGATATTTTAATGTGGCCGTCTGAGTGGTTCGTCGCCAATTCCGATTCACCTTTGCTTCGGTGGCTCGTGTCATTTCCCGGGGACTTTGGAACACCGGCTTTGGCATTACGAACGGACTCTTGCCAGCCACCAGGTTCTCCAATCGCAAGCCCATATTCATGAAAGCGGCTACTGACTGGTAGACCTGATTAGTGTTGTCATAACCGACATCATATTTAGCGACGAACATACCATCCCGGGACTTGAGTTCAGCGCCTGCGTAATAGCCGTATACGTCTGAATCCATATCAAACTTATAACCAGTGAAGCTCAATCGCAGATCAGGTCCGCCGTTATATAATTCATGGGAGTAACCAACTTGAATATCGAAGTTTGAATTACCGAAGCCGTCTTCGCCTGGCGTCGGGGGAACGTAACCGAGGTTGTTGAGCGATGAAGCGTCAAACGCTTTCCCGTACCAATTGAAAAGGAGATCAATAGCGTCATGGCCTGGAACCAGAGCCGCCATCTCAACACCTACGCTTCCAGATGGATACCAAACGCCAGTCAGCTTTGTTGTGTCGAAAAAGGAATGTAACCCGACCATGGTGTGATTGCCGAACATTCTCCGATATCCACCGCCAAAACAAAGTTCCACACTGCTGTTTGGAGACCCGGGTTGGGCAATCGAGAGACTTTGGAACTCTCCATGCGCTTCCCCGTAAACGGTGGAGTCAGCCCCAAGCTTTAAAGGAAGCAGGTAGTCAACGGAAGCTGACCCAGCCCGTAACTGAGGCCCAAAGGTATAATTATATCCAAGTTGAAGATTAGGAATTTTTGGTAAGATACCCTGAAACATGCCGCTGGAGATTGAAATGTTATCGCTACCTCTCGGTCCGACTAAGGAACTTCCTGGAAATCCTAGTGGATTAGATGGATTCAAATCAGGGGCGATTGACGGCCCACTCCGCCTTACTGCGTCCGCTGCGCTGTAGGGTGTTTGCTGAATACCCTGGGCTGTAGCCAATAAAGGAGCGAAACACACAACGAAAAGAGCTAGAGCAAAAACCCCGAAAAGTCTCTTCATGACGAGCCTCCAGCGGAAGACGAGAACAATCGATATAAGCTTTGCCCCATCATCATGGCTACATCCAATTCTCTTCACTAATGGTTCATAACCGTAGATGAATTGGGAATGCTAAACTTATATTAGTATAGTCATTATAACATATTAACAGACATATATGAACTGAAATATGAACAATTATAAGGTTGGTAAATTTAATTGTCCTTTATGCTCGAGTGTAATTGTCGATGAACACACATCACTCAAATAAATCATGGAGGGCTTAAGATGAGGGAGGATTGAAGAGGGACAATCCGGACCGTCGTCTGGAATTGTCAGACAAGCCACATCTGATGCTTATAGGATTGACTAGATTCAGTTTTCAGATTCGTCGCACGGGTCGCCTTGATACACGAGGAACGCTAATAGATAATACTTATCTTAATGATATAACTAACTAATTATCAACATTAGCGAGAATGGGCCAAAGAAACGAACTGGTAGAATTCCTTTGTTCTGTTATGGGTATCATTGCTTGGCTCCGCGAGCTTTCAGGAAGTCTACCACTTGTGTGTCACCATGTTTTGAAGCCTGAAATAGCGCTGTCTTGCCATTAATTTCCTCCGCGTTTACGTCAGCGCCTTTTTCCAGAAAAGGCTTCGCCACTTCAAGTTGACCATATTTAGAAGCCAACGTTAGCGCAGTATAGTTTCTATTCCCTCCCTTAGCATTGACATCCACTCCTTCATCCAGAATGCGTTTGAACCTTTCCCAACGTCGGTTATCGGCAGCTTTTATCAAATATTTATCTTCTGCCTTGACTACATTCGTAACGACCACAAAGACAATGACGAATCCAATCACTACAAATTCTAGGATGATCCCGGTTGTCTTGATCCACTTCCGCATTACTGATTTCCTTCCATCAATTTGGTAGTTTCTACCAGCGTTCGGGGATGTCTCTGAACTGCTCGTTACAGAAGAAACTTCCAGAGAGGGACATAGCGGATGAGGCATCCATCGATGGTTTCTTCCGCCTCCATGTCTTCCGTGACGATCATGCCTTCCTTCAAGTTAAAAAATGCAAGGGCGCGAAGAAGGGCCCTGAGTTCTCGGTGCTTAGTTTTTGCCTCTGACAAATCAAAGGAGACCTGGCAGACATCCTTGATCTTCCCCTTTTCGATTGTTACGAAATCGACTTCGTATGCTCGGGCGTCTTTCCAGTAGAAAATATCGGCTCCCCCATGCAAGAATTTCAGAAACACCATATTTTCCATGATTCTGCCAAGGTCTTCATTAAATCGGAAGGAAACTGCGTTGCGGATACCTGTGTCGACGCAGTATATTTTCCTGGGATTCTTTTCCTGCTCTTTCAGCGAATAAGAAAAACGCCTGACCAAAGAAAAAGAGAAAGGCCTGATTCAAATAGTCTGACCATCTCTCGACTGTATCTACCGGAATATTCAAGAAGCCTTTGATGCTGTTGTAGGATATGAGCGACGCTGCATTGGTCATATAATATTTGTAAAGTGTCCGGAGATTGTCTACCTTGGCTATACCATAACGCTCCACGATATCGCGGGTCAGAATATCTGCGGCATAACCCAGAAGAATCTCCTGTTTATTCATCCCAAGAACTACGGCCGGCAACCCGCCCCATTGCATGAACTCTTGGATTTCTCTACGGATCTCGTTTTGTCGTCTGATCATATCGAGATGGTCTTTATAGACCATCCCCTTGAAGGACAGAAATTCGCCAAAATTTAAAGGATAGATCGCAGCATCGAGATGACGGCCCGTCAACAAGGCGCCCAATTCCCGACTGAGTAATTTTGACGAAGACCCAGTGATGAATATCTGCCGCCCGCCTTGATCGATCATCTGGCGAACAAACCGCTCCCATGCACGAACATTTTGAACCTCGTCCAGGAAGAGATAAATTTTCCCGTTTGGCTTAAGGAATGTCAAATAGGCGGTCAACAAACGGTTCATGAATTCAGGAGTGAGTTCACCAAAGAAGCGGGGATCTTCAAAGTTAACTTAGAGCGTGTTTTGTCGCGGAATATCTTGAGCAATCAGACGCCGGATCAATTGGTTCATGATTGTCGATTTTCCGCTCCGCCTTGGGCCGATAAGTGTGACGGCCAGCCCGTCTTGGGCGAGGCGGAAAATATTCTCCAGGTATGATGGGCGTTCGACACCGCAGAAGCGGTCCCCATTCCAGAAATTAACATCCAAAAGGATTTCGATGATTTTATCTTGTGAGAGATTCTGCATTATATCAACCTTATCGGTTATTATATATACTTAATAACCGATATGACATTTAATTTTGCATCAAGCGCCCTCCGATTACAGGCATTTAATTGAGGAACAGTTCCTTAGTACTCGACGACGATGCGATTTGGCTGATGAAATTCATGAAAACCCGGAAAAAGATATTTACATCACGATGTAGTATTCATTTTCAACCCTTATTTCAATCGAATAGGCGAAGGGGTGTTGACATTCTGGCTCTTCCAGACCAATACTGATTTACTTGAGAATGAGTATTTTAATGTTCACAAGAAACGGTTGTTTTTTGTTTTTGATGCGCCAAAAGGCGACATAATAACGAAACGCCTTACGGACTGAGGTACTGACTATGCGTATTGCTATGTTGGCCCCAATAGCGTGGCGAACCCCCCCTCGACACTATGGACCATGGGAACGGGTTGTCTCCCTTCTCACAGAAGGTCTTGTCGCAAGAGACGTTGACGTCACACTTTTTGCCACGGCGGATTCGGAAACAAGTGGGAGAATTCACGCCATTGTTCCAAGGCCTTATGAGGAAGACAAAAGCCTTATTCCCAAGGTCTGGGAATCTCTTCATATTAGCGAGGTTTTTGAGAGAGCTGAAGATTTTGACTTGATCCACAATCATTTCGATTTCCTGCCTCTCACATACTCCGGTCTTGTGAAAAGGCCAGTTCTCACCACGATCCATGGCTTCTCCTCTGAAAAGATCCTGCCCGTTTACAAAAAATATGACAAGAAAAGTTATTATGTGGCAATCAGCGACTCCGACCGGTCCCCCGAACTTACCTACAGCGCAACCATTCACCATGGAATAGACCTGGAAGCTTTCACTTTCAACCCGTTAGGTGAAGAATACCTTCTATTCTTTGGCAGAATTCATCCTGACAAAGGAGTTCGAGAGGCGATACAAATTGCTCAATTGGCGAACAGGGATTTGTTGATCGCCGGAATAATTCAGGACGAGAAATATTTTGAAACAGAAGTTAAGCCACACCTGAACGGCAGTCAGATAAAGTATGTGGGAATTGTCGGTCCAGACTTAAGGGATGGCCTTCTTGGTAAGGCGTCGTGTCTTCTGCATCCAATAAGCTTTGATGAGCCTTTCGGTTTGTCCGTTGTTGAAGCCAATGCGTGTGGTACACCAGTAATAGCGTTCTCACGGGGCTCCATGCCGGAAATCATAACAGAGGGCGTCAATGGTTTTCTTGTGTCCACCGTATCTGAAGCGGTCGATGCCGTGAAAAGGATCCACTCGATATCCCGTCCTGCCTGCCGGGCAGTCGCGGAAAAACGATTCTCCAGAGATCGCATGGTTGACGATTATTTAAAAGTGTACAATCGGATTGTGGAAGAAACAAAGACTATTGATCGCCGTCCCTGGGGATACTATGAAGTTCTTTCTGATCTCCCAGATCACAAGGTAAAACGTATTGTCGTCTACCCGGGAAAGAGGCTTAGTTTGCAGCGGCATCAGCGCCGCAGCGAGAATTGGACAATCGTTAGCGGCCACCCTGTCGTTACGCTGGACAGCGAACAGATACCATTAGGCCCAGTTGATTCTATACAGATTCCCAAGCACGCGACACACCGCATCTACAATCCTGGTCCTGATGACGCGGTTTTCGTGGAAGTGCAAACAGGCGATTACTTTGGTGAAGATGACATAGAACGTTTTGAAGACGATTTCGGCCGGGTGTAGGTGTGCAGTCAATGACCATTTATCCCAAGGACCCCATAGTCCGTCGCTTCGAAGGGAACCCGATCCTTACGAAGAATGATGTGCCTTACCCGGTTGTGACAGTCCACAATGCCGCGGCAGTCAAAACTGGGGGAGAATACATACTGGTTTTCCGTTCACATCTCAAGAATGGCCGTTCCATACTGGGATCCGCAAGGAGCAAAGACGGCTTTGCTTTCACTGTTAACCCGGGGCCCTTTATGGTACCTTCGAAAGAAGGCTTTTTTGCTGAATATGAGGAATTTGGGATCGAAGATCCTCGTATATGTCAAATTGACAATGATTTCTTCATCACTTACAGCGCTTATTCCAGACATGGTGTAAGGATAGGTCTTGCTAAAACCTCTGATTTCAGTTCTATTGAACGAGTAGCTCTGATTACGCAAGCTGATTGTCGCAATGTCGTGATCTTTCCTCGCAAGTTTCAAGGGCGATTTGCGCGTCTTGACCGCCCGCACACTGAAATAGCTCCGTGGTCTATCTGGATTTCATTCTCCCCTGACCTTGTTCACTGGGGTGATTCTCAATTGATCATGAAGCCGGCTCCGTACCATTGGGACCAGATGAAAGTCGGCCCTGGGGCGACGCCTTTTCTGACATCCAAAGGCTGGCTTCATATATATCACGGAGTCTTCCAGACCATGGATGGAGCGGTTTATCGGCTGGGAGTCGCCCTGCACGATCTTGAAGACCCGGCAAAGATTCTTGGAGTTGCCGACGAGTGGATTCTTCAACCCGAGGACTCATGGGAAGTGACGGGTTATGTCCATAACGTTGTCTTCACTTGTGGCGCAATCCCTGAAGACGACGGCACCGTGAAGATCTATTGGGGTGGGGCTGATACCGTAATGTGCATGGGAACGGCAATAATAGATGAACTGGTAGATTTATGCCTGAGCGTTCCACGACCACCCATTTAATCTTGTAAATCCTCCTTCTGTTTTAGCAGAAATGTCAAATTTCAAGATTCTCGGCGTGTCGAGCCAGATTGGGCAAAGACAACCGCCAATGGATTGCCGCAAGACGTATGGCGAGTGTCACTGCGGCCCCTCTCTGCATTGCCAGACTGTTAGGAATGGATGTCTCCAAAAACATCAAATAGGAGGCGCCACCGATAAGGCAAGCCGTAGCATGGATTTCTTGCCGGAAAAACAGAAGGATTTTACTGAAAACCCATCCCGCATGATCCATCCCCCTGATCCTGTAAACATTCCAATCGTCACGGTAATAAGTGGGTTAGGGTTGAGGTCAATAGTCTTTCTTTCCAGTGATAACCGATACTGCTCACCGCTAACTTTCTTAACTCCAGGATGTGTTGCGCCAAGAATGATGTAGACAGTATCCGGGTACTTCTCCAGAACGCAGGGTAGCGCCTCCAGGGCAGTTTCTATTCCTTTATTGGGACTGATCAATCCAAATGTAAGGAGAACCGTCAGACCTTCCACGTTGAACTTTTCCTTATAGAAATTGGAATCAACAAAAGGAACATCAGGAACGCCATGATGTATGACCGAGA
>JAJYDQ010000153.1 GCA_021777225.1 Deltaproteobacteria bacterium
CGCAGCGCGAAGGAGTCATTTCTCCATCAGAATTTTATCGGAGGCTAGTGATATCAATGAGTTGAAAAAAATCAACGAGCCGCACTATTCGCGCGGATTCAAACATCCGAAAATCGCGAAACTATAGTGGAGAAATTTTACCCGCAAAATCAGCCTGACGGCCGTTCGATCGCAGAAAGTATGCCGGAACACATTCAGCGTGCCTTGACTGGTGAGAACGTCATGTTTGAACGAGTCATTCGCAACGCTAGAGGCCAAGATCGATACTGTGAAGTAAGGCTAGTCAAGATCCCCACGGCAGAAAACAACCTGATTCGTAACAGTTATATTGACATAACTGAGCGCAAAAGGGCCGAGCTTGCCCTTGGAGAAAGCGAGACGCGTTTTAAAACACTGTTCGAATCCGCTCAAGACACTGTCTTCATAAAAAACACAGAGCTTAGACATGTCGATATTAACCCTGCTGGATTAGAGTTGTTACAAATTGAGCGTGAGGACCTAATTGGCAAAACATCCAGAGAGATCTTAGGAGATAGTTATCCGCATGAATTGGAGGATGTTGAACGCAGGGTCCTCCAGGGACAAACTGTGGAAACACAACAAAATTTCCTGGTCAATTCCCAACCGATTTCATTAAATGTCATCCGGTTCCCTTTGCGAGATTCATTGGGTCAAATAACAGGGATTTGTGGCATAGCTCGGGAACTGCTTAACCCGGTCCGGAATTCGTTTGACCAATCCGTGCAAATGACGGAATACCCGTCTGAATCGATGCGCGCCACTCTGACAAGGGCGAATTTAGCTACGGAGAGCCACAGCATAGTTCTCCTGACCGGCGAGACGGGTTGCGGGAAGGACTACCTTGCCCGGTATATACATAGCCATTCGTCGCGATCTAGTGGCCCTTTTTATTGCATCAACTGCGCTGCCATCCCGTCGGAATTAGCAGAATCGGAGCTTTTTGGCCATGAACCCGGCGCTTATACAAACGCTTTTCGCAGAAAAAGAGGTATGCTCGAACTGGCCGAAGGCGGAACGCTACTTCTCAACGAGATTGGGGAACTGTCACCCCTTATGCAAGCCAAGTTGCTAACCTTCCTGGATACGTTGTCTTTCACCAGGCTGGGCGGAGAAAAAAGTATCAGTGTCAACACGAGGCTAATCGCCGCCACAAATAGAGATCTCTGGGCAGAGGTTAAAGATGGTCGCTTCCGGAAAGATCTATACTATCGTCTGAACGTGATAGCTATAAGAGTACCGCCTCTAAGGGAACGCCAGGAAGATATTCCGCTCATTTCTAGCAAGATCTTAGCTGACCTTTGTAAGGAAATGCAGTTTATGACCGTCCCAAAAGTACACTCAGAGGCCATAAAAGCGCTTTGCAGGTACGCTTGGCCTGGAAATGTAAGAGAATTAAGAAACGTTTTGGAACGGTCATTGATTATGTCCAAAGGGAATAATGTTCGTCTCAGTCATCTGCGTATAGGTGTATTAGAAGGACGTTCAGAAAGTCCCAAAATTGTTCCAGGGCGCTCTATCTATGAAGTCATTGAAGAAATTGAGCGGCGCATGATCGATGACACTCTTAGCCGGGCCAACGGCAAGAAACAGGAAGCCGCCGCTTTGCTTGGGATGTCCCGTTTTGCGCTGGCGCGCCGCATGACCAAACTGGGAATAAGCTAAAGATTGAATCGCCACAATGGAGTTCATAAAATGATCATAGGAATCCCCAAAGAAATCAAAGAAGATGAATACAGAGTAGGAATAACCCCCTCAGGAGTTCGAACTCTTAAGGATCATGGTCATTCAATCATTGTAGAAAGGGGCGCCGGCGAAGGCTGTAGGCTATCCGACGGAGAATACGCTGAAGCAGGGGCCACAATCGTAGACAGTCCCGTTGATATTTATTCAGGCGCGGACATGATCATGAAAGTGAAGGAACCTCAGCCTGCCGAATATTCTTTATTACATGAGGGTCAGATACTTTACGCGTATTTGCATCTGGCTCCTGCCCCGCAACTTACAGAGGCGCTCCTGAATACTCGTGTCGTAGCTGTGGCTTACGAAACCATTCAGACACATGACGGCTTTTTGCCTCTTCTTGTGCCCATGAGTGAAGTGGCGGGGAAAATGTCTGTTCAGGTTGGGGCCCATTTTCTGGAGAAAACACAGGGCGGTCGTGGTGTATTACTTGGTGGAGTGCCGGGTGTTAGAAGAGGCCGTGTAACGATCCTTGGAGCCGGCACGGTTGGTATGGCTGCTGCGACAATTGCTGTGGGCCTGGGTGCGGATGTTTATGTCCTGGATGTAGATCAAAGGCGTTTGATTTACCTTGAGGAAATATTCGGAAACAAGGTTACTACTATGATTTCTAACCCTGATAACATCCTTTACTCGGTTACAAACTCGCATTTAGTCATTGGGTCGGTATTAATTCCAGGAGCCAAGGCCCCCAGAATCGTAACTAAGGACATGATCAACCTCATGAAAGGCAGGTCTGTAATTGTAGATGTCGCTATTGACCAGGGCGGTTGCACAGAGACTTCCAGGCCGACAACTCACAAACACCCCACATTCATAGTGGATGATGTAATTCATTACTGCGTGCCCAACATGCCTGGAGTAGTCGCCAGGACATCTACCTTTGCTCTAACCAATGTGACTATACCTTTTGCGCTGGAAATTGCCGACAATGGCATTACAAAGGCCGCTCTAAGCGATGACCGTCTTGCTAAGGGAGTGAACCTTTACAATGGATTGGTCACGCATGAAAAGGTCGCTCTGGCCCTTGGACATACTTACAGCCCTTTAAGCGATGTAATGTAAAGTGGGGTGATCAGTTGATATGCTCGAAAGTCCTCGTTTGATCGCTCCCTGCGTATTCATTAAGACCAATAAAGCGATCAAAGAGCCAACTAAACCAATGGAGGCTGGTTTGTTGTCATGCCTTTTACAGAGATAAATGGGGTAAATCTTTATTATGAGATTCACGGTT
>JAJYDQ010000091.1 GCA_021777225.1 Deltaproteobacteria bacterium
CTCCGCCTCCCCTCTTGTCCAATACTGGACAGATTAGAGGAAGGCATTAATGCGGTACACTTTTATACCGCCGCAACCGAAAAATTCGGCCGCTTTAGAGGGACACTATTGCACCGGCGTTTATACAACTGTCAGGTCGTCCGCCGGTTCATGCGCTATGAATTCGATTTTTAAATGCGCCGTCTCGCCGCTCAACAACGAGGCGTTCATAGATAAGGCCCCTATTACCTTCACGCTTATTATCTCAATGCGACGGTTACCAAATTCAGCGCATTCGTCGGATTTTGACTCGTCGGTCGAGTTGACCAGCTCATATGCCTCTTGACGTTCTAGCCCAACGTGACTTGAATCTCTCGTTTCATTTTGTTGTATACATTCACGTATAATGCGACTTCGTTTCTTGTGAAAAAGTTCGGTCGCGTATTCGAAAAGACTTGTATCTAGTCTGTTCAACTCTTGTAAGCGATCTATGATTCTTGGGTCAACCTCGTTGATCCTGAGCCTCCTGGAAGTGACATTGACGCTGGGGATTTGATCCACAGGCTCCAGTCCGCTATTAAAGCACATAATATCAATGAATTCTTGGAGATGTAGATAGATACCAACGAGATCATAGCGGGCAAGCGCCCTTTTCGCCAGATCTAGTTGTTCCATTTCGGTCAGCTCATTTCCGCCATCGACCTCCAATTGCATGAAATGCTTCGTTTGATAGTTTGCTATGGGACCCAAAATGAGCCTAGAATCGCTAAAAAAATATTCCTCAGCCGTTAAACGCTTCGCCGCGTTAATATGAGGGCCTGGTGGGAGGTTAACATTGTTTCTATGAAAGTAGTATACAGAAATGGCCCGATCTACCGGTTCCCTGAGCATGGTCAGATAGTACCTGTCCGCATCAAAACGCTCTCCTGGCCGAAACCAGCAGTGGCCAGAAATCATTCTATATTCAACGTATTTGTCACGTGCCTCTTTGTGCCTACCAACTGAATAACATCGGCGGCGCCGAACATCGATTGGAACACGCTGTTGAGTGCGCTACCGCCACTTTTGTAAATATGGTTGAAAAAGAATTTTCTCTTTTTTGTTGACACCGGTAAATTCCTCAATAGATAATATCCATAGGTAATTGCGCAATTCCATAGAATGGTCTGCATTCTTTTTTGGTGCAAGTTACCGTTATTGGCCCAAGATTATTGTGGACATCCTGAAAACGTCCCACGTCTGTGGTGGTGTCAAAATGTTGTCCAGCAGCGAGATTAAAAGTATAGCGCCCAGGAGAAACAGTAAATTTTATTTTAAAAACCTTGATGGTGACTTCACCGCTCCACATGTCGGTCATGTGACGTTTCAATTGCGTGGTTCCGGCGCTAAAAACCTCGTTCCCTAGTCTATCAAAAATAGAAAACCCAAAATTGGGGTAAGACATATCTTTGTTTGCTCTTAGAACCAGATGGAATGTTAAAGTGTTAAGAGTTTCCACACTCATTGTGTCTTGCCCTTGATCATTTGTAACACGAGCTGCCAACAACTCTAGTTCACGTGGACCATGACGAAGTTTTCCGTTGAGAATGTTATGGGTAACTATGGTATCAATTTCGAGGGATTTGATTGCTCCCAGGGTAGATTCGTGACGGTTGTCAATAACTTTTTCCTCCGGTATTAACGGAATGAAAGAAGCTCTATATTTACTTACCACCTCTTCCGGTATGCCCATGCATTCAATTCGGCCTTGTTTGAGCAATATCGCTTTATGACACAATTTTTGAACAACCTGAATGTCGTGTGACACAAATATTAAAGTGCATCCCCTTTCAACAAGTTCATCAATCTTCCTAAAACACTTTTGCTGAAAGAAGATATCGCCCACACTCAGCGCCTCATCCACTACAAGAATGTCAGGATCAACGCTTATCACGACTGCAAATGCTAACCTGACATACATACCATTGGAATACGTTTTAACGGGCTGATAGATGAATTGGCCGATGTCCGCGAATTCAACAATTGATTCATAGCGTTCGTCGATTTCTTCCTTGGTCAGACCGAGGATGGAAGCATTCATATAGACATTATCACGGCCCGAGAATTCGGGGTTGAAACCAGAACCCAACTCTAACAGCGCTGAAACACGTCCCCGCGTCTCGTAAGAACCACAGGTAGGCGCCAACGTGCCGCAAAGAATCTGTAAAAGGGTGCTCTTGCCGGAGCCATTGCGTCCGATAATGCCGAGCGCCTCACCCTTTTTAATTTCAAAATTGATATCGCGAAGCGCCCAGAATTCATTGAAGTATTGTTTGTGGGGTATCATCGGAAGCCATTGGGCGAACATGGATCGCAACGGCTGTTTCAATCGGTCCTGGGGAGTATTCCACAACCGGTAGGATTTCCCTAAGTTCCGTACTGATACCGCAATCTCGGACGAGGCTACAGCTTCAGTTGATTCTGTCGACTTAGCTTCATCGCATGGGAGAGCTATGGCTGAACTGGAGGTAGACATTCCGCTAAATCACATCCGCAAAGGCTTTTTTTGTTCGCATGAACCATGCGTATCCCAGCATCATGATCACTATTGAACCAATACAGGCCGACAACAGCCATTCCCAGTCTGGGTACAATCCCCACATTAAGGTGCGCCTGGATTCTTCCAGCATAGAAACTAACGGATTCAGTTGCACCAGGAAACTGAACTCTTTCGGTACCGCTGTGGGTGGAAAAAAAACCCCAGATACGAATAGAAGTATAGTAACAAGCACTCCCACGGCCTGGCCAATGTCCCGGATAAATACCCCCAGGGACGAAAGGAACCATGTAATACCAAGGGTCGCTGCGCACAAGGGTATCAGAACCAATGGAAACAATACAATAGTCATGGAAATAGTTTGGCTGACTATCAGTTGCGCCACCAGCAGTATAACCAGACTTACTGCAGCGTTCAACAGGCTTGTCCCTAAAGCCGCGACCGGCAAAACCTCCAGTGGGAAAACCACCTTTTTCACGTAATTGGGGTAAGCAAGAATCAGCGCCGGCGCCCTGGTTACAGCTTCCGCGAAAATATTGAAAACGGTCAATCCACAAAAGAGGGTCAAAGCAAAGTCAATCTGGGACTGGTCTGTCTTCACATTCCATTTACTTTTGAAGATCACGCTGAATACAAAAGCGTAGACAGCCAGCATCATGAGCGGCGTGATGAACGACCAGAATACCCCGAGGAACGAGCCCTTATACCGGCTAACAAAATCACGCCATGCGAATTGTTTGATCAGGCTGCGATGGCGATAAAGGTTTCTCGCCATGGAGACAGGGTTGAGAAAGGTCGTGAGTTTCTCTGATTTTCCCGCTTCACAGATTACATTATTCATGGGTTGTCTTTGGTAACAATTGCTTACGGTCGAATAGATATAATTAACACAATTATTGGCGATTTTACAAGAAGAAAGAGGTTTTGGTCAAGGGAATTTGGGGGGGGAGGAGACCCGGAAATACAGGGCGCACACATGGGTGCGCCCCTACAAAATCCGTGGTGATTTGTTAATGATTTAACGTAGGGGTAGACCCGGGTGTCTACCCTGATTTATTGTCTGATGCGATCGAAATGACATACATCGCTGCGCTCTGTCGAGATGACAACATAGATCCATCTGGAAAATACGGGCAGGGACGCCCGTCGCCACCATGAAAAATCCACAATACAAAAAACACCCATGTTTCTACCGTGGGAAACATGGTTCTACCCTGGTTTTACTCCACCATCATACAAGAGTTCCGCATACGGCATGTAGACGAGTTCATAACCGTGATTAATCAATTTCAGCGAGAAATCCACATCCCCAGGGTCTAAACCACCAACCCTGTCAAAGGCCTCCTTCTTTATTAGCAAGCAATGTCCACTCAGGACTGACACGTTCCTGGGGCATTGCGCCAGCCTGAAATAAGCCTGCGTGTCCTTGGAAAGCCCCTGAAATGTCAATTTTTTCCAATAGGGTGGGCTGGTCAAAAGCCCAGCGTAATGTATGGTTCCATCCCTGCAATATAACTTAGGGGAAGAAGCGGCAACTTCTTTACGTTCAAGGACACCGACCATCTCGGCCAGCCAGTCAGACTGGGCTGCTTCGATCATGTCGCTCATGAAAAGCAGATATTCGCCCTCTGATTCACATACCGCACGGTCACGCGTCGCAAGCAGGTTGTTGTAATTCCCATCCCAGAAATAATTCCTGACAGGATGCTCTCTGCCTGATTTTTGCAAGGTTTCAGGATCGAACTCATAGTGGGTAATTGTAGTTATTTCGTAGTCCGGATAATTCGTGTTCTTGTCAATGCCGTCAAGACATCTAGTCAATGCCGTCTGGTCTTCGGAAACGATTAACATGGAAACCATGCGGGGATTCTTTATGTGGAATTTGACACGATTAACGAACAGACGCTCTGTAACTGTCGCGTCGTATCCACGCCTTTTCATGGCATCGGCCAAGGCGGCCATATTGGATGCTCTGGCGTATGGCTTGTCTCCCGAGGCGGCTGAACCACCGACCGCCCTCCAGTGATACAGGATTTTTGGGATATGCCTGATTCGATCGGTAATTTCAGTCACCCTAAGCGCAAGGTCGTAGTCCTGGCTAAAATCAAACTCGCGCCGAAATCCTCCCAAACGATCTAGAATGGATTTTCTGTATACGGTTAGATGCCCGACATACATGTAAGACAGCATCAACTGCGGATTCCAGCCGGGCTTGTAAAAAGGCTCAAAATGGCTTTTTTGCCCCTTGGAGTCTTCAACCATTTTGTCTTCATCAGTGAAAATCATGTCAGCGTCAGGATGTTTGTTCAAAGCCCCGACCACCTCGAAAAGGGCGTGAGGATGAAGCTCATCATCATGATCCATGAGGGCTACAAATTCGCCTGTCGCCATCTCGAGAGCCATGTTTGACGCGACTGAAATCCCACCGTTTTGTGCGCTGAATGAGACAAGGATCCGAGGATCGAGGTCAGTCCACTTCCTGAGACAACCGAGGGTTTCGGGGTTGGTCGAACAGTCATCATGCAGACAAAGTTCCCAGTTTGGGTAAGATTGGCTGAGGACAGACTCAATACATTTGTCCAACCAACGGGGTATAACATTGTAAACCGGCACAATGACAGAAAATTTAGGCAAAATTGGGAAATATTCAATTTCAGCCTGAACCAACTCACGATCATAATTATTTTCTTGTGGCGCCTGCTCAACACAACCGTCGGCTTTGAAACGAAGAGCGTCCATGTCACCCTTTAGTATCAGCCGAGCCCCTTTTCGCAGGATTTCACCGATTCCGCGACCCTGTATGCGATAAACCCTGAAAAGTCTTAATAAGTTTTTTAACTTATCAATGAGAGCCTTAGCCGACAAAATGGGGGTTCCTTAAGATTTTAGAATTTCCTCGTGGAATCGAGTTACCGAGTTTACGTCGATTTCCAAGGTCATCAGGTTCTTTAATATTTCAAGGGACAGAGTACCAAGATTATCGCAACGAAAAGTTAATTGATCCAGCCTGTCAATAAATGCGCCGAACATTTGTATAAAATTCCTATAAGCGTCGTTTCCGCATTTGGCCAGAACCGCATCGCTAGAGAAACGGTAGCCCAATCCAGTGATATGAGGGTTGGTCAGCAGAAACGTTGAAAAGAGCCGTTCAAAAATAAAGGAGAACATCGAAAAACCAGCATCCGCGTATGGCGCTTTCTTGAAATATGGCCTTTTCTCGTGTGGAGTGGCCTCCTGATCAATCCATCGAAATATTGGGATCACAAACCCCATAAAAGCGTCCCAGAATTTGGCGTTACCAACCCAGTAATTGCTGTACAATAGAATTTCATGATTGTTTCGCCCGAGCGCCTCAACCTGTACCTTGGTATGCGTGGTTTCAAACAGTTTTTGAGTCAGTGCAGTCAATCCGGGATGCCTGAATTCGCCCTGGGTCCACACATTGAGCCAGAAATACCCCAGTTCCGGGAAAGGATTGACGAAATAAACATCATGACCGGGATTATCACGGATGAACTGGATGAAGCGCTCTCCGGCAAGACCGGTCTTGAGTCCAAATTTGTTCGATACGAAGCCGACGTAGTCACATTCCTTGTATCTGCCTGACTCATAAAGATTAACTAAATGAAGTGTTTCAGTGTATTCAGGATGAGGATTGCAAAGCCATTCATAAGGTTCAAAGGCGGGATCAAGCGTAGAGAACTGGTCTGGTCGGTAAAAGATTTGCCAAATTTTGATCGAAGGTTCTTTGTTCGGATAGAGGGCTGAATTATCAATACAGGCCTGCCTTTTGCCCTGGCTGGTTACACAAAGCCCGTTGGTGATGTCGAGAAAATCATCGCGACTTGTTCCCATGGTGTGGAGCAAAGCCGAGCATACACGGCCGAGTTTGCCGACACGCCGCCTATCAAGGAAATTTTGCCAGTTGGTATGAATCCGCGGTAAGCTTACATCACCTCGTATAGCCCGAAGAACTTCATTTTTCAGATTTTCGGCAATGCGTGTTGGTTCATTCTTCATACAAGATATTCTTTGTGTCTGAGTTGCTGAAATTAATACTACGTCCGGGGTCACATTTCTACTATTATGGCATAATGACCATAATTGAGAAATGCTATCAGATATTGCCCGCGCGGTTAACATCGCCAGTAATTTCCGCTTTGAGTTATCTTTTATTACGGACATCTGGCCTATTTGATAAATCCTGGTATCTCGCAACAAATCCTGATGTAGCCAATTCCGGCGCAGACCCCGTCATTCACTTTTTGCGCAAAGGAGCGGCAGAAGGCAGGGACCCGAATGCCTGGTTTGACACAAAATACTACATGAGTAACCATCCAGGGACGATCTCCGCTGGAATAAATCCTCTTTTGCATTTTATCCTGTTTGGCGCTCAGCGTAGTTTACGGCCCCACCCGTTTTTTGACACGTCCTATTATCTAACGGAAAACCCGGATGTGGCAAAATCAGGAATGAACCCCCTGTATCATTTTTTTCGCTATGGCAAACAACAGGGCTACCTGCCGGACCCTTTGCTGGAACAGACTGATGCGGAAAGCGTTTACAAAGAACTTTCCGGCGCATACTCAGATCAGGGAATATCCTGTGGTCCGCTGAGGCTTTCGGCGACTCAACTACGAAACAGGCTGCTCACCCGCAGGATCTTGAAATTGTATGACACCACATCGGAGCAGATCCGTTGGATGTCAGAAACAAGCGAGTCATTCTCCAATAAACCTGACTTCAGAATTGTTATTTACAGCGTAGAGGCTGGCCATCAATTCTCAGAAAGCCTGAAGTCGGTTGTCGACCAGGGTTATCCGTACTGGTCAGTTGTAATACTCATCGATAATAAATCGGACTTGCTACGAATTGAACGTGAGGATCAAGTTCAGGCACTGCGGGACAAAGGTAAGTTGTCGTTTGTCAGCGGGAAGGAGGCAATTGGATCAACAAAATGGATTGATGGTGATTTCACTGCATTCTTGAGATCTGGAGACAGGTTGACTCCAGACACTTTGTTTGAATTTGCGCAGGAAATCAATGTCAGGAAAGATTGTGATCTAATCTATTGTGACGAATACAGGGTAGATTCTGAAGAGTTTTTCTTCAAACCGGGTTGGTCTCCGGATTGTCTGTTCAGCGGAAATTATATCGGCGATTTCTTCATCGTAAGGTCATCGCTATTACATGAACTGGGCGGCCTTGGAAAACCTGCTTCAGAAGCCGGGATTTATGATCTGCTATTAAGAATTTCCAATGTCACTTCCAGAGTGGGCCGTGTCACCATGCCGCTTCTACACCGGACCAATTCAATCCATCATAATAGCCCTGGTAAGCTGAAACGTAACATCAATGATCAGTCGCGAGTTTCTATAATAATTCCGACCGCATATTCAAATCCGGATGAGAATTTGCTGCCGTGTTTACGCACAATAGTCGGGAAGACGTCGTATTTGAATTACGAAATTATCCTCATGGATAATAGCAGAGGCAAACTTGACGAAAAGGCAATCAGGGAAACAGTCCCAAATTCAAAGGGGCTCAGGATTGTGGAACACGATGGGCCGTTCAATTATTCGGCAGTCATGAACAAAGGGGCGAATGCGGCTACAGGGGACTATCTCTTAATGCTCAATGACGACATCGAAATTGTTACTCCGGACTGGATTGAGGCCATGCTGGAATACGCTCAAATGGATGCAATCGGTGTGGTTGGGGCCAAACTGCTCTATCCGGATGGCAGGATCCAGCATGCCGGATGTTTTATAACTGACAATGGGGGTTATACTCGCCATGCTTTTCAGTACATGCCTGATAATAGTGAAGGATTGACTTCCGAGGTTAGAAACTGTTCGTTTGTAACTTTCGCGTGCGCAATGATCAGGAAGGAATTGTTTTTCCAGTTAGGCCAATTGGATGAACAACTTGATGTTGAATACAATGATGCGGATTTCTGTCTCCGGGCTGTCAGCGTCGGATACCGGGTAGTTTACACGCCATTTGCCACGCTGATTCACAAGGACTCACGGACTAGATCTTCAGTGAAGATGGTAAAAATATCCAGGAACATCAACTTGTTCTATGACAAGTGGAGGGACCTGATTGAATCCGGTGATCCATATTTTAATCCCAATCTGAGTCGCGAGACACCTGACTATGCAATCAGCGACAGGCCTGTTTTAGTAGAGCATTTCGAATCACCATCCGGGAGCGGCGATGGTCCGCGCATAGTCAGTCCGAGGGAGATTCCGCCAAATTCAATCCGTATACAGTCAAGTGGAAGGGTTATAATCGGTATCGATCCTACATCTTCACAATCCCTGAGGTCCTGGCCTTTGGAATATTTCGCCCGTTTATCGGATTTGTTGTCAGAGAAGCTGAGGGCTGAGATTCTTTTTTGCCGCAGTTCCGCAGATGGCGCTGAAACGATTTCCAGGATATGGGACCAGGTTCATGAACGTAATTCCGTACGCATTGTAAACAGCGCAAGAGGTCCAAAAGGTTTGCCAGAGACTCTGGAGAAGCTTGATTTATTCATAGGCGTTCTTAATGAAAGCAGCTATCTTGCCGCGGCGATTGGGGTCCCAACTCTTGTGATATGGCCTGGTCAGGTTGCGCTACAGGAGGCGTGTCCAACTGGAGGTCGGGTAGTGACTGTCAGAATGGCGACTACATGTAGCCCTTGCCGTAAGGCTAACCCACAAGAGTGTCCTTACGATGTCAAATGCCTGAAGATGTTGTGGCCGCATGAGGTTTTTGATGCCGCAAGAAAAACCATTGGGATGTTTGAAGCCAAGGGGCCAAGAGAACCCTGGCCAATTATATGACATGATTTTTAGAGGCTTATGGAAACGATAAAACTATAAAAACAATTCCTCAATATAACCGTGGCGCAGCCATCGAAAAGCAACAACAATAACCCAATACCGAATTACCCATGGCGCAGTCATGGGTAATGAACGTTGGACCGCAGAAGCGGCCCAAAAGGGAATACATTCAAGAGTGATCATATTTGCCCCGACTGCGGGGGTAAGCCCGTAAATACAGGGCGCACACGTGGGCCCGCCCCTATCGAAATCCCACATGCACGGATGGACATATGATTTAAGAATTGCCGTAGGGGGGTAGACCCGCGTGTCTACCCTGATTCGAGGATTACCTGTTTACCGAATATGTTGGTACACAGGTCAGGGAAAGATCTTGTCGCTGCGCTCACTCGAGATGACAATACTCATAGGGGTCTGCCATGAGAAAATTGACGCCATCGTTTTCTTTTCTCAAATCCTTTGACTCTGACATCAAAATAGAGTAACCAATTCCCTGAATCATTAGGGCCTGTTGATCTACATAATTAATGTGGGGGGCAATATTAGAGACATGTTTATATCGGGGGATCTTCTGTTCAACCTCGTGCACCGTGAACTTACGGTTCGTTACAAGAGATCAGTGATCGGATTCATGTGGACCATGCTGAATCCTATAATTATGACAGCAGTTTACACAGTTGTTTTCTCAACAATATTCAGATTCCCGACCAAAGATTTTGTTGTTTATTTTTTGTCCGCATACCTCGTATGGAATTTCTTTTCGCAGAGCACGACTACAGCGTCCAAATGTATCATAAACGCAGGGTCTCTGATCAAAAAGGTTTATATTCCAAAGGTTGTGCTGGTCTTTTCCGTGATTGTGTCCGCATTGGTCAATTTGGGGGCGGCGCTGATACCATTGCTTATTGTTATTCCCATTCTGGGAAATGGGCTTCATGCAGCGATGTTGTTTCTGATCGTGCCATTTATCCTGGTAACCATGTTCACGCTGGGGGTGGCTTTGATACTCGCGTCTCTGACGGTATTTTTTCTGGATGTCGGCGAGTTCTATAATGTGATCCTCATGCCCTGGATGTTCCTTACTCCCATAATGTATCCGATGGATATAGTGCCCGATCAATATCAAGTACTTATCAAAATGAACCCCATGTATTATTTTATCGAGTGTTTCAGATACCCTATTTACCACGGGACGCTCCCGAGCTTGGGGATAATAGCGATGAGCGCTCTGCTGGCGGTTGTGACGCTGATCATCGGATATCGGATATTCAAAAGAGCGGAAGATGATTTCGTGTATTATGTGTAGTTTATGAATATAGATATTACTTGAGACACCTTGACGTTACACATCTATATGTGTAATATATTGTGTGGAGGTTGAATATGGCTACAAACCTTGCGATTGATGATAAACTCATAGTGGAAGCTCAAGCGATCGGTGGCGCTCGAACTAAAAAAGCTGCTGTTACGGAAGCCCTTAAAGAGTACATTCAAAGAAGAAAGCAGGTCCAGATTATTTCACTCTTCGGAACAGTAGATTACGATCCTGATTACAACTACAAGAAAAACAGATCACGCCAATGAAAGTACTTGTTGATACTTCGGTCTGGTCGTTAGCATTGAGAAGATCAGGCGCAACTTCCAAGGAAGATCAATCTCTCATTTACGAACTGAATGAACTGATTAGTGACGTTCGAGTAGCGCTAATTGGACCCATTCGACAGGAGTTGCTGTCAGGTATTACCGTTCAGGCGCAATTTGAAACGCTTAAAGAAAAGCTTCGAGCCTTCGAAGACCTTCCTCTTAACCAGCAGGATTATGAGCGAGCAGCGGAGTTTTACAATACCTGTCGTAAATCCGGGGTTCAAGGATCGCAGGTCGATTTTTTAATCTGCGCCGTTGCTGAAGGAAGAAGCGTTCCGATTTTTACTTCTGACAAGGACTTTTACCTTTACGCGAAGCATTTGAATATAACTCTTTATGATGTTAGTAAGTGTCACCTAGAGTGAGCGACGAGATCTATCAGAGCGGCAGAATAGATTTCTCACTGCGTTCGAAATGACACTATAGATAATCGGAGGCTGGCACTACTGTGATCCAAGCTATCAATGTTTCAGGCGTTTCAGTAAAATTCCAGTTGCCAAAACAGGTAATTCGTTCGGTTAAGGAATATCTGATCTATCGAATTAAGGGGGGACGTTACGATTATGAGGAGTTCTGGGCGCTCAGAAACATTGACATTGAATCAGCCACAGGCAAGGTAGTCGGTGTTGTCGGTAGAAATGGCGCGGGTAAGAGCACGTTGCTAAAAGTCCTGGCGGGCGTAATTAAACCGATCGAAGGTAAGGTTGAGATCAATGGAAGAATCGCTCCTCTGATCGAACTCGGCGCAGGCTTCGATCCGGAGCTTACCGGTCGTGAAAATACGTATCTCAACGGAACGATACTTGGCTGCACAAATAAGGAAATAACTCAAAAACTTGATCAGATAATAGATTTCTCAGAGCTTGGAGAATTTATCGACGCTCCTCTGAGAACCTATTCGAGTGGGATGATAGCTCGTCTTGGCTTTGCAATAGCCACCGATGTGGACCCCGATATCCTGATTGTCGATGAGATCCTCGGTGTGGGGGATGACGCTTTCCAGGCCAAGTGCAAGGAGCGCATTGAAAATTTTCGAGCACAAGGGGTTACCATCCTTTTTGTCTCGCATGATCTGAATCAGGTTGAGGAAATGTGCGATTACGCCTACTGGCTGGATCATGGGCAGGTTCAGGCTAATGGCGTGCCTGAACACGTTGTTTCGGAGTACAAGAGATTTGTGGCGCAACGAGCCGCCAATTAGTGGACCACATGTGTCCTCAGCACAAGAACGTGAAAAGGGTAAGGAAAGACAATCATCACCGGTTTGCTCGAAAGAGCGCTCATATCCACCGGGCGAATACCTCAATTAGATCCCTGAAATCGCTGTCACTTTTCTTCATAATATCATAAACAAGTTTATGGTCTACGTTCAAATATTCATGAACAAGGATGTTTCTGAACCCTATCATCTTTATCCATCGTTTCTCGAGTTCTTCTGACAGATACCCATGTTCGGCTAGTAATCTGGGAACATCGCTTTGCCAGCTTACCTCCCCGAGTTCCAGGTCAGCTACTGCATGATTGCCAACATCATTTATAGTCTCGATAGCAAGCTGTAAAAAACGTTCAGCCGAGCCATATCGCTCCGGTTCTTCTACAAATTCCTCATAACTGTATCTGCAAAGACGACTCAGGATACGCAAATATTCTTCCAGCTTATTGATCCTCTTACGCAGGATTTCAATGTTTACCATCAAGGATTCTCCTTTTCAAAGCTTCCCTTTGAACCTTTAGATATGGCAAAAAATCAAAATACTGACGCAATATCCTGGAATAGTATTCTCCTTTATCGAAATCACTTCTCTGATAGATGACCTTGTTGTGTTTTACAATCTCGAACCTTAGAACGATGTCTTCTACGTCCAGGAACACTAAATCTACCTCACAAAACCCAAGTCTGGCGAGATCTGTCAGGATGTCGAGCTTCCTTTCATGAAGCGACGGAGTTTTGGTTACAATGCCAATATCCAGGTCACTTCCAGCTTTGGCCTTTCCGGTCGCGACCGACCCAAAAAGATAGACGGCCTGAATCTCGGGGAACTTTCGGAATACAGAGTCCAGAGCGCTCAGTTCAGGAACAGTTTTTTTGGCCGAATGATTCAACAAGCAATCCTCAATATTCAAAGACTGATAGGTTTTTATCACAAACAGGAATGTCACGGTGAATATTTCTCGGTGATGTCAAAGTTAACTGTTTCGACCTCAAAAATAAGTTGCTTTAACAAACAATGTGATGTAGTTGTTTTAGTTAATTAACAACTATGCCCTCTCCAAGCAGGGCAAACGGGGGGAATCGATGTCACACCACAATCTGATCTCAGAATTCAACAAAATCTATTACAACGATGAAAACAGAACATGGAAAAGCACACACTGGTTGGGCACACCCATCCAGAAATTCCCGACCGATCTGTGGATTTATCAGGAACTAATCCATAAACTGAGGCCTGATCTTATTGTAGAAACGGGTACTCTATATGGCGGTTCCGCCCTGTTCCTGGCTACAATCCTCGAGGCTGCGAATCATGGCAGGGTTATTTCCGTGGACATAAGCGACGGTCCTGACCCGGAAAAGCCTCGGCCACGCCATCGCAGGCTCAAGTATATCAAGGGTTCCTCTACAGACGAGATTGTGCTTCTCAAACTCGAAGAGGAATCGGCGGGTTTGGATACGGTAATGGTTATACTTGATTCTGATCACTCCAAAGAGCACGTGTTAGATGAACTGAATTGTTTGAAGGATATGGTAACTCCAGGAAGCTATCTGATCGTGGAAGACACCAACATCAATGGCCACCCAGTATTGCCGGAATTCGGCCCTGGTCCAATGGAGGCCGTGCGGGAGTTTCTGGCGAAGAATGATGAGTTCATTGTTGATACATCCATGGAGAGATTGATGTTGACGGCAAATCCGCGAGGATATCTAAGAAAAAGAGAACCTGATTGTGTCTATAAACGCGTGGCGACCTGTAAAAATCAAAGACTCGGTATCCACGAAATTCAAACACCGGTTTCATATTGAGGTTCGACTCCCACGTGAGACCGTCTTCTGGATGAGCCAAATACCATTTAGTGTTACAATTTGAAGCGATTCTGTTGACACATTCCGCAGAATCGCATTTTTTCAATTCTTCATGAAGCTTTTGCCTCTGTTCGATTAATCCTGAACCTGAACGGTGCCTTGATACAAAAAGATGATATGGCTCAGACAAGAAAGGCCGACGTTCGCTGACCCCAGTTATGAAATTCAGGAGATTGTCCTCACGTGAATCGAGGAAGATTTCGCCGGGTTTTCCGTGTGTTCTGATAAACTCCGTCGATTCCCATAAACCTTTGTCTATCTTGAAATTCTGATGGCGTTCAGCGCATGGGCCAATGTTCAGCACATTTTTTCCGAAATACCACGGGAGTACCAATAACCCGAGCACTGACATTACTAAGACTATCTTGAGTTTCGGGACGGGAATGGTGGCCTTATGTTTCCATTGATCCGCTTTCTCGAACAACAGGTTGCATGACCTGCCGATCAACCAGATAACGAAGATATAGTAGAAAAAGTGAAATGGACGGTGATGGAATTCATCAAAATTTCCGTAATGGTTGGCGGGCATAATCAGAACCAGAGCGGTCCAGACACCCAGGCAGAGAAAAGGTAAAGCGTCCACAAAATTTAGTCGCTTTTTGGCG